>JAYTKJ010000067.1:0-1696 GCA_043730365.1 Acidobacteriota bacterium | reverse complement strand
GTGGTCACTCCCGGAGCAAAAACGGCCGGGTTGAGTTCGCGCCCTCCACCCAGGCGGGTCCCTTTCGATCCGGCATAACTAAGGCGCGAAACGAAGCCGCCCCAGAGTTGGCGTTCGAGTGTAAGGTTCCAGGATTGCACGTAGGGATTCCGGAAATCGGGTGCGTTCAGGAACTGCGAAGAGAACTGCGGGAAGGTAACTGTGCTGGGCGGATTCAAAGAGCCGGGGAATGGGTTGACCGAATCCGCATACGGGTTACTGAAGCTGTTGTTGAGGTTGCCGAAGATGGTAATAGTAGTGCCGAAGGGCGCTTGATCGGCATGCGAGTTAGTCATGATGGCGTTGGGGAAATCGAAGAAGATTCCATAGCCACCGCGCAGCACCGTCTTGGCGTCGCCAAACGCATCGTAGGCAAAGCCCAGACGCGGACCAAAGTTATTCCACACAGTGGGAATCGTGGCGAGGGGCACCCCAGGATCGCCCGCGTAAATGGTGCCCTTGGGCGCGTTGGGGTATCGCTTGGATTGCTCGTTCGGATGCCAGACGGCGATCTTGTTGTTCTCGTCGGTGAACGGCAGGAACGGCTCCCAACGCATGCCGGCATTGAGGGTGAAGCGGCGCGTCAACTTCATCGAATCCTGGACGAAGAGTCCGAGGTGGCGAACAATGGTGTTCTTGTACTCGCCCTGGCCTTGCTGAAGGCTGTTGTAGCGGCCTGTGAGGAAATCCGCCAGCGAGTCAGTAGTAAACGGAGCCGAGCCGTTGAAGCTCCATTGGCCGTTGGCGCGGAAGTTATTGATGATGTCGTTGCGGCCGCGGCTGTAGTCGCCCCCAAACGTCAGTTCATGCTTCCCGCGTGACCAGCGGACGGTATCGATGATCTGCCATTCCTTGCGCGGGAAGCGATTGGTGTCGGACGTATCGATGCCGAAGTAGCCGGCGACATCGATTTGCCATTTGTAGATCGGGTCGTTGTAATACTTCGCGCCCAGATCCACGAGACTCTTGGTGGGTTGGGGCGGCTGAAATGCTCCATCGGTGCGAGTGAAGCCAAACAGCAACTGGTTGAGCAGGTTGGGCGAGACGATGTGGGTATCCGTAACCGACACGGATTCATTGAACCATTCGCCGCCGCTGTTGCGCTCCAGCACATTCTTTTGATTCAGGAACGCCGGCGAACTGGCCCACGATTTATAGTAGCGGCCCGAAATGCGGTTGGCGTTCGAGAAGGAGTGATCTCCGCGTGTGGTGACTTGATGATCGTCGGTATTGTTGGGTGCGACCGTGAAGACGCGGTTGCCGCTGGTGGGAATGGGGATAGTGTTCTCGATGATGTAGCGGCTAATCGGATTGTACTGGCTGGCCGGAATGATGTTACCCGGATAAGGCGAGTTGGCCAGCGGATCACGGATCGCTCTTGGCAGCAGTCCGGAAAAATCACCGGTGCGCTGGGCGGCGGTGGGGACGATCACCGCGGCCGAGACCGGGGTCCGGCGAATCAGCGTGCCTTGGTAGGCGAAGAAGAAGAAAGTCTTGTCCTTCCCTTTGTACAGCCCGGGAATGTTCACGGGGCCACCGATCGTGCCGCCGTATTGATTGCGCTTTAAGCCATCACTTACTTTGGCTCCGTTGACGACAGGCGAGAAATAGTTGGCGGCGTTGAGAGCATTGTTGCGCACGTATTCAAACAGCGAAC
>JAYTKJ010000066.1:0-12624 GCA_043730365.1 Acidobacteriota bacterium | reverse complement strand
TTCGGATCTCGGGCGGCCAACCGGCGGCTTCCGCAGTGGCTGGCAGCAGTTCTGTCGCCACAAAGTAGACGTCGCCGTCCACCACTTCCACGGCCGAGTACTCGAACTTGGGGTGATAGCAGATGGCCATGTTGGCCGGGATGGTCCACGGTGTGGTGGTCCAGATCAGGCCGTAGCAGCGTTTGCCGGCCAGCGCCGGGTCGATCTTCTCCGGCGCCGAGGTCAATACAAAACGAACCCAGATCGACGGGCTGGTATGGTTCTCGTGCTCCACCTCCGCCTCAGCCAGTGCCGTACGGCAGCTCGTGCACCAGTTCACCGGCTTCAGGCCTTTGTAGACGTAGCCCTGATCGAGAAAATCCACAAACGCCCGAGCGATCACCGACTGGTATTTGGCCTCCATGGTCAAGTAAGGGTGTTCCCAATCGGCAAAGATGCCTAGCCGGATGAAGTCCTGCTTCTGCAGGTCGACATACTTTTGCGCGTAGGCACGGCAGGCCTTGCGGATTTCCACGGGTGTCATCTGCGCCTTTTTCGAGCCCAACTGCGAGTCGACCTTGATCTCGATCGGCAGCCCGTGGCAATCCCAGCCCGGCACGTACGGCGAATCGAAACCCGCCATAGTCTTGGACTTGACGATGAAATCCTTCAGCGTCTTGTTGAGCGCGTGGCCCAGATGAATGTTGCCGTTGGCATAGGGCGGCCCGTCGTGAAGGACATAGCGAGGCCGGCCGGCCGAAGCCGCGCGAATGCGCTCGTAGAGGCCCATGCGTGTCCAACGCTCAATGGCCTTAGGCTCATTCTGCGGCAGGCCGGCCTGCATCGGAAACGCGGTCTTAGGGAGATTGACGGTTTTCTTGAGATCGAGTTGCTGCGGATCCATGGACTAGCTTCAGTCCATGGTATCGCCTTCTACTCACTTGATCCCAATGGTGGTTCCGGGCGGGCTGGCGACACCGTTCACGGTAAGCACCACAGGCGTGGCTTTGGAAGCGGTGATGGTGGTGGGGATGCGAGCGTTGATCTGGATGATGCCCGACACCAGGCCGGCCACCCCTCCGGCGTAAAGGACGGTGGCGGTGGCTCCGCCTATCTGCACACTGAGCGCGGGGTTTGGCGCAGGCGACGCGGTGGTAACGATGCGCCCATCGCTGCTGGCCGGCGTGGGTATCCCCTCCCCGGTCGCGTAAAAGACCACTACGCCGCCTTTGGACGCTGACGAGGTTTCGCTGTTCAGAGTGACCGCGCCCGTTACTTCGTCCACGACAAAGGCAGCCAGTTGCCCCGATCCTGAACCGGTCGCGGTAAAAAGCCCCGGCGCGCTAGCGGCCACGCTCCGCGCGATGACCGACGAAAGGGACCCGCCGAAGTCTACCGAAATCTGCGTGATCGTTTTCCCGGCGACGTCGTAGGGCACCATCACCGCCACCTGGCGGGCGGAGGTAAATAGGATTGGCGCCGGCGTGCCGTCAAAGAAGACGGTGGTGCCTGCCAGAGTGGTGGCGATGCCGGAGCCCGGTGCCGGGGTCACAAACGAAGTGAGGGAATCAGGGCCCAGGCGCGAGCCGAACAACGTGACCATTTCGCCCGGAGCCACCGGTCCATCCACAAAACTGGCGCCGTTCACCAAGGCCGCCACCGAGGGCACCGCGGCGTCCACCACCAGCGTCACCGATTGCGAATCGCCGCCGCCGGTGCCAGGATTCGAAACCACCAGCCCCACGGCGCCGAACGTGGCGAGCAACTCTGCCGGAATAACGGCCGTCGCCGCGCTATCGCCCAACACGGTTGAGACTAGATTGGCCGCCCCCGCCTTGACAACCGTCCCGGAGAAGAAGTTGGCTCCGGTTAAGGTCACCGTGGTCGCAGCCGCGCCTTCTGTCACTCGGGGGGGCCAAACCGTGCTCAGCACCGGCAAGCCCGGACCGACGGTGAGGGTCACGGCGACCGTTTGTGACTTATTGGAGGCCTGCGGCACCGCAATCGTAATGGTTGCCTTGTAAGGGCCCGGCAGCAGACCCGCCGGGTTTACCGTCAAGGTGAGCGCTCCGGGAAAGGACGGAAACGCGATGCCGCTCTTGGGTGACACCGTCAGCCAGCTTCCGCCCGCCGAACTGGCCGTGTACGAAAGCACGGCGCCGGACGAAGTCAAGCTCAACGTGGTGGGCGCCGGCGCCGAGGCGCCCCGCACATAGCTGACCGCCACCGACGAAGCCGACACCGTCAACGACGACGGAGCCGCTCTTACAACGAGGGTGACCGGCACGGCGACGGACTGCGGGACGGAACCGGTGGTCACAACCGAGATCGTGCCCGTATACGTCCCCACCGTCAAGGACGTAGGGTTGACCAGCACTTTGGGAGACACCGGCAGAGTTGCGATCAGAGGCGACGCCGCCAGCCACGGCCCCCCAGACAAAGTCACCGTCACACCGGCACCCACAGCCCCCGACAACGCCAACGTCTGCGCCACCGGGAGCTTGGCATCGCCCTCCTGATAGGAAAAAGTCAGCGCCACCGGCGAAGCCTTCAGCGGCGTAGTAGTCTGCGCAAAGAGCCTGCCGCCTATCGAGAGACAAACCAGCAGGAGCGGCATAAGCTTTGGCACGTTAGGACAACGATCCTCACCATGCTTATCGCCCTACCTGCCCGGCTCTTTAGGGAATATTGCGGACGAGGTTATCTAGTCTGGTCGCGTTTGAGCCGCTTAAACGCGTAAGAGTGATACGCCTGGGTCACCATGGGGCGCTCGCCCTTGAGCCCCTCGTGCTCCTCGTTGCGAAGCACATACTCGGTCATGGAGACCAACTCCCAGCCTTCCTGCGCCAGGGTATCCAGTTCATAGGGGCGCACCTGCTGGTAGCGTCCCGCGGCCACCTCATGCGGATGTAGCACCCGGACCTCCCACTCGGGGTATTGCTGAGGGCCGGTAGGCTTAGAACGTGGTGATTGTTGTTGGGCAAAAGCGAGAATGGCCAGCAGAGCAAGCGGAACAATAGCGTACTTCATGACTACCAGTCTGACGCAGTTGGCTCGGGTATTGTTGAGTCCAGCAGAACCAGGGCGCACCAGTCGCCCGAGACGAGACGCTCGACGACGGTCAGCGCGAACGCGGCCTCCAGCCTCTCCAGATTACGGCGGCGGAAGCCGGAGAGGATGAGCCGCCCGCCCGCAGCCAGCACCCTCGTCAGCTGCTGGCCCAGGCTGAGCAACGCTTCGGCGTTCAAATTGGCCGCCACCACGTCCATCGACCCCGCCGCCACGGCCCGAGCCGATCCTCCAAACAAATGGGCAGGCGTGAGATTCTCCCGGGCTTCGCCCAGCGCAGCCAAATCAAGATCGCAGGCAAAGCGAGGTCCCGACGCCAGCAGATCGGCCGCGGCCGAGAGAATCCCGGAGCCTGTTCCGACATCGAGAAACCGGTCGCCAGGGCGCAGGTGCCGCTCCAGCGCCTCCAGCGCCAGGCGCGTGGCAGGCTGGTAGCCCGAACCCGAGGCCTGGCGCACGTGCACGGATAAACGCAGCCTCCCCTCCGGGGCCGGGTCATTGCGCCAGGCCGGCACCAGGTATAAGCGCGCTCCCACGGCGAAGGACTCAAACGTATCCACCCACAGCGCTTCGGCGTCATGCTCGCGCCATTCAGGCAGGAACGCCGCCAGCGCGGCCGGCGCTACAAAACGCTGGGCGAAGAACGCCTCCATTTGGCATTGGCCGCCAGGCAAGTCGCGTTCGGTGATGCCCGTCGTGCCCAAGTCATACAACTCGGCAGATACTAACTCGCTGTCAGCCTGTGGGCACTCAAGGAGCAGTGAGTACGTCGTCAACTTACCAGCCCTTAGAGCTTCCCGCCGAACGCCGCCACCGGATTGTCCGACATTAATGGCTTCACCCAGGCTGGATCGAGCTTAGGTAGAAATCCGGTGTAGAGGTAGGAATAGGGCTTAAACGGACCGCCGCCGGGCTGTCCCGGCTTATAATATCCGGCGTCTTGCGAGATCAGCGTCCGCCCCAGCAATCCGCGCGACGCCATGAACTGGACCGACTCCAGATGAAACGCCAGGTTAGCCTCGCTGACGTGATCGAATTCCACCCACGCCCCCAGCCGCGCCACCTTTTCGTGGACAGCGTGATCCTTTTCGCTGTCGGCGTGGACCCAAACGAATCTGGCCGGATCGGCCTTGGCACCAGTGAAGATTTCGAGTTGTTCCAAAGCTGCGGGGCCCGCTCCTCCGGTATGCGAAGCAACAGTTACTCCGGTTTGCCGCGAGCAGATAGCCGCAGCCAGGACTACCTTGCGATCCAACTCATGCAGTGGCGCGCGGTTGACCCCGATCTTCACAAACCTCGGTTTCATTCCGTCCACGCCTTGCTCCAGTTCATTCACCCAACGCCGGGCAATCTGCTCAGCTGTTTCGGTGCGCGCTTCTGGCGGCAAGTACTGATGATCTCGCGCCGCATACCATCCGGTGTTAGTCCAGATCTCGAGTCCGGTGGCGTCGGCGAGCCTCCGCAGCAATCGCGGGTCTCTGCCGATGTAGTGTGGAGTACAGTCCTGAAACCTGATGCAGCCAAGACGCCGTATCTCGTCCAAATGGGGCTTGACGATCTCAAAGACCTTACCCGGGTCGTAGCCACCACGCAACTGCTCCACCCGCGTACGGAAGTCAACTAGCACGTGCTCATGCACTAGTACCGAAGGCACGGCAGCCGGAGCGGGAAGTGCCCATGCCGACAACACAAAATCGCGTCTTTTCATTTTGGGGAACCAGGCTCGATTGTAGCTTGCCCAGTTAGCCCCCGGCAAAACGGGACTAAGCCGTTTCGGTACTGGAACTTTCTGCTAGGATTTACATTTTTAGTTCCAGAACCGATGACGGTTGAGGTATATTGCTAATGTACTGTTCTAACGACGCAGCCTACAATCCTCTCATGGGATCTGGAGAACGGGCTGCGGCAGCCAGGACCGCGAAGGTCGAAAGCCTTCGCGACAATACGAGCTGTATCGAAATATCTCCGGACCCGACAGTACACGCGTCAAAGAAAAAAAATAGATAGGCGGCTTTGCCACGGTGCAGCTTTGCCCCGTGCAAGGTCGATGACTGGCGCGTGTCTGGTCATTTTTAAGGAGTTCGGGGAATGTTATTCAAAAACAAGGCACCCGTGTGCCTGATCGCTCTCTTTGCTTTCGACGCTGCTGCACAGACGATCGGCGGCTGTCCCGTTTTTCCCTCCAACAACATCTGGAACGCACGAGTGGATGGACTTGCCGTGCATCCCAGTTCTGCAAACTGGGTGAATTCGATCGGACCGACCGCGACTCTTCATCAGGACTTCGGCGGCGGGATCGGCAGCGGCCTGCCCGTTAACCTGGTGACCGGGTCTCAACCGAAGGTGCCGCTGTTCATCAGTCCGGGCGAAGACGAAAGTGATCCGGGACCGTATCCGATTCCGCCGGCGGCTAAGGTAGAGGGGGGATCCGATCGCCATGTGTTGGTCGTGGATACGACCAATTGCCTGCTTTATGAGACCTACGATTCGGTCAAGAACCCGGACGGCTCATGGAATGTCTACAGCGCCGCGATATTTGACCTGAGGAAGAATCTTCTGCGGCCTCAATTCTACACATCTGCCGACGCGGCAGGGCTCCCGATCGCGGCCGGTCTGGTCCGCTATGAGGAGATCCTGGCCGGAGAGATTAGGCATGCGTTGCGTTTCACCGCGCCGCGCACGACGCGCGAGTTTCTATGGCCTGCCCGGCACTTCGCGTCCTATGTCAACGATCCCACGCGGCCGTCGATGGGCGCGCGTTTCAGGCTCAAAGCCAATTTCGACATCAGCTCCTTCAGTCCAACCACTCGGATCATACTGACGGCCCTCAAGAGATACGGCATGATGCTGGCGGACAACGGCAGTTCCTGGTATGTCCAGGGCGATGAGGACGTGCGATGGGACAACTTGGCCGATGAATGGCGGAGGATTCCAGGCTCGGTTTTTGAAGCAGTAGACACGTCACTGCTGATGGACACCATCGACTCTGCGGCGGTGAAGGGATCTGCAGTGACCACTCCCACGCTGCAGTCTGCGGCTCTGCTATCAAACACCGTCGCCGGCGGACAAGGCGCCACGCTGCGCGTCACCCTATCGGGCTCGGCTGGCGCGGGCGGCCTGCTGGTTTCGCTCTCCAGCGGCAATGGAGCGGTGGCGACTCTACCTGCCACGGTGCTGATTCCCGAAGGTTCGGCTTCCACCGATGTGGCCGTTACCACGACGGCGGTGGCGGCGCAAACGACGGTGGCCTTCACCGCCTCGCTGGCTGGCTTGACGCGACAGGACACGCTCACGGTGACCGCGCCGGCCGCGGCGCTGCAATCGGCGGCCTGGCTGGGGTCGTCGACAGTCACGGGTGGCCAACCGGCCACGCTGCGCGTCACCCTGTCCGGGGCGGCGCCGGCTGGGGGCGCAACGGTCGCGCTATCGAGCGGAACCCCGGGCGCGGCCTCGGTGCCGGGAACGGTGCAAGTTCTGAGCGGATCGTCTTCGGCGGACGTGACTGTTTCATCCAGCGCCGTCCAGGTGCAGACTCTGGTCACTATTACGGCATCCCTGGCCGGCTTTACCCGGCAAGCGGTTTTGACGGTCAACCCGGCAGCACCTGCGGTCACGCTGGCTTCGGTCGGGCTAGGGGCGTCGTCTTTGACCGGTGGCGGCAATACGACCCTGCAAATCAATTTGTCGGCCGCGGCGCCGACCGGTGGCGTTGCCATCGTGCTCGCCAGCACCAACGGAGCAGCTGCCGCTGTTTCGGCATCGGTGAATATTCCCGCCGGGTCGTCCAGCATCCAGGTGCCGGTGACGACTACGGCTGTGGGTGCACAGGCCGTCGTGACGCTCACCGCCACGTTCGCCGGCGTTGGCCGTCAGGCGATTTTGACGGTGAACCCGCCCACCGTTTTGGCCGTCGCGGTCAGCCCGGGATCGGTCCAGGGTGGGACCGGCGCGGCTGGCACGGTCACCCTCAACGGCGCCGCTCCGGCGGCTGGCCTATCGGTCACCCTGGTGTCAAGCAACACGTCTGCTGCCACCGTACCCGCTTCGGTGATGGTCTCCGGCGGCCAGACCACGGCTAGTTTTCCGGTAACCACCGTGGCCGTTTCTGTCGACGCGACCGTGCGAATCCAAGCCTCAGCCCTTGGGCAAGGTGTCAATACGACTCTCAACGTTAAGGCCACCGCAATTACATTAGGCAGGGTCTCGGCTGTGTACACGGCAACACCTTCGTCCCTCATGGTGACCGTGACGCTGTCGGCGCCCGCTGGCCCGAACGGCGCGCTGGTGACGCTGAGCGGGAACAACGAGAGCGCGGTGGCCATCCGCAACCGGCAGATCAACATTCCGCCCGGAGCGACGTCAGGCGCGGCCAACTTCGCCGTCACCCGCAGCGCGGCCGACGCGGCCGTGACGATCACCGCCACGCTGGGATCCAACACCACAACGGCCACGGTATCGATTCCCAAAATCGTTCTGACGGTTGGGAACGTGCGAGTCAGTTCGCAAGCCCAAGCCGGCCGTTGGACCTATGTCACGGTGACTCTTTCCAGCCCGGCCGTGCAGGGCAGTTTGGCGCCCGAAGTGACGTTGGGCGGTGTCTTGACAGAGAAGCAATGGATCGTCCCCATTTCCCCAGGGCGCTCCTCGCTGATCCTGGCTGTCCGTGGTTCGACCCGGGGTACTGGCACGTTGGCAGTCACCTACGGAGGAGTCACCAAGTCGGCGACCATCACCCTGCAGTAGTCTCCGGGATGGGGTGGGCGTCTCGGAGCGCCCACCTCGACCCTGGGGGGGGCAGACATCGGTAAAGAAAGGCGAGAGGTCAGACGATTGGTTAATCAATGTCCGCGCTACCGCAGTTCAGCGATTCGTTCGGCGATAAGCACCGTGAGCCCTCGCTCCAAGAGTTCGCCGAGGATCTAGCACGCGCCAATCGATTCAAACCCGCCGACATCGCGGCCAATCGTAACGGCTTCATGAGCACCCGGCAGTTTTTTCGCGTGCTCTGGCGGACCTCCAAACCGCTGCGTGAAGCCACCTGGGCTCTCTGCCTCTGGGTTGCGCTGCTCGGGATCGTTCTATCCCTCTTTCGTTCACGCCTGGCGCGGATGCTCTTCTTGCGCAACTATGCGTTTGAGGTCATCGGCCTGTCCTTCAGCATCGGCATGGCGTTTGTCGTAGCGATGCTGCATACCACCGCGCGCTCCTGGCAGCTGCTAAAGGATCTGCTCACCGGCGAGGTGACATCGGTGGAGGGGAGGCTGGACCCCAGTTGGCACGAGGAACTGGGCGAGGGGTTCAAGCGCATCAAGGGAGAAATGGTGCCGACCTACTATTATTCCGTCCGCCAGGAAAACTTCGAAGTGCTGCCCGAGGCCTACGAAATGCTCCGTTCCAAGTACGACGACTTCCGGCCCAGGGTGCGAATCTACTTCACGCCGCGGAGCCGGTTGCTGCTCTCCATTGAAACGATAGACAATCAGGAAAACCGCTTCCGGTCTATTGTGAGTTGAAGACTAGAAGATCAGGCTCAAGCCACCGCGAACCGCCCGGGGCGATTGGATGAGCAGCAGCCTATACCCGCCCGGCGTAGCGATGGGCAAATATCCCTGACCAAGCGCGTTACGAACTTCAGCCGACGCCTCAAGGCGCCCAGGCAGCAGTCCGCCCACGCGGGGAATTTGCTGGCGGACATAAAAGTTCAGCCCCGGTTCCAGCGTCATGCGCTGGGTCAAAGACAGGTGCACCGGATGCAACACGCTGTAATCGGTATGGCGGTAGCTGACCGCATAGCGGGTTCCCGATCCCGGCGCGGTTCCACTGATTCGGCCCGTCAACGAGTGGCGGCCCACCGGGGACAGCAGCGAGCGCACCTCGCCAGGGTTCGTGGCCTCTCCGGCCGATGCTCCCAGCGCCCCGGCAAATCCGTAGGCCAAGGTGGCATTGGCCGATTCGCCAAGCTTCTGCGTCACTGAGGCCTCATATCCCATACGGCGATAACTGCCCGCATTGAGAACGGCCATGTTGGACGACAAGTCAGGCAGCAGGTCCTGTCCGGCGAAGACTCCGGCCGGGCCGGCGGCGTTGAAGGCTGCATTAGTCACAGACTCACGCCATCCACTGGCAGTAAAGGTTCGCCCCGCAGCCACTTTCCGGTAGCCAAGCTCGAAATTAGCCGCCCGCTGGACGTGGGCGCGACCATCGCGCAAGGATACGCGCGGGAACAGCGAGAGCGTGTTCATTTGATGCTTCAGCTCGGCGCCGGAAAGTTCACCTGGATTCAATAATTCTAAGGCCGGCGTGCCAGAACTAAAAGCCACTTCCAGAGCGCCAGACTCAGCTGCGCCCCAGCGCAACCGGGCAAATGGGCTGGCGAAATTCAAGCGATCCAGGAACGACACCGATTCCATCGACGAACCGTACTCGAGTTGGACGGCTTCGGCCAGTTTTACGCGGTCAAGGAACGAAACCGCCAGAGTTTGAAGGGCGGGCATCCCGTCGTTGCGGCCCGAGGCGAGCATGGCGCCGATGCGGGCGGGTAGAAAGACTTGGCGCATCGTGACATTGACCTGGGGTCCGGTGGCGGTGTCGCGGCTATATGAGGTGCGGAAACCGGCCGTCGGCGTGCCCGAATGTGATGCATACCCGACATTGCCTGTCACCGAAACCCGGTTCGAGCCGTAAACGGAGGTAGCCAGCGCAAATGAAGTGCCCAAGTCCGCCTGACTGCCCAAGGTAGCCAGCGGGCCGCCTTCGCCTGAGGACAGGCTGAAGACTCCGCTCGTACCGGAGAAAATATTGGACGACCGCGCCGCTATGCGGTTGGGATCGGATATGTCGACGCCTCCCCGCATGCGCAGAACTGGCCGCGTTGCCGAGCCCGAGCGCAACACCCACTTCCAGTCTTCGCTCATGATCGGGGCTTGACCGGGCGTTAAATAGACGAGCTCGATCGAGCTCAGCATACTGGTGAGATTGATAGTGAGGAAACTCTTCAGGCCGGGTTGAATGGAGATATTGCGCTTCAGCGCCGGCATGAAACTGGAAAGCGAAACGCGCACCGAGTAGAAGTCAGGGCTGAGAGCGCCAAAGGAGAACAACCCGCGTTCGCCAGTCACGATCTTGGCAATATGGCGGTCATACCGGTTGAATAGCATTACCGCGGCGCCCATCTGGGGAACCCCGGCCGCATCCACTACCCGGCCAGCCAAGGCGCCGCTGAAACGGGAAGCAAGCGATTCGGCCGCGAAAGCCGAGTTGGGAGCCGCCAGACACAGACCCACTCCTGCCAGCGCTAACGCCAGCCGGATTGGCCGCGGATTCGGGCCTGAAACAAAGCGAGGCACGCGATCGTCTGGTGGCTCACAGAAAGCCACCTATTCCTACATTAACTCAAATCACCTTAAATGTGGCGGTCGGGCTGAGGGTGGCGTTGTTAAATTTGTCCGTCACCTTCATCCGAAGAGTATAATCGCCCGGTTCGAAGTTCTGCAGCGGCAGGAGCTTCTCGACGGTGTATTGCTGCGCGGAGGAGCCATCGACTTTGGCCACCTCTTCAGAGAACGAGAACATCTTTTCAGTAGAGCCCGTCTTCACCACTTCGTATTCAACCGTGGCGTTGGGCTTGGCCGTCTTTTCATCGGCGGTAAAGTTGTAGAACTGTACGTAAATGCCCATCTTCTCGTCGCGGCGGAACGACTCGCCCACGCGCGGGCGAACTTTCGAGGAGCCGATCACGAACTGGCCGGTGCCGATCTGCTTGGTCGGGACCTTTTCAATCATGTCCGCGAGCACGATAGAGCTCATCCCAAGCTTCTCTTCCTCGTAACGGGGGACGTTCAGGGCCATCTCGAAGTTGGTCATGTTGCCGCCCACAATGTCTTTGACCACCAGGTTCAAGCGGTAGGTGCCCGGGGGCAGCGGGATCGATTTCTGGTAGATCGAGGCCGTCTTGGTGGCGGCCTGGAGGAGTTCGGAGGCCACCTCGGTGGCAACCACATCCTCAAACACGTTCACCACGCGGCGCGACATCGACGTGATGCGCCCGTAGATGTTGACCATCGACTTGGAAACGCCTTCTTTGTCCTGGAACTGCAGGTCCTTTTTCTCAAGCAACGCCGTGACGTTGGTCAATATGGTTGAATCCGTCATGCGCATGTAGTCGGCGCGGACCCGAATCGGCAGCAAGTTGTATTTGATCGAAGAGTTGATCGCCGCCTCCAGATCCTTGAACTTGATCGTCGGAGCCTTCTGCAGGCGGGCAAACTGCTGAAGCCGCTCAAACTGATTCATCTTCATCGACATCGGCTGATTGCCGGTGCCGAGGCGGGTGCCGTCAGTCCGGCTGAAGCGGTCCGTCTTCGATGACATGCCCATCTGCTCATACATCGTCAGTCCGGCGTTGGGAACGTAAAGCAGCGCGTCTTTTTCCGATGGGTCCATCGTCATGCGATATTCGCCGGTCATGGTCGGATCGACAAATTCGATGATGACGTCGTTGCCGATGCCTTCAATCCAGCGATAGCGCCACTTTTCGAACGGGAAGGTCGAGGTGGTGCCGCCGCCTTCTTCGATCGGCCGTTCGTAGCTGCCGCCGGAGGGATGCGATTCGTTTTCATCGGGAGGTCCGAAGGCAATATAGATGCGGCCGCGATCGGTCTTCCACCCAGGGATACCGCTGGCGTAGCGCTCGTTGGTATAGGCGATGCGGCGGTAGTGCTCTTCCTTGAACTCGTTCTCGGTGGAATCGGGCGTCGGATCGCGACGCAGCCAGAATCCTTCGATGAACTGCTCTTTTTCCTCGTCCGTCGCCAAACGCTTGAAGGACGTACGCTCCTCGTCGGTGATGATGTAGGTGACATCCTCGTTGAGCCACTTGCGGAAGGGTCCTTCGAGTTCCTTGCGCAGTTTCTCTTCTTTCTTGCGCCTTTCTTTGTCTGTCATCGGCCGCGCCACGGTTTCGCGGGGACCGGCGGAGGATGCTTTCTTGTTGTCTTTGTCGGCTGCCCCCAGGGGCGAGCAGGCGACCAAGGCGATCGCGACAGGAAGGGCCAGGAACGTGCGTGAAATCATTCTGTCACCATACCTATACCATGACTGACTTAATTGTAGGGGTCTGTTTCGGCAAGGTCAAGCCATCTTCTTTACCAGGACAACCCCTGTCATGGGAAATGGGACGTGTCCGGCGCCGCGGCGGTTTCACAACTTGCGCGTTCCCTTTTTCCGAATCGGCGCTTCCAAAAACGGAATACCGGGGTGACCGACGGTCCTGTAACGCGTTGAATCGAAAAAGCACTACTTAACTGGCCTCTGGTTTGCACAGGCGATACCGGCAAGGTGTATCATTTACTAGCGGTAATAGTAGCAGCACTCGGATTTCGGCCTTGAAAGAGTTAAAAAAACAACTCGTTGGCGCTTTGTTGGCGGTCTTGACCGCCGCCGCTCTCATTTCGGCCGTCATCAATTTCCAACAACAACAGCTTTACCATCTGCCCGAAGACGGCGTGGTGTGGGTTGACCGTCAGGACGCTCCCGGCGGAACTACCGAAGTGGTGGCCCACCATGTGGAGCCGGGAA
>JAYTKJ010000065.1:0-15232 GCA_043730365.1 Acidobacteriota bacterium | reverse complement strand
CACCTGCGAGCACTGCTCAACGCGCCGGTCAAGCGATTCAGCTTCGCTCAGCCGTTCCCGGATACGGATCAGTTCTTCGGAATGCAGGCGGCGGTCAGGAAGGTTGTCGACGAACAACTCAAACGCCTTCCCGGTAGGAATGCGTCCGGCCGAGGCGTGGGACTGATGCAGATAGCCTTCGGCGGCCAGCTCGGCCATGACGTTGCGGATGGACGCGGCGCTCAACTGGTGACGGCGCAGACGGGCAATCTCCAGCGACGCCACCGGCTCACCGGTATCAATATAGGATTTGACGATCGAGCACAAGATCTGCTCGGTCCGCGGCCGCAATGGATGATCGCGTCTGCTGCTACTGCTGCTGCTCAAGACTTACGCCCCCACCTCTATTCTATATTTTATGGCTTGGCTGCGGGGGGCGGCAGGTCACGCGCTTCGCAGGCGGACTGGAAGCCCTGCCGGGAGTGCGTGCCGTCGCAAAATGGTTTGTTGGACGACAGGCCGCAACGGCATAAGCCGATTGAGGAGCGTCCACCGAGGCCGAACTCCTTGCCGGTGGCGTCGACGATGGTCATGTCCCCTTCGACGCGAAGCGGACCGTTATTGAATACAGTAACTTTTACAGACATCCCATTTAGAGTAGCGCAGAACCTAATACTCGATTTCCGACTTCCGCTCGCGGTCGCGGCTCGGTACGGAGCCGCACGCGTCAGCACGCGGTTCTTCTATTCGTGACTGAACTTCTGAAGCAGTGTACTTAACTACCGGTCAGCGCTTTGACGAACTCGTAGAGGAAGGTCTGGCCCTCGAAAAATGAGCGAACCAGCATGCGTTCGTCGCGGCCGTGAGCGCGGACGTCATCCCGGTCCTGAAAGAATCCCTGGACGCCGTAAGTCGGAATCCCGGCGCTGCGAAGATAACGGCCATCGGAGCCACCCACTGCCATCGTGGGCACCGTGATGACGCCCGGCCACATCGTGTCGGTCAGGCGATTGAAGGCCTTGGTGATGTCGGCTCGCATGGGGGACGCCGGGCTGGCGCCTTCGTTGGTGGTGATCGTGATCTTTACCTGATCGTCGGAGATCATTTTCGTCAATTCGGTGACGACCCGCTCGACAGAGTCGTCCGGCAGCAACCGGCAGTTGACATTGGCGGCGGCCAATTGCGGCAGGGCGTTGGTGGCGTGACCGCCTTCGATCTGGGTGGCAACGCAGGTGGTGCGCATCATGGCGTTCAACGGCGCCGACGCCGCCGCGGTGCGCCACATGGCTTGGCGATCGCCCTCGGCCACCCGCACCATGTCGGCGGCCAGCGCGCCCGAAGCTGTCTTGGCCGCTTGCCGGAAATACTCGCGAGTGATGTCGTTCAGATGGAAGTCAAACTCGAAGGTGGCAAGGCGGTGGAGAGCGGCGGCCAGGTGGTAGATGGCATTGTCGGGTACCGGGCGAGCGCTGTGGCCGCCTTTGTTGCGCACTTCCAACCGGAGATTCACAAACTGCTTTTCGGCCAGCCCGAGGTGGTGCTCGACGCGCTTGCCGTTCACCAGCATGCCGCGCGCGCCTTCATTGAGCGCAAACTCGGCTTCGATCAGATTCCGGTGTGTCTTCAGCAGCCAATCGACGCCGTTGTAGGGGCCGCCGCCTTCTTCATCGGCGGTGAGCGCGAGAATGAGGTCGCGATCCGGCCGATAGCCGTCCCGCGTGAAGCGCAGCAGCGTCGCCACCCAGACGGCGGCCTGCGCTTTGTCGTCCGCCGAGCCTCGGCCGTAGAAGTAGCCGTCCTTTTCGAGAAACACAAAGGGGTCGACGGTCCAGTCCTCGCGTTTGGCTTCGACTACGTCGGTGTGGGCCAGCAAGAGAATCGGCTTGCGCGCGCCTGTGCCTCGGTAACGCACCACCACGTTGGCCTTGGTGGGAATTGGTCCACCCACAAAGATGTCGGCGGCGGGGAAGCCGGCAGCTTTGAAGCGGGCGGCGACCGATTCGGCGATAGGCGTGGTGCTTCCCGTCGTGAACCCGGACTTAACCTCGATCATCTCTCGATAGATCTCGCGCGCCAGCCGCATTTCGGCTTCCGGAGGCATGTTGTCGGCGGCCCGGGCGGCGGTGAGGCAAATCGAGAGAATGGCAAATCGCATAATCTTATTGATTATGGCTCGCGCTGTCTTGAGCGGATTGGTGCAGGATCTACGGTATGCGCTGCGCGCGATGGCGCGGCAGCCATTGTTCACGGCGATGGCGACGCTCTCGCTCGCTCTTGGCATCGGCGCGAACACGGCGATTTTCAGCTTCATGGACGCGATTTTGATTCGGTCTCTGCCGGTGAAGAATCCTGAATCGCTGGTAGTGCTCAACTGGCACAGCAAGGACGCTCCGGCGGTGGTCCGCAGCATGGCCGGTAGTTCTTTCCGGGATCCGCGCGTTGGATTCACCAGCGGCAACTTTCCTTATTCGGCCTACGAGCTGCTGCGCACAAACAGCCCCGTCTTCTCGACGGTGTTTGCATTCTTTGGAAACGCCCATGTCAGTCTGCTGATTCGCGGCGAGGCGGATCTGGCGAACGGGCATTACGTGTCGGGCGAGTACTTCGGCGGCCTCGGCGTGCCGCCGGCGGCTGGCCGCCTGATCGACGGTTCGGATGACCGCGCCGGCGCGCCTCCCGTGGCGGTGCTCAGCTATCAATACGCCAAGCGCCATTTCAACGATGTTGCCAGGGCCGTCGGTCAATCGCTCCAGATCAAGAATGTTGCCTACACGGTGACTGGCGTCACGGGCCCCGAGTTTTTTGGCGTCGATCCAGCCGGGCCGCCGGACGTCTATCTACCGTTGCACACCAGCGGAATCTTCCTGCCTCCGTCCGCGAATGCCAACCCGCTGTCTCTGGATAACAGCTTCTACTGGGTCCAAATGATGGCGCGCCTCAAGCCAGGCGTTACCAGAGAGCAGGCTGAACGAGCCGTCGCCCCGAGCTTTCAACATTTGGTGCAGGCCACTGCGGTGAATGACAAGGAGCGAACCGATCTACCCGCTCTCTATTTGCAGGAAGGCGCGGGCGGGCTGGACTTTTTGCGCCGCCAATATTCCAAGCCGCTGTTTGTGTTGATGGGAATGGGCGGGCTGATTCTGACGATCGCCTGCGCCAATATCGCCAATCTATTGTTGGCGCGAGCCGCATTCCGCCGGCGCGAAATGGCCCTGCGCCTGAGCCTCGGAGCCAGCCGACTCCGAGTGCTCCGGCAACTGCTAACCGAGTCCGTGTTGCTGGCCTCGCTGGGCGGCTTGGCTGGAATGGCGTTTGCCAAGTGGGGGATCGATGCTCTGACGCTCCTGATGGCAAACGGGCGCGCCAACTTCACGCTGCATGCCGAGTTGGACTGGCGGGTCTTAGCCGCCGCGATGAGTTTGTCATTGGTCGCCGGAGTCGTGTTCGGCCTGGCGCCCGCCATCCAGTCGCTTGGTGTTGATTTGAATAGCGCGATCAGACAAGCGCATGCAGGCAGACCGCAGGGGCGAATTACTCCCAGCCGCGCCTTGGTGGTCTTGCAGATTTCGATCTCGCTGCTGCTCCTGGCGGCTGCGGGACTCTTCGTCCGCACGCTCACGAATCTGAGCTCGATCGCCCTGGGATTCAACGCCGAGCATGTGCTGCTTGTGACCGTCAATTCGCGACCGACGGGTTACGAAAATGAGGCGCTGGTGCATTTCTACGAAGATCTGCAGGCGCGGCTGCAGGCGATCCCCGGGGTACGCGGTGTAACTTCCTCCAGCACCGTGTTGGTATCCGGCTCGGAGAACAAAACCAGAGTCAGGATCCCCAGACTGACCGGCAAGAGCCTGTTCACCTCCTTCCTGGATGTTGGTCCCGCCTTCTTCACCACCATGCAAATTCCGATCCTCAGGGGGCGAGAGATTGACGAGCGCGACGTGCGGCGGGGCGCGGCAGTGGCAGTGGTGAATGAAGAGTTTGCCAGGACATACTTTCCAGGCCAGGACCCGATCGGCCAGCGTTTCGGATTGGGAGCGGTCAGTACGCTCCCGGATGTCGAGATTGTCGGCGTCGCGAAGAATGCACGCTATGGCTCTCTGAAGGGAGACATTCCACCGGTCACCTACTTGCCTTACTCGCGGAACGTCAAAGGCGCCCAAATGAACTACGAACTACGCGCGGCTGGCGATCCTAACTTGCTCGCGCAGACCGTACGTCAGGTGGTCCGTCAGGCCGATGCCCGCGTCCCGGTCTTTAACATCGCCACGCAGTCAGACCGGGTCCATCAGACCATCGGCCAGGAGCGCATGTTCGCCACCCTGTGCGGTTGCTTCGCCGTGCTGGCGCTGGTGATCGCGTGCGTTGGATTGTACGGCACGATGGCTTACAACGTGGCGCGCCGCACCAATGAGATCGGCATCCGCATGGCTCTGGGCGCGGAACGGCGCCGGGTGATCTGGATGGTGCTGCGGGAAGTGCTGGCGATGGCGGCAGCGGGGCTTGGCGTCGGGCTGGCGGTTGCGGTGGCGACTTCCCATATCCTCCAGAGTTTCGTGTTCCAGGTGAAGCCGAATGACCCGGCGATGCTTGGGATGGCCGCGCTGATCCTACTCGCCGCCACTCTTTTGGCTGGCTATGGCCCGGCGGTTCGTGCGTCGCGAGTCGATCCGTGGATTGCGCTGCGGGATGAGTAAGCCTACTCGTCGACGATGACTCTGCCCTGAGGGATGGCGAATAAGCGCGAGTCAGGGGGGCCGCGCCGGACCGTGGTTACCTCCCACCAACCTATCTCGATTGGAATTCCGAAGCGGCTGCGTTGCCGATAGGATGATCGCATCACGAGGCAGCCGAGATCGGGCGCAAAGGCGAAGGTCGCAGATCGGTCTTCGTCGTCGCCTTCGTAGATTACGACGCGGTGTCAGGCCACCACGCCGAACTTCGGGGCGCTCTTTTGTCCGAAGGCGAAGGCGTCGCGCGCGCGTTCGCACTGGGCATCACTAGTGTCAAGCGGAGCCGGCAATTGTGGCGGCGCCCCTTGATGGCGAGATACCTTGCCATCTTCGTCGCTTCTGAACGAGAGGCCGCTGGCGGTTTGTGCGTGTTGTGTGGCGGTCTGACGCCTGAGCAGCCCCAGCAGCCGGCTCGTTTGTTGAGTGTAGTGAAAAGCATTCGATCCATCGCCGGCCACCGCCACCGTGACACTACCGGAGTCAAAGCGATCCAGCCGCCAAGAGAAAAGGTCCGCTTCCAAGGTCATGTCGCCGGCGAGACGGATGCGATTCGAGAAGAGAATGTACTCCGGCCACGTGCACGTGCAGCACATGACTGCCGCTAATCCCAGGTTCCCGGATATCGTCATCACGTATCCACAGACACCGTCCTCACCGGATTTGTTTCAACGAGGGCGATCGGTTTGCCCTCGCGGTCCGGAAACTGACTTCACACCATCGGCGGCATCGCGCGGCTGAACTCCATCGTATCTTCCAGCGCCGCGCCCACCCACAGCACCGTCGCCTCGTCGAAGGGCCGGCCAATAATCTGCGCTGCCACCGGCAATTCGTCGCCCGTCATCCCGCATGGCAACGCCAGCGCCGGCAGGCCCAGCAGATTGATGGCGCGCACAAAGCGCGTCGACGCCAGGCGAGTGTCTTCCATCACCCCGCCCAGGTCGACCTCAGTTTGCCCGATCCGCGGCACGGGATTGGGCGAGCAGGGCGTCAGCAGCACATCGCAACGCTCCCACACCTTGGCGAACTCCCGCTGGTAGACGCGGCGCAGGCGCTGGGCGTTGACGTAGTCCGTCGCGGCCAGGAGCCGCCCTTGATCGAACAACGCCAGCACGTCAGGGCCGAACTTCGTTCGATCACCCAGGTACGGGGACATCACCGCCGAAGCTTCGCTCAGCAGGACCACGCGCGCCACGGCGTTAAGCTCGGCCATGTCCGGCACGCGCACCGGCTCCAGCCGCGCGCCCAGCCCGGCGGCCAGCTTGCGGAGATTATCCATCGCTTGCGCAATATCGGGATGGAGCCGCTCGGTGTAGAAGTTCTCAGGCACGCCAATGCGCACGTCCTTGATCGAGATGCGGCCCGGGGTGTAGCTGCTCACCGGCGCTTTGCTCGATGAGTCATCCCGCGGATCGTGCCCGGCCAGCACCTGCAGCACCGTCGCCGTGTCTCGCACCGTGCGCGTCAGCGGACCCATGTGGTCCAGCGTGAAGTCGAGCGGCATCACGCCATATCGGCTCACGCGGCCCGTGGTGGGCTTCAACCCCACGCAGCCACAAAAGGCCGCAGGCAGACGGATGGATCCGCCCGTGTCGCTCCCCATCGCCATATACACGCTGCCCGCCGACACCGCCGCGCCGGAGCCGCCGCTGGACCCGCCCGGCACGTGGCTGACGTTCCACGGATTGCGCACGGGTCCGTAATGCGGATTGTTGGACGTGACGCCATAGGCCAGCTCATGCATATGCGTCTTGCCCACAATGACCGCACCCGCCTCGTAGAGCTTCTCCACGACGGCGGCGTCATAGTCCGGCACGTGATCGGCAAACAACGGCGACGCGCAGGTGGTCTTCACGCCCTTGGTGCAGAAGACGTCCTTCACCGCCACAGGAATGCCGTGCAGCAATCCGCGCAGGTGGCCGCGCTGGCGTTCGTCGTCAAGATGGCGCGCGCGGGCGAGCGCCGCCTCATCCATCATGGCCAGAAAAAAGTTGAGCCGAGGCTGGAGCCGCGCGATCGCGGTCAGCGACGCCTGCGTCAACTCAACCGACGAGACTGTTCCGTTGCGCAGCGCCTCGGCCGCTTCAAGCAGCGACGACGCGCCGCTCATGCGTCTTTGTCCCGCGCGAGCAAGAGCACGTAGGCTGGTTCGGTCTCCAGCGGGAGCTTGGCCAGCAAGGGCCGGAACGCCGCCTCCAGGCCGTCAAGCGACGGCGTGATCTTCTCCACTTGTTCAACCGGTATGCCGGGGGCGAAGGCCGCCGCGGCTGCTTTCCAATCTCGAGCCATAGGACGTTATTCTATCGGAGTAACAGCAATGCATGGCGAACTCTCGCATGGCTTGGCGCGGCTCGTCACGCTTGGCAACCGGATCGTGAACGCGCAAACGGGCGAAGCGCAACTCCTTCGCGGTCTCAATCGCTCGGGCCTTGAATACACAGACCCCGATGAAGAAGGCTTTGTCTCCAACGCCGGCATCTCGCATCAAGAGATTCGTTGGCTCGCCGCCGAGTGGAAGTGCAACATCCTGCGGCTGCCGTTCAATCAGGACTTCGCGCTGCGCGGCCGAGGCGCGCACGGGCCCGAAGTATATCTGCGTGACCTGGACCGTGTCATCTCCTGGGCCGCGCGCTATGGCTGCTATACGCTGCTGGATCTGCAGTGGCTCGACGCCGACAATCCCTTTGGCCCCAACCGGCAGTTTGTGCCGCCGCTGCCGAGTCCGGATTCGCCGCGGTTGTGGCAGATGCTGGCGCGCCGGTATCGCGATGAACCCGCCGTGCTCTTCGATATTCTGAATGAGCCGCATGACCGTGAGCTGCTGGATCCGTATCGACTCTGGAAGCCCGACGGTACGCAATACGGCGCCATGCATCGGCGCGTCTCTATGGTGGAGTGGCAGCCGTGGGCGCGTGTGCTGATCGACGCGATTCGTGCCGAAGCGCCCGAAGCGCTCATCTTCGTTTCCGGCATCAACTGGGCCTACGATCTGCGCGGGTTCCCGCTCGTTGACCGGGCCAATCTCGTCTATTCCACGCACGTCTACGCCAATAAAGGCATGAAGTGGGAGGAGTGCTTCGGCGCGCTGTCGCGCACGCACCCTGTATTTGCCGCCGAGTGGGGTGGCGGCGAGTATGATCTCGAGTGGGGCCGGCGTCTGGCGGGTTACTTCGATCAACTTGGCATTGGCTGGACGGCATGGAGCTGGTCAGACTGGCCGCACATGATGACGCGCTTTGAACCCACACGCTTTGGCGAGCTGGTGCGCGGCTCGCTGCGCGGGCAGTAGACTGAAAGCTCCCGGTTATCTTATGGCTTCCGAAACTTTTCGTCCCCTCACGCAGCTCAGTGAAGAAGACTCGTTGTTCCAGGCTTCGGTGCGCCGCTTTGCGCGCGAGCAGATTGCTCCGCATGTGCGCGAGATGGATGAGCAATCGCGCTTCCGGCCCGAGTTGCTGGCTCAGATGTTTGGGCTCGGCCTGATGAGCATTGAGATTCCAGAGGAATACGGCGGGCAGGGCGGCACGTTCTTCCAAGCCGTGCTGGCCGTGGAGGAGCTTGCGGCGGTGGATCCATCGGCGGCCGTCATTGTCGACGTGCAGAATACGCTGGTGATCAACGCGCTGCTCCGCTGGGCGAGTGAGGAGCAGAAGCAGCGCTTTCTGCCGCGCCTCGCCAAGGACACCAGCGCCTCCTATGCGCTGTCTGAAGCGGGGTCCGGCTCCGATGCCTTCGCACTGCAGACCCGCGCGCGTCGCGATGGCGACGGGTGGCTGCTGGACGGCCGCAAGCTCTGGATCACCAACGCGCAGGAGGCCGGGCTCTTTCTCGTCTTCGCCAACGCCGATCCGGAGGCAGGCTACAAGGGCATCACGTGCTTCCTGATTGAGCGCGGCCAAGCCGGTTTGCAAGTGGGCCGGAAGGAAGACAAGCTCGGGATCCGCGCGTCGTCAACATGCGAGGTAATCCTCGACGGATGCCGCGTGACGGAAGGGAATGTGCTCGGCGAAGTAGGCAAGGGCTACAAGATTGCAATCGAGACCTTGAACGAGGGCCGCATCGCCATCGGGGGCCAAATGACCGGCCTCGCGCAAGGCGCGCTCAACCACGCGCTGGCGTATGCCAAGCAGCGCAAGCAGTTCGGCAAGGCGATTGCCGAGTACCAGGCGATTCAATTGCAACTGGCCGAGATGGCGACCGAACTCGAAGCCTCGCGCCTGCTGGTTTACAACGCGGCGCGGCTGCGCGAAGCGGGCCTGCCGTTTGTGACCGAGGCGGCCATGGCCAAGTACTTTAGCTCGATCATTGCCGAGACGATCGCCAGCCGGGCCGTCGAGATTCTAGGCGGAGTGGGCTTCACCAAGGACTATCCGGTGGAGAAGCTCTATCGTGACGCCAAGATCGGGCGTATCTATGAAGGCACCAGCAACATGCAGCGGCTAACCATTGCTAAACAGTTGCTGCGTTGATCCGGCAACCAACGGTAGCGCCGAAAGCTTATCCTTCAGTTTTTTGCCCTTCAAGTCGATAGGGTAGTTTGTAGCCAGGAGTGCCTGTTATGGCCGTGTTGCAGACACTGCCGATTGGGATGTTTCGCCGGTTGGGCATGCTATCCTGAAAATGGCCCAAAGGAAGGGGCTTCATTGGACGACCGACTCAAAGAGTTGATGCAAGAACTGGGCAACGCAATCAACGAATCGCTTTCGGATTCGGAACGGATTGCCGCAGCGATCGGTGAGATCCGGCGTGCCGGGTTCGACGTCTTCCTCGTGCTCGAGGCGACGATCGGCTTCAACAAACGTGGCGACAACGACGATGACTTGGCCGAATCGGGCGAAGAGAAGATGCAGTTTCACTCTCCGGACGGCTTCCAATGGACTTCGCAGGACGAGAAGTTTCTCAAAGCGCTAAAAATTTCGGTGGAACAGGACGAAGGCTAGCCTTTTAGAGACTGGTAGACTTTCCACGTTGAGCGCGCGCATCGCTCCCACGTGTACTCCGCCGCCCGCCGTTTTCCACGTTCGATCAATTCGAGCCGCAGGCTTTCCTCATCGATCAAGCGCGTCAGACCGGCTGCGATAGCCCCCACGTCATGCGGATCAACCAGGAGCGCGGCGTCCCCACACACCTCCGGCAGTGAAGACGTGTTCGAAGTGAGCACCGGTACACCGGCGGCCATCGCCTCCAAAACCGGAATGCCAAAACCTTCGTCCAGTGAGGGGAAGGCGAAGGCCCACGCACGGGCATAGAGGCGCCCAAGCGCGGAATCGTCGACCCACCCGGATAGGACGATGTCGCCGCGGCGCGAACTGGCCTCGATGGCTGGTTTGATGGTCTCCTCGTAGCCGTGACCAGTCGAACCTGCCAATACCAGGCGCCAACCGGGCGGAAGCTGCTCAAAGGCGCGCACCAAGGCGACTGTATTTTTCCTTACTTGCAGCGCGCCCACGGACAGAATCATGCGTTCACGCGCCACGGCGGGCATCGCCAGCGGACGCACCCCGTGAGGCACAACGTGAATCCGGCGAGCTTCGACGCCGAGTAGCTCCTGCACCTGGCCGGCGGTAAAGCGGGAGACGGCGATGACTGCGTCGGCCCGCTTCGCCGCTTGCCGCGCCTGCCCGATCATACGCGCGCGGAATTCCGCGGAGGAGTAGTCTGCCGTCAACACAAACAGGTCGTGAAAGGTGGCGACGGTGCGGACGCGGCGCGGTAGTTTGCCGAAAACGCCGGGCAGACGTTGCCCGAGACCATGAAAGAGATCGCAGTGGGCGGGAGACCGGCTTTCCCAAAGGAAACGCCGATTGACCCCGGGCGGCGAAGCGCCACAGCAGACTTGCCGCCAGTGCTGAGGGCGATAGGCCCAACTCCACTCGACGCCAGGCGCCTCGGTCAGTAGCGCATGCATGAGTTCACGCGAGTAGACGCCTACGCCCGAGAGATTTTCCCCGAGACTGTAGCTTGCGTCCAGCGCGATGTTCAACTCATCGATTCTCGCATAGGCCCCCAAGCACTCGTGGCCACCCGCACACTCACAGGGATGCCGCGCGCCGTGCACCGCTCGCGGAGCCGCTCCGCAGTACGTTCGGCTGAAGCGTTGGCTTCCGGGTCGGTGGGGGAGAGGCCAAACAGCACGAAGGCATCGTCGGCCGCCCGACCGGCCAGCAAACCGGCCACGCTGAACTCGTTGAGCTGGTCGGCCAGTTCCAGACGCCGCAAATCGCCCTCGCCGGCGTTACCGCTCGATGCGGCGGGCAGATCCATGCGCAGCTCAAGAGACCAGCGGCGCAGGTCCAACGCGGCGGCCAGCCGATCATCACGCTCAGCCAGCATCGCCACGCCACGCCCGTTGTAGAGACCCGTGAGATCGTCCACCATGGCCACGCTTTGACGCGACCAAGCCAGCCGGCTCCGCTCCACCGCACACCGGAGGGATCGCGCGAGCGGCGCGCAATCGATTTCCGATTCAATCAGATAGTCCTGGGCGCCGAGCTTGATCAACCCGAGCGCCACTGCCTCGTCCTCGCGGGCAACCATGAGAACGATGGCCGACGCGGGTGAAGCAGAACGCAACGCCCGAAAGGCGTTGGAAGCGGACGGGGCTGCGCTATCGAGCGAGGCGTTGAAGAGAATCACGTCAGGCGGCAGCGCCTGGCTTTCGCAGCCGGAGACGAGCTGGCCACGCGCCTCCTGCCAATCAAGGGCGTACTCGTGCGTGCAGGCCGGATAGGCGGGCTTGGAGAAACGAAGTTCCTCCATCTCGGCAAAGGCCTCTTCGAGCAACTGCACGCGATCCGGATCGTCCTCGATCACCAAAACGCGTAAGCGATTCTCCTGCATCGGCTACCTCCCGTCCTATCCCTCAGGTATATAGTGCGGACAGAACGGAAGAAATCTCACTCCAACTTGCAGAAAATGCAGCGGCGGCAACCTACATCGCCACCGCGTACTCCTTCAATTTCCGATACAAGGTGGTGCGGCCGATACCGAGCAGGTTGGCAGCCACGCTACGATCGCCGTTGGTATGCTCGAGCGCGTGGAGAATGGCCCGCCGCTCAATCTCCATGAGCGGCAGCACTTCGCTTCCCGGAGGCCGCCGCGGTGTGTCGGCCACCGGCTTGTAGTAAGGCGTCATCTCCGCCACAGGGCCGCTAGTGGCTCCGGCGCCGACAGCCATGGCGAGCGCTTCCGGACGCCTATGTTGAACAAAATGCTGCAGCACGGACGGCATGTCGACTCTGGTCAACATCGGGCCCGAGTTGAGCGCCACCATCTGCTGCACGCAGTTTTCGAGTTCGCGAACGTTGCCCGGCCAATCGTAGGCGTTCAGCAACTCGAGCACCTCGTCAGATAGGACATGTCCCTTGCCATACCTGCTGAGGAAGTGCGTGGTGAGTGCCGGAATGTCGTCCACGCGTTCGCGTAGGGGCGCCAAACGCAAAGCCACCACATTGAGACGATAGTAGAGGTCACGGCGGAACGTGCCGCGCTCCACTTCCTTGGCCAGATCGCGATTGGTAGCCGCGATGATCCGAAAGTCAGACTTGCGGACGCCCAACGATCCAACCGGCCGGAACTCCTTCTCCTGCAGGACCCTGAGCAGCTTGGCTTGCAGGTCCAGCGGCAGCTCACCGATCTCGTCGAAGAACGCGGTTCCTCCGTTTGCCATTTCGAGCAGGCCGGTCTTCTGACCCACCGCTCCGGTAAACGCTCCCTTGGCGTGGCCGAAAAGCTCACTCTCCAGCAGCGGCCCCACCAGACTCGAACAATCTATAGTGACAAACGCGCCTTGCGGGCATCGTTCGTAAATGCTGCGTGCGGCCACCTCTTTGCCCGTTCCGGTCTCTCCCAAAACCAAAACGGGCCAGCGGCCTTGTGCTACACGATCAATCTGTCGAATAACCAGTCTGCTACGCGCAGACTCTCCGACCATCATTGGCGGTCCCTCCCTCGCCTCAACATCCGTCTTCCGACACCTCTTGCTCATTCGTTTTGCTCGCCGGGCCGGGGGCTGCCATTGCCGTTCGGTTCGTGGCCGAAGAGGCAGGCGGTCCGGTCGAGCGGACCTCTTATGTGTATAGTGCGAAGACCTGAGTATTAATCTACGAGAATCTGAAACTTTTGAATATAACCTCTAAGGGTGTATAGCCAGTAGAACGGTGTGGGACTACGCTACACCCCCACACGGGTGAGGGTACCTTTCAACACAGTACTGCCTCGTTGACCGCTCTGTCGTCAGGGGGCTGAGGTTGCGGGTAATGATTCGCACGCATTGCATTAAGGGCGAGTGAGCGATATGGACCCTACAAGCTCCTGGAAGGCGCCGACGCTGCCGCCTTCCGCCGTTTTGACGAAGCTGTTGAGGGCGAGCAAGCCAAGCAACTAGAGGCGGTGCTCCTCCTGGCGCGGCATCCCCAGCCGCCGCGACGAGTACAGATACTTCTTGCACTGCTGAGCAGTCGACGAACCAGCACGCCAGCCTCGGCATTTCAATCACCTCCTTGAACGTACCGTTTCCGTTCCTGCAATGGAGGCCGGCCTGGCCATCCTTGATTTTGATGACGGCGTTCTCGACCGAGCCGGCGACTCGCTGCTGAGGGCCGTGGCAAGTTCGAGGCGCGAGCAGGCGGAAGACAAGTGCCAAAAAAGATCGCGACAGCTCTGGCGCCGGCGTACGATGCTCACGAAGACAGCACCGCGTCCGGGAAGTCTTTGCGCAGCTCCTCGAGCAGACGCCGCGCAGATGACTCGGACTCTTCCTCGCCGGCTTTCAACATCACCAACACTCTCGACCAGCCCTCGGGCGCCTGCTGCCGTTCGGCGTGTCTTCCGTCGCGCACCAGCCGAGCAACGAGCGCGTCTGCCAGTGCGGCATCGCGAAAGCTTCCCACCTGCACGCTCCATCGCTTCGAGCGCGCGGCGCGCGGCTCACGTGGCGACTCGATCACCGTCAGTCGCACTCGGGCCGTGCCGGGTCCGATCATTTCGATGCGGCGCGCGGCCGACTGCGAGAGATCGATGACGCGGCCTCGCACAAATGGACCTCGATCGTTCACGCGCACTTCGGTTCGCTTGCCATTGTCGAGATTGTCCACGCGCAGCCACGTGCCGAAAACAAATTGGCGATGCGCCGCGGTGTCGCGTTCCATGTCGTAGATCTCGCCGCTGGCGGTCGCGCGGCCGTGATAGGGATGCCCGTACCAACTTGCGATACCGCGTTGACGCGCACCGATGGACGGTGTGATCACGCTTGCGGACCGCTTCGCAGAGCACGCCGGCGCGATGAGCGACATCGCGATGAGGATGATCGTCAAGGCCGCGCGCAAGAGCCTCGCATGGTCGCGCAAGCAGCGTGAAGTGGTCAAATGCAATAGAACAATTTTATCCAACTATGTTCTTTTGCGTATGAAGAAAAAAGCTGTCAAGGCCTTGACAAGGTCTTCGATGCATTTTTTTCTTGACATTTTTCTCAGATCACTTTATATATGGATCACACTGCGTTCTTCTAGTAGGGACGCAGATTTTGAATGTTTAGGGAGAATCAATAATGAAGTACGCAACCAAGAAGGCCGCTAAGAAGGCCCCGGCCAAGAAGGCCGCTAAGAAGAAGAAGTAGTTTGGCGCGCGGGGCTACCCGCTAACGCAAGCTAAAACATCGAAGGCCCTGGGCAACCGGGGCCTTTCGTTTTTCTACAAGCACGCTCCGGCCAGATGCATCGTCATCGCGCCGGAGCGTTTTTTTTGCGCTCCGCACGCATGTCGCTTTCCTTGCGAGCCTTGGTGCGGGTCTTGATCACTATCGGCGTGCCCTCAAATCCAAATTGCTCGCGGATCTGATTGACGAGGTGCCGCTCCCAGGAAAAGTGCAGTGGACTCGGACCGTTCTTGAAGACGATGAACGTGGGCGGTCTCACGCCGGCTTGCGTGATGTAGCGAATGCGCGTGTTGCGGTCGCTCTGCAGGTGTTCGAAGAGGCGATTGATCTCGGCCGTGCTCACACGCTTGTTGCAGGCGTACCAGCCACGCTGGATCAATCCGAACAACTGATCGACGCCTGCGCCCTTCTTGGCCGAGAGGAACGCCACCGGAGCATACTCGAGATAGCGCATCTCGTCGCGCACATGCTGCATGAACTCCTTTTTGTTCTTGCGCTCGACGGCATCCCACTTGTTGACGGCGAGAATGACGGGCCGCCCCGCTTCGTGCGCGTAGCCGGCGATGTTGGCGTCGATGCCGACGACGCGCTCCAAGGCATCGATCAAGACCACCACCACGTCGGCCTGCTCAATGGCGCGGCGCGCCATCACCACGCTGAGCTTCTCGGCCATCTCAATGGTCTTGCCCTTGCGCCGGATGCCGGCCGTGTCGACAAAGACGTATTCGACGCCATCGTGCACCACGCTTTCGTCCACCGTATCGTGCGTGGTTCCTGGCAGCGGCGCGACGATGGCACGGTCTTCGCCAACCAGCGCATTGAGCAAAGTGGATTTGCCGGCGTTCGGCCGGCCGATGATGGCCACACG
>JAYTKJ010000064.1:0-6383 GCA_043730365.1 Acidobacteriota bacterium | reverse complement strand
GAGATCAACGTGCCGAAAACTAACCCTGGCAAGCAGTCCGTGGAAGATCTGCCGGTGGTCTCGCTCGACAAAGGCGGCGACATCTACATTGGCGACAAGCCGGCCAAGAACATCGCCTCGCTGGTGGAAGAGGTCAGGAAGCGGTACCCCGGCGTCAAGGCCGTGTATGTACGGGCCGACAAAAACACCACGGCAGACCCGCTGCTCAAGACGATCGCTAAACTAGGGGCCGGAAAACTCGAGGTTCGCCTCGTCACGCAGCCCGATGATGGAAAATAGAAGCTGATAGCAAGATGACCGCGCACCTCGACATCCTCGATCAGGAAGACTCGCTTCGCCAGCCGTTCATGGGCTCGCTCTTCCTGCACCTCGGAATTCTGGTCGCCATCGGCGCCGCGATCCTCTTCCAGGACAAGCCGTTCCCATTTGGCGAAAAGGATGCCCAGGGCGGTGGCAGCGTGGTGATCACGCCCGTGTCCAGCATCAACATGCCGAGCCCCACGCACCGCGTGCAGCCGGTGGCGAACGATACCAACTCCACCATCCCTGAGCGCCTCGAGGTGCCTAAGCCAGTGGATCCGGATGCCATCGCGATCGGCAAGAAGAAAAAGGAAGAGCCGAAGCCGAAGAAAGAGAATACGTTCCTCACGGACTATCTCAAGAGTCGAAAAGCAGCCATGGACCGCCAGCCGGATTCTGCCAACATTGGCAGCAGCACCGGGGCGCGCGCCGCATCGGCGATGTTCACCACGCAACCGGGCGCAGGCGGCGTAGGCACGCCGAGCGGCATGTTGGGTGACGGCTTCGGCGCCTATGAACAGTACTTGCGCACCTGCATCGCCCGCAACTGGAAAACCGACGACATCGACGCGGGAGTGCGGACCGCGCCGGAGGTGATCGTACAATTTCAGATTCTCCGGGACGGTTCGCCGCGCGCCATCCGCGTGATCCAAACCAGCAGCAACGGCCGCCTGGACAACAGCGGCTTGCGCGCCGTGGAAGGGTGCAGCCCCTTTAACCCGCTGCCAGCAGGATTCCCCAAATCGTCCGCCGACATTCAGATCGTCTTCAAACTGCAACGATGAAACTGACTCGCACACTGCTTTCTCTCTTTTCCCTGCTCACTGCGGCAACGCTGACGGCGCAGGCTCCCGACTTCAAACTCATCATCAAAGATGGTGAGCGTATCAAGATCGCCGTCCCCGATATGAGGGGCGTCGAGGGCGCGCAGAACGTGATGAACACGTTCAATGCCACGTTGTTTGCCGATCTTCAGGACTCGGCAGTCCTGACGATGACGCCCAAGAGCATGTACCCGGTGGACGTGCCCCAGCGGCCCACAGACTTCAAGCCGCCTCTCAACGGTCAACGCTCCGGCCCGTGGTTGACGGACTGGTCCAACCCGCCGACGGAGACCAACTACCTCACGGTGGGCTACACGCATCTGCGTGAGAATCGTCTAGTGCTGAATGGCTGGCTTTTCAACGTTGTGCAGCCGGACGTGCGCAATGCGACGGCCTTCGGCAAGCTTTACTTCGCTGACCCTACCGATGACGGCGCCAAACGCCTCGCACACGAGTTTGCGGCTGACATCTTGACTCATCTGGGCTTCAAGTCCATGTTCGGCTCCAAGATCGCCTACGTTCGCGCCAGCGGACGTGGCAATACCCAGACCAAAGAAATCTGGGTCATGGACTGGGATGGCGGAAGCAAACGGCAGCTGACCCGTCACGGTTCGATCTCCAGCTTCCCGGCCGTAGCGCCTGACGGCACGCGGTTGGCCTACACGTCGTACGCCAAGGGTTCGCCGCAGATCATGATGATGTCGCTCGAGACCGGGCGGCTGTTGCCGTTCCTGAATCCCCGGGCCACCATGTCGTCGCTGCCGGACTTCACGCGCGATGGCCGTCTGCTGTTTACCTCCACCGCGGCCGGTTCGCCCATGCAGCTGTTTTCGAGTGCGATCGACGGCACGGGGCTGCGCCGCGTAACCAATTCCAAGTCTATCGACGTGGAACCTAAAGTGAATCCCAAGACCGGTTCGGACATCGTTTTCGTTTCCGGCCGCTCCGGCCCCCAACAGATTTATCTCATGAGCGGCGAAGGCGCCGACGCCACCCGGCTGACCTCCGGGGAGGGCCAGGCATCCAACCCGGCTTGGCATCCAGACGGCCAGCATGTTGCATTTGCCTGGACAAAGGGATATGATCCCGGTAACTTCAATATCTTTGTGATGGACGTAGCCACTCGGCAATTGAACCAGCTCACCCATGGAGCCGGGCGCAACGAAAACCCTTCGTGGGCGCCAGACGGCCGGCATATTGTGTTCTCCTCCGACCGGAGTGGGACCCAGCAGATCTATTCGATGTGGGCCGATGGAACCAACGTCCGCCAGTTAACCAGTGAGGGCAGAAATGGCAACCCGGTTTGGGGAAAGTAGTAGCGCTGCCCTGGTCTGTTTTGAGAGAATTAACATTTTGGCTCACTAGTAGCCCTTGCTGTCAGGAAGGAAAGTTCACCAGATGAACAAGAGATCATCCAAATGGCTCATCATTATTTGCACGCTTCTTCTCATCGCGTCCGGATGTAAGAAGAAGACCCCACCGCCACCGCCACCGCCGCCACCACCGGTTAAGCCGGTTGAAGTTGCTCCGGCGAAACCCGTGGCCAAGATTGATTTTTTCCAGGCTGAACCGTCCAGCGTACAGCGTGGACAGTCTGCCACGCTCCGTTGGCAGGTCAAGGATGCCGACTCGGTCACGATCGAGCCGGGTATCGGCACGGTCCCCGCGCAAGGCAGCCGCCAAGTCTACCCGAGCGATTCGACCACCTATACGTTGTCGGCTCGCGCTTCGGGGGGGAATGACTCTCGCACGGCGCGCGTCACCGTCACCGAACCACCGGCGCCACCGCCGCCGCCACCGCCAACGGTCAGGGATGAGCCGCTCGTCCAGATGGTGGAGCGCCTGGTTGCCGACGTCTACTTCGACTACGACAAGTACGATGTGCGCGAGGACGCCCGGTCTCTGCTCACTCGCGATGCCGACGCCCTCAAGCAGGTCTTCGCCAAGTACCCGAACGCGATCATCACGGTGGAAGGCCATTGCGACGAGCGCGGCTCGGCCGAGTATAACCTGGGCCTCGGAGACCGCCGCTCTTCGTCGGCGCGAGATTTCCTGGTCCAACTGGGCGTGCCCGCCGACAAGCTGAAGACCATCAGCTACGGCAAGGAACGGCCTCAGTGTACGGACGCCAGTGAGGATTGCTACCAGAAGAACCGGCGAGCGCACTTCACCGCTCAATAACCTAGCCGCCCTCGCTGGGCGGGTTCGCAAGGTGGCCGCCTGAGCAGGGCGGCCACTTTTTTTCGCCTATCACGTCCCAACGGGATTGGCCATTTCTGATTTGGTCCTGGATAATGGATAGAGAGGTGTGAACGTATTCATGCGCCACAACGTGAGGCTCTTTGCGCTACTTCTGGGAGCGGGGCTCCTGCTGCCGACATCGGCGCCCGCCGCCAATAAAGAACACGAGGCCATCCAACGCGATATCGCGATGATCGGTGAGGAGACGCGCCGGCTGCAGGCTTCGCTCTCCAACGAGTTCACCGCCATCAAGACGATGGTGCAGCAATCGATCAACGCCTCGGACAAGGCGCAGAACTCGGTGCTGGTGCTCGAGACCCGCATGACCGAGCGCATGCAGTCTCTTGAGAAGAGCCTGGCGCAGACCGTGGCGAATCTCAACGCCAAGGTCGACACGATGGCCGACGAGTTCCGCGCCATAAAAGAAGAGTCCAAGGAGACCAACGCGCGGCTGCTCAAGATTTCCACCAAGCTTGATGACCTGAAGACGCAGGTCCAACTCCAACAGCACCCGCCGCCGCTGCCGCCGGTGGTCGTGCCGGCGGGCGGCGAGCCTCAGCCCACAACCCAGCAGCCCCAGCCACCGGGCCCGCAAGCGGCCGTCAACGGCGTCAAGCTGTTTGATGACGCGGACCGGGACCGGCTCGCCGGCAAAATCGACCTCTCGATCAAGGAATACCGCGAATTCGTCAAAGCTTATCCCAAGAGCGAACGCTCCTGCGAGGCCCAGTTCCGGGTGGGCGAACTGCTCATGAAGAAGGACGACATCCCGAATGCCGCCGCCGAGTTTGATATGGTGATCGAAAGGTACGATTCCACCTGTACCTTTCAGCCGGCGGCGCGGTATATGAAAGGAAAGGCCTTCGTAAGGGCCGGTCAACCGACGGCCGCCAAGGATGAATTCCGCCGTTTGGCCGAAGACTACAAGGGAACCGAATGGGAACGAAAAGCCAAGGAAGCGCTCAAGGAACTCGGGTTCAGCGCCGCCGCCCCCAAACCAACGGGGACGGCGGCCAAGGGCGCCAAGAAACTACGCCGTTGAGTTGGTCCCGCCTGTTGTTGTTGACAGCCCTTTCCCTTCCCTCCTGCCTGCCCGCTGGCGAATTCCCCCGCACCCTCGAAGCCTTCCCTGGCACAACTCCGCACATCGACGGCAAACTTGCGCCCGGCGAATGGGACGACGCCACCGCTTTCACCGGCGTCCTGGACTGGACTCCCCAATTCACGCGCACCACCGACGCACGCGATCTGGCTTTGCGGGGCTGGGTCAAGCACGACGGCCGCCGCCTCTACTTCGCCTTCGAAGTAACCGACGACGTGCTCTACGGCATCGACACAGACCGCTGGCTGCCGGAACAGAACCCCAAGGCGCACGAACTGACGCGCGAGGGCTTCCCGTGGTTCGGCGATGAGATGGAGTTGCTTATCAACGCCGCAAACAAGTGGGCGGGCAACGAGAACGCAGGCGGTACGGGAACGGCTTGGCAGATGGTCTGCAACCTCACCAAGTCCCGGCTGGGCGGCATCGGCCCGCGCGCGGGAGAGAAATCCTGCCTGCTTGAAGGCGAGCCTCGCAAAGAGCTGAGCGCCTGGAATCAGTACGCCGCCTGGATCGGCGACAAGGCCATGGCGGCCTCGGCCCGCGTCACGAAGAAGAACCCACGGGGCGGAGTCTACGTCATCGAGTGGGCAGTCAATTTCAACCCATGCCTCGAGGTGGAGCCGGGCCGCTTCTATTCCACCGCGCTGGGCGATCGCGCCATGGGGCTCAACGTCGCGCTGGGCGATCTGGACGAGCGCCCGCGCGGCGTCGATGCCGCCGGCCAACCGAATTTCGGCCACTTCCATCATGAAGACTGGTGGGCGGGCCACAAGAATACTCGCACGAACCTGAAGGACTTTGGAACACTATGGATCAGGACAGCCGCCCGCCACTAACCACTTTCGAAGCTCTCGCCGGCATGATCGACCACGCCATGCTCTCTCCCCATCTCACCGAAGATGACGTGCGGAGCGGCTGCGAAACCGCCGCGCGCTACCGGGTAGCCACGGTCACGGTGCGCCCCGCCGATGTCGACATTGCCATTCGGGTGCTGCGCGGCACCGGCATCGCCGTGGCCAGCGTCTCCGGCTTTCCCCACGGCAGCTCCAACACGGCCACCAAGCTGTACGAAGTGCGCGATCTGCTGCGCCGGGGCTGCCGCGAAATCGACATCTCCATGAACACCGGCAAGCTCCGTTCGCGCCAGTTCGCCTATCTTGAAACCGAACTTCTGCAAGCGGCCAAGGCATGTCATGAGGAAGGCGCGAAACTCAAAGTCATTATCGAGACGGGCTTTCTGGACCTGGAATTGAAACTGATCGCCTGTAAGCTCGTCAAGCGCAGCGAGTCGGACTTCGCCGTTACTTCGTCCGGCTTCGCTCCCACCGGAGCCAAGGTGGAAGACATCCGGCTCATGGCCGATAAGTGCCGCTTCCGCGCAGGGGTAAAAGCCGCGCAAGGCATCGACACGCTGGAGTTCGCACTGGCCCTGTACGAGGCCGGCGCCGACCGTCTGGGCACCCCGCGCACGAGCACGATTCTCGAGGCGTGGCGCGATCATCTGGCTACCGTCCCAACCACGCAAGCCACGTAACAAGGAGGACCCAAAACCGCTCCCTGCGGTCACGGCATCTCGGAAACGGTTGTCCGCTACCCCGGCGGCCCCCTGCCTGCGTGGTATGCTTAGTTCCTGTTTCAGGCCCATGTCTCGTAAGGCTTCTCTTCCCAACATCTGTATCGCGCTCGGATTCCCCGACGTCGAGTCGCTGCTCCAACACGCCCGGCGTGAAGTGGAGTCCGGCGAGACTTTCCTGGAGTTCCGGCTGGACTATTTACCCCAGCCGCTGGCCGGCGTACAAGCCATCCGGCGATTCCTTGACAAGAATCCGGAGGTGACGATTCTGGCCACGTGCCGCCGTCACCAGAACCATGGCCGCTTCAACGGCAGCATCGAAGAGCAGCTGGCGATCCTGGAC
>JAYTKJ010000063.1:0-28079 GCA_043730365.1 Acidobacteriota bacterium | reverse complement strand
GCTCGCTACCCCGGCCAGTGCCGCTTCGAGACCTCCGTCTGGCGAACTCGATCGTCCGCTTGAGTTCCGCGAGTTTCGTTTCCACGCGAGGCGCGAGGCGCTCGACCCGCGCAGACTGATCCGGACGCGCCTGCGCGGCGGCGCTCAAGTTGCTCAATGCGGTCGTAGGGTTCCAGATACGGCGGACTGGCCGGTTAGCAGAAATCCACGTTGACCGGCCTCCGCGTCCTTCAGTGCGAAAAAGGGCGCTTTTGGGTGCATGAAATTCCAAGGGCTCGTGCCGTCGTTCATCGCTCAACGATATCGTGCTTGTGCTCGGATCTCAAAACCAGATGACGATGCGGGTGAAACATTTGGCGCCGCCAGGAGTCTACCTCGTATGGATAGCGATTCCATCGAGAAGCTAAAGAGTTCGCTCGGTGACGCCAGATTCTGCATGTTTACCACCGTGGAGAACGGGCGGCTCCGCAGCCGTCCAATGGCAATTCAGGAAGCGGACTTCGAGGGCCAGATCTTGTTCCTTATGGGGAAGCACCGCAATATTGGGGGCGCGATAGGTGAGGAGGATCGAGTAACCTCAGCATGGTCCGCCCGAACGACAACATCTACGTGTCAAACTCTGGACGGGCGCGTTTCGTTGAGGACCGCGCCAAGTTGGAGGAAATGTGGAGTCCGCTCTTTAAGGCATGGTTTCCCAAGGGTCTCGCCGATCCCGAACTTCAACTCATGGCGGTCGCTGCCGAAGAAGCCGAATTCTGGGACCCTCCCACCGCCGCGGTCGTGATCTTCCGAAGTCTCAAGGCCGTTCTCACCGGCCCGTCCGCAAGAGACGGGCGTTCATGAGAATATCCCCGGTTTAGAGAGAACACCGAGCGCGTCCGTGAAGGCGCTCGGCTTGAGTTTCGGTTTGGTACGAGTCGGCTCGCAGACCAGCGGCGTGGCGGGCAGAACCCGCTGCCGCCGATAGCGCGTCTCACTAACCAGCCAAGTTGCTCACTCGCCGTCATCTCCAATCGATTCGTTCCTCAAATTACTTGCGACGCAACTGTCGAACCCTTGCAGTTACGCTCCGAGGGGTTTAGTGAACCACTTTGAAAGATTGTGCTGCCTTGCGACGGACCAGCCGGAGGCGCGGTTTCGAGTTCCTTCACCCTCGCCTCGAACTACTAACTTGATGCGCTATGACTCCGGCCACAGCATCGGGCCTGAACTGTCCGGCGGACCCGACCGCCGAGCGGCGGGCCGATTCCTGAATGGCTGCGAAAAATTGCGCCTGCTCAATTCACGGGTGTTACGGAATGTCCTATTTTCAATGGGAATCACGCTGCTAGCCGCACGATTCCGCTTTGGCCCTTGCCTTGCAGATAACTACCTTATGAATATCATGAACTACAGTCGAAAACTGGCGTGGCTCGCCGCCGTTCCCGCCCTACTCGGTGCCGGGGAAGCAGGCCGCGTAACAGTAGGCGTCAAAGCCGGCGTCCCGATCACCGATGCGTTCAACGTTGCCCGGGGAACCGACGCGTCCTATTTCACCAATACCAAGCGATATCTGGTTGGACCCACCTTCGAGGTGCGCCTGCCTGCGCGTTTTTCGGTCGAAGTGGATGGCCTGTACAAGCGCGTCGGCTACCAATACGATGCTCGCAACCCGTTCGTCTACTCGAAAACAGTGGCTAATTCCTGGGAATTTCCACTCCTTGGCAAGTTCGAAATCCTGCCCGGACCAGTGCGGCCGTTTGTGGATGCGGGTGCCTCTCTTCGCCACCTGAGCGGGGTCCGTCAGGTCCGCCAAACCATTGCCGGCGCTAGCTTCAGTCAGGTCGAGTTCAACAATGCCGCTGAATTCAACAAACGCAACGACGTCGGGCTCGTCTTTGGATTCGGCGTGGCCTTCAAACTGGGGCCGGTGCGGATTTCGCCGGAACTGCGCTATACACGTTGGGGCGGCGAGAACCTGCGCGACCCTGTGAGCTCGCTCCTGCGGACCAATCGGAATCAAGGCGATTTCCTGCTCGGATTTACATTCTGAAGACCTCAAGGATAATTTTAATGAACTTCAAGTGGGTTGCATTGCCCGTTATGCTGACGGCTGGTTTGGCCTGCCAGCCCCAGAGGACAGTGGAGACGGAGCGTCCCGCCACGCGGGCCGCCGACGAGGCGAGCGCGGCCGCTAGAGCGGCGCGGGAAGAAGCTGAACAGGCGCGGAAGGCTTTGTCCCGGCGCCTTGACGATTTAGATACCGAAGTGGAGAAACTTGACAAGCGCGCCGAGAAGGCTTCGGCCAAGACCCGCGCCAAACTCGAGGCCCAAGCGCGTGAAATGCGAGCGGACGCCAGAAGGCTTCGCGACCGGATGTCTACTTGGGACGACAAAGTGGATTCGACCTGGCGGAGCGCTAAGCGCGAGGTCGAGGAGGGTCTGGACAAGACCGAAAGCGCGATCAAGAATTTGGTCGACGACATCAAGCGATAGGAGAAATTCATGACAAGGAAATTATTTACGCTAGCGATAGCCGCGGGCTGCTGGTGCGCCGCACCCGCGAAAGACGCTGACTCGGCGGCGGTCCGGCGCATCGAAGAAGCCAGTCGCGTCCTCACGGAAATCATGGAGACGCCGGACCAAAGCATTCCCAAGGATTTGCTCGATAAGGCGCATTGCATTGTAATCGTCCCAGGTATGAAGACCGGCGGCTTCATTGTCGGAGCCAAGTATGGCAAAGGCGTGCTGATGTGCCGCAAGACCGGTGGCGGATGGAAGGGCCCGGGCACCGTCAGAGTCGAAGGGGGCAGCGTAGGGTTCCAGATCGGCGCTGGTGAGGTGGATTCAATCTTGCTCATCATGAACGAAAGCGGCGCCAGGCGCATCCTGCGCAGTAAGTTCAAGATCGGCGGGGAGGCGGCAGCTATGGCAGGCCCAGTGGGACGCAAGGCGCAGGCGGAAACTGACGCCTACCTACGAGCCGAGATTCTAGGTTACTCACGTTCGCGCGGCGCCTTCGCTGGCGTGGCGCTCACAGGATCGACGCTGCGGCAGGACTTGGACGACAACGCGGCGATCTATCAGCAGCGCCTTTCGAACGTCGACATTCTTGAAAACGGACAAGGCTCTCCTCCAGAGGCTGCACGCTCCCTGGCCTCGGCGCTGACCAAATACTCCGCCTGGGAGCAGAAGTAAACGGCCATCGCATTCAGGCGGCGCACGGGCTTGCCTTTCTGAGCCGGCCCGTGATGTCCGCCGTCGATCCTCGGCCCAGCTCGCGAGCCCAAAGGAGGCAGCCTTTTTGCCGAGGCTAGATTGGTTGCGTTGTAACGAATATGCCGCTTCGCGTGTCTCCGGTTAAGAACATGAAGAAATCTTCTCAACCGAAACCCAAGCCTGCCACGCCTGTGCTCGGCGGGGATCGCTCCGAATTTCAGAAATTCGGCGTTGTGGGGCGTCTCCCGATCAGCCTCAGTCAAGCGTCTGCGCTAGTTACGACGTTGCCAGGCGAGCCGACGACGGCATCAACGCCATGCTTGTAAGTAATGTCATCCTCAGCCACGAAACCAGGTGCCGTTCTTGTAGCAGCATCTGGAGTTGGCCTCATCAAACGACTGGAACAGAAAGAGAATAGGAGATTCGCCCAATGATTAGATTCGCCGGTTTCACCCTCGCCCTGGCATCGCTGCCGTTATTTCCTGTCACCGCAGCCGGGGCAGACTCGCTCGGCCCCAAAGGCGTCGAGCGCATCTCCCGCGAAGTGAGGCATGAGTTGGTCATGCTCCCCTACTACGACGTCTTCGATAACCTAGCGTTTCAGGTTGCGCCCGATGGACGAGTGACTTTGCTGGGAAGTGTCACCAGGCCGACGTTGAAATCGTCCGCCGAAAATGTCGTGAAGGGTATTGAAGGCGTTGAGTCGGTGACGAATAACATCGAGGTACTGCCACTGTCCCCCAATGACGACCGGATCCGCCGGGCGGTCTACCGGGCGATTTATGGACAGATGGGGCTGGACCGCTACGCTTTCCAGGCCGTTCCCTCCATTCACATTATCGTCAAGAATGGCGACGTCACGCTGGAGGGCGCGGTTGGCAACGAGGGCGATCGCAACAACGCCGGTATTCAGGCCAATGGCGTGTCCGGCGCGTTCTCGGTGAAAAATAACCTGCGCGTCGACAAACCCGAGAAGGCCGAAAAGTAACGAATGCCTTTATCGGACGAAATGAAACCAGCCAGTGGAATGAATTGCGGACACGGAGCATGTCAATGCCCGGGCACCCCGGGATCCCAGTATTGCGGCGAACGCTGCGAGCGGGATGCGAAGGCCGGGACCCTCACGGCTTCCGTGTGTCACTGCGGCCATTCCGGCTGCGATGCCCACGAGAAGTAGCCGCTGACATTTATTGGACTCCCAAGCTGAAGTAGCCGGCGCGCCAGGAGGCGCTCCAGTCCCGCCGCTTTTCGGCAGCCGTTCGCACGTGGATGCGGCGGTATTTGCCCTCGGCACCCCGGTTGGCCGGGTAATAGCTCAACACATATTGGCTGCGTATAGCGTCGCCGATTGATCGAACAGCGTCACCGAGTTTGGCGCTGCGAACCCCGGGATAGCAGTGTCCTCCGGTCTGCTCGGAGAACCTGCGGAGGTGCCGCGCCTGATAGCCCGCGAACAGGCCGTCGGAGATCCCGATCGAATAAATGACCACGCCGGCCTCGACGAGGTAGGATCCTACCTCACTTGCCCCATACCGGCTGAAGTTGTCCTCTCCATCGGACAGCACCACCAACGCCCTGCGCGGGTTCTTGGCTCGGCGCATTGACTGTGCGGAAAGGATGATGCCATCGAAGAGCGCTGTCCAGCCGCGCACGGACACGCGGTCCAAAGCGGAACTGACGGCGGTCGAATTCACGGTAAGTTCGCACAGTACGCGCGGCGCGTCGTTGAACTCCACCAGATGGTACTCGTCTCCCGGGCGGGCTTGCTCGAAAAGCCGGGCCGCGGCTTCCTTTGCCTCCGCCAATCTCGGGAGCATGCTCTTGCTGGCATCGAAAACGATGCCGATCGACACAGGCGCCTCCTCTTCCACGAAGGATTGAATCGTCTGCTCGACTCCGTCTTCAAACAGGCGAAAACTGCTGCGCTCCAAGTGGCGGACTGGCGCTCCAGCGGCGTTGAGCACGCTCACTGGCACGGTGACAAGACTGGCCGTCGCGCTTATCGTAGCGGAACGCCGCTGCGGCGAAACGCGCCCAGCCCGCGATTCGATTTGCACCCGTTCGTCCGCAGCGGCCCCGCCGGCCAGCAGCAATGCGAAGGCAATCATGCAGAGCATCCTGTGAGTGATCACGCGCCTGAGTGTACCATTACGCGAGCCGAAACGGGTGCTGCGTTCGGCATTTCGGCGCTCCGCCCGAATTATGCGCCGCGCCGCCGAGCTAAAAATGCTCTGCATTATGATACATTAACACCCCAAGCAAGCCAGCGTTTGTAAATGTCACTCTCTGAGTTATTTGAAAATAGGTGGCGGGAAGGGCAGACTCGTTAGTCCTTGCATGCTCGAAAAGACGATAATGCGGCAAGCCGAGCTTGAACCGCCTGCCTGTCCTTCAAGTCGCCTCGTTCCCGGAGCATAATGTTTGGCCACGTCTCTCATAGCCACAATTGCTGCTGTTGGATCAAACCTTGCCTTGCAGAGAAGATATATCGTCGTGTTATCAATATCGATTTCCGTATCTTTTTGAGAAGCTGTCATCCGGTGCATTTCCTCGAATATGTTCAGCACCCCACGAGTTCCATCCTCGCGATCAATGTGAACCAACTCGTGAGCGACAACGGCCGGAACTCCATCGCCATCTCGACGAGCGTCGCAAAGGTGACGTTCTCGTCGTCTGGAAGCTTCCGTCCTGCCGAGCTTCACGCTACGCCCGTCGCGTCGCCGCCGAGCCGTTGGCGGTGACGGCCTATCTCAAGGAACAAGGAGCTTAACCGTCACCCTCCCGTCCACAGTGGACCTTTCGCCCTCAAGGTCGTTCTTCAATCCTGCCACATTGGTCAATAGGTGATCAGGATCATAGATAACGCACCACAGCGAATCGCATTGTGAGTGCCGTCTGTAGTGTTCTATGTCGATGATTAGCTCTTCGCCGATCTTCTTGCCATGAGCACGATCGCGCACGAGTTTTAGCTCAATGACCGTACGGTGTTTAGGCAAGAGGAAATCCATTCTCGTGCTAGTGCCTGCGTAGCTCGGGGTAAATTCCTCCGGACGAATATCAGCTACCCAAGGCCGCAACAGGGCATGCAGGAGGTCCTGAACATCGTATTCAGCACCGAAAGAAAGAGACTGAGATCCTTTTCGTCTATGGGTCAGCGGATGCATTGCGCGCCGGAGCCCTTTCAGAAGGACGATCAGGACCTCATCAATGCGCTCTGGAACGGCACGTAATTCATTGGTCAACCCGCCGATTCGTGTTGGGGTTAGTGTGACCGCCTCTATCGGCTTATCGAGCGGAACAACTCGTCCGCCACGGTAATAACGGAGCCCATCCCCTTCTAGGCCTTGAACAACGCGTTCTCGATCAGTCCACCAATTTGCGATAGGATCAGTCTCTCTGGGGGCCTTGTCCATAAATTCTTCAAGAACGTTACCTAACACGAGCAAGCTGTCAGTTTCTGGATCAGTTCCGGCGCGGAAAAGCCATTCCTTCCACTTCGACGCATGAGAACCGCCTGGAGGCTCTCCGGGAGCACCGGAAGACACAAAAAGAGCATCAAGAGTGGCATGCGATCCGCGCAACACTTCTCCGACAATTGCACAAAGGCCCCTCGAGAGACGAAAGTTATTCATCTGTCTCTATCATCCATCATCCAGGTTGAAGTCGCCCGATCCGTATATTGCAATACGAGATCACCGAGTGATGCTCGACGCCGATCTCGCCGCGCTACAGGTTGAGGCGTTCAATCTGAACAAGGCGGTGAAGCGGAATCTCGACCGGTTCCCTGAGGACTTCATGTTCCAGCTCACGAAAGAGCAGTGGGACGCATTGACATTCCAAACTGGAATATCAAACGCCGGGCGCGGCGGCCGCCGGACCGCGCCGTTTGCCTTCACCGAGCAAGGTGTCGCCATGCTCTCTTCGGTGCTCAATAGTCACCGCGCGGTGCAAGTGAACATCATGATCGTTCGGACCTTCGTGAAGCTTCGCGAGATTATGGGCACGCACAAGGAACTTGCTCACCAAGTGGAGGCGCTGGAGCGGAAGTATCAGCACCATGATGAAGAGCTCAAGGTCGTGTTCAACGCAATCAAAGAAACTTCTGGCACCACCGGCCGCGCAACCGAAGAAGCGGATCGGCTTCCGCGCCGAGTAGACGCCGTCAAACCCGACCGCCGAAATCGGCTCCGATAATCTATACGTTACGTCAACTTCCGGCGGTGCTGAACCCGTCGGCCACTCGCCGCCGCCATCGGCCAACCACGCGGGACGTCCCTGGTGGGCCCAGCCTCGCCGCCGGTGCGCCGAGACCAGGCGCCCTCATCAGCGCCAAGCCCTCCGTCTCATCGGACACGAAACCAAACGAAGACCAGTCGCACATCAGCATCCCCGGCCCCGCTCTGTGCCTTCGTGGGTCACAGCTCGGCGAAATAAAGTTTCTCCCATCCCCTCAACAACTCACAGCTCCCAATCATGCCGCCCCGTTCGCCACCCCCGCTACCGTCAGAGCCGTAATGGCATCCCGCAAACAAATCCAGGCCAACCGCCTCAACGCCCAAAAATCCACCGGCCCGCAGTCGCCGGAAGGCAAACAGCGCGTCGCGCAAAATCGTACCAAACACGGCCTCGCCGGCGAGCACGTTGTTCTCCCCGGTGAAGACCAATCCGCCTTTGATGACCTCCTCGCCACTCTCCACAGCAACTGGGATCCGCACTCTGAAACCGAAGCCTTCCTCGTCGATACCATGGCCTTCAACCAATGGCGCCTCATCCGCATCGGCCGCATGGAACACGCTTCGCTCTTCCGCAAGCATCAGTCTCAAGGCGCACTCAGCCTGACCATGGAGGTGGAAGACCTCTCGCGCTACGAGGGCCGCGCCAGCCGCGCCTACTACCGCGCCGCCAACATGCTCATGAAACTCCAGGAGGCTCGACAAAAACAGCCGCAAGCTCTTCAGCCCCAGGAAGAGGAACCCGCCGAAGACAACCACCCACCACAGCCGGCATCGACAAAAAGAGTGGAAACGCCCGCTAACAGCCCCGTCATAGCGATTCGCCGTTCAATCCCAATTCCGCCCGGCGATGCCCCCGAATCGCGTCCGTTACCCGGCGCCGAGTGACCAATTTGCCCCGCGCTCTTCGCCACCCGTTCTTTGACAATTGAATATCGAGCTCGCACCAGCCTTCCGCGGCGGCGAGGATCGTCAGATAATCGAAGGACCCATGAAAATTACCTGAGTCCTCGCCTACGGCTCCGCAGCCGCACTCCCGAAGGTGGCTGGTCCAATGAGTTGCAGCCCGAAGACTGCGTCCACACCCTGATCGCCGTTCTCACCGGCAAGACGGAACTGCTCTTCAGCGAAGCGGGCATCAAGGTTCGCCGTGTCTAGAGCTATTGCACCGAATACGTCACCGTGGCGCTAACCACCAGGGTCAAGCCCGAATTGACCGGCGCCGGAGCCGACATCGCCACAATGTTTCCCAGCTTGGCGCCCATCGCTCCGGCGAGCACGCCCGCCTGCTGTTTGGCTTGGCTGAGCAGATTGGGCATCGCCTGCTCCAGTGTCTTGGCCGCGTCCTCGTCGGTGGCGCTGTAGGATGAAGTCCAACCGATCGCCTGCGAGTTCACGTTGGCGATCGCTCGTTGCGCGGCCAACAGCTTGTCTCGCGTCGCGGCGAACTGCGCGGCCGGCACGATGATCGCGAAATCATACTGGGTGACCACGAAGCCCTGATTGATAGAGACCGAAACGCTACTCAAATTGGCCGCCGCCGCGCCCGAACTTCCCAACACGCCCAACGCCGAATCCAGTGTGGAGTTGAGGCTGGCATCGAGGAACTGCGCGCGAAACGTGGCCGTGCCCAGCGTCACGGGCTGCGGCGTGGACACCGTGACCGACACGGTGTTCGGCTGCTGCTGCGCGAACAGGCCCGTCGAGTTTGTGAAAGAAAAAACGGCAAGAAAGATGAAAAACCGCATGGTTACTCCTATAGAGGATGGTAACCCGGCTTCGGTCTGGACTACTTGGCAACCACCAACAACACCCCACTGCCCGGCTTCACCGTGCGGCGCTGCGAAGGCGCCGAACCGCTGGGCGGGGCCGTCTCATATTCGACCGCCGGAAGAAAGATCTTCTTCGTCTTCGAATCGAAAGCCATGGTCTTGGCGCTGGGCTGCGTTTGGATCGCACCGGCGTCTTCATAAACGTCCGCCGATTTCTGCTGGAAAACGTTCACGATTCCCTGCCCGGTGGAAATGAAGACCAGCTTGGTGCCCGCCTCAAAATGACCCCCAATCGGCGCCGGTCCCGATCGGAAAACTGGCCACCACCTTCCCGGACACAGCATTCATCACCACCAGCATCGGTTCCTCACGGCAAGCGAGCCGTTTGGTTTTCGGGTCGTAAGCCAAGCCAGTAGGCGTCTTGGCAACGCCAATCGGAAGACGCTTCTTCACGATGAGCGCTTTGGGGTCGAATATTACCACCTCATTGGTGTCCTCACTATTGAGGTAGACCAGACCGTCGGCGAGGATAGTCTGCTCGCCGTCGCCTTCTACCTTCACCGTTCCAACCACGTTACCGCTGGCCGCGTCGATCGCACTTACGTCGTGCGTTCCGTGATTGTTGGTGAAGACCCGCTTCGATCCGGCATCGTAGTAGATACCGTCCGGCCCCTTTCCGACATCGATCTTCTTGATGGGCTGTAAGGTCGAAGGGTCGAACATCAAGACCTGATTCTCGCGGCCGACGCTGATGAATCCATGTTTGTAAGCCGAGGCGATCGCGACGCCATGCACGCCGGGGGTATTGGGAATCGTTCCCAGCACTTTCCCACTATCGGCATCCAGTACATCCACCTGCGTTGCGTGGGCAAGGTAGACTCTCCGGGTGGGCTCGTCCAAAGTCACATAGTCAAATCCGCCGTTGCCCGGAACCGGTAACGGGCGGCCACTCGATTACTCGTCGCGGCCTAGAGTAACAGTGCGGCGAACAACGGTCGGCCGCTCTCTCTTGGATCGCGCGCCGGGGCCGGGGATGCTGTCGATATCCGCCGCTTCCCCCGTTCTCGACTTCTTGCGGCCACCGCCGGAGCCAGCAGGACAGCTCCAAGCTTCGAAACCCAAAGAAAGTTCATAGTTCACCTCGCTGGCTATTATCCCTCACAATTCTGAGGAGCTCCCGAAAAGGGGAGGAACAGCCCCTTGCCGTCATTCCAACGTTGCTGTAATGTAGTCGGATGTCCTATCAGGAGATTGCTCGCCGCCTTGCTTTACTGTTAGCCGCCTCCGCTCTCTGCTTAGGCCAGACCGGCACGGGCAATATCCAAGGAACCGTCAAGGATCCCTCTAGCGCCGTGGTGCCCAAAGCCAAGGTCACTGCCGTGCACACGGCCACGAATCGGGACTACTCCACCGAGACCAACGAAGTGGGCTTCTACATCTTCCCGGTGATGCAGGGCGGGGCGTACCAGCTGTCGATCGAGTCCCCAGGTATGGAAGTCTGGAAGGCCAATCTCACACTGACAGCGGGCCAATCCGCAGTGGTCGAAGTGGTGCTGAAGCCAGGATCCACCGCTACGTCGGTGACCGTCGCCGGTGACGTGACGCCCCTGTTGACCACCAATAGTCCAACGCTGGCGACCGTGATCGAGCGTGAACGCATCGAGCAATTACCGCTCAACGGCCGCTTCATCACCAACCTGATTTACATGACGACGCCGGGCGTGGAGTCCGGGTCAGTGCCCCGCGTCTACGGACTTCGCTACGCCACCGAACTTCTGCAGGACGGCGCCGTGCTCGAGAATCGCGAGTGGCAGTCCATCCCCGCGCGCCCGCCCGGGCTCGACACGATCGCTGAGTTCCGCTCCGAAACCAATAACTCTTCGGCGAAACTCAACCGCCCGGGCACGTTCATGATCACGACACGCTCGGGGACCAACGAGATTCACGGCTCCGTATTTGAAACGGCGCGTAACAGCGGACTGGGCGTGGCGCGCGCCCGCCAGGACGTTTTCACCAAGCCGCCGCATCTGGTGCGCAACGAATTTGGCGCCTCGATGGGGGCCCCGGTTTTCATTCCGAAAATCTACAACGGCAAGAACCGCACGTTTTTCTTCTTCGCCTACGAGGGATACCAACTTCGCCAAGCCAGCACGCGCAGCATCGCCGTCCCCACCGCGGCTTTTCGCAGCGGAGACTTCAGCGGGTTGGTCGATGGCCAGGGGCGCCGCTTCACGCTCTATGATGCGCTCAGCACCGGATCGCGCGAACAGAATTGGGGCCGGTTGCCTTTCACCGGAAATCAGGTGCCGCTCAGCCGTCAAACGCCGCTCGCCAAGTACCTCTACGGTGTGACGCCGCTGCCTTCCCAGAGCGATAACCCGCTGGTCACCTCCAACTGGTTCGGCCTCGGATTCAACAACACCAAGCAGCATACGGAAACGGTGCGCATTGACCACAAGGTTAACGACCGCAATCATCTTTTCTTCCGCTATTCGCATAGCCCGGCGACTACCGCGCGGACGAGCGATCCTTACGGCCAATCGCCCACCACGCTCGACAAGCGCGCCAATGCCTTTATCGACAGCCAGCAGAACGACAGCGGCATCGCCAATTGGACCCATACATTTTCGCCGACGTTTTTTAGCGAAACTCTGGTAACGGTGGCGCGCGACTATCGCGGCCAACTCCCGTTCACGGGCACCGAAGAGATTGCCACGGGCTTAGGCCTGCCGAATCCCTTCCAGGGCGTCGGTTTCCCGCGCATCCCCTATTCGATGTCGTCCAGCACCGGGCCGGGGATGGCTTACGATTCGAGCATCAACCCCACCATCAACTACGGCAAGATCTACAACGCAGATCAGAATTTCACCAAGATTCGCGGCCGCCACGAGTTTCAGTTCGGCCTCCGCTTCCGCTGGGAGCAATTGGAAACGATCAACGATCAACAGATCTCGCAAGGCCAACTCGACTACAACAATGTCGGCGCCACCGGGCTGTACGATCCTACTTCAGGCAGTAACTTCGCGGCTACGCCCTTCACCGGGCATACGGCCGCCAATTTCTTCCTCGGCTACGGAACCTACCAAGCCCGGTTCAATCGATCCTGGTATCGCCCCCGGGTGCGTGAACGCGCGGGCTATTTCCAGGACAACTTCAAAGTGAATTCGCGCCTCACTCTGAACCTCGGCCTCCGCTATGAATACAACAGCCCGGTGAACGAGCGTGACAAGACGATCTTCGGCTTCGACGAAAAGAGCAAGAGCATTGTGCTGGCCCGCTCCATCAACGAACTCGCCGAAATGAAAAACGTGCTGCCGGCTGCGGTTCAGGCTTACACCAACCTGGGTGTGACGTTCAAGACACCGAAGGACGTGGGTCTGCCGGATTCAATGGTGTATTCCAACCTGTGGGATTTCGGGCCGCGGGCCGGCTTTGCGTACCGCATCGGCGGCGGGAACCGCACCACGGTGGTGCGCGGTGGATATTCAATCTTTGCCTACCCTGAGTCGTTGCGCCTGTTCTCCGGGCAGACGCAGAACACCATGCCGGGCCAAGCCAATGTGAGTAACAACTCGAACGCGGCCGAGCAGAGCCCAGACGGGCTACCAAACTATCAACTGCGTTCTGCGCCCACCCTCATCGCCGGCGTAAACTCAGCTAACGCACTTGACGGTACCCGCGTTACGGGCATCACGCGCGGGAGCGGCAGCATGTTCTACCTCGATCCTCGCCAGCCTACCGCACGAGCCCACGAGTGGAACCTTTTCATTGAGCGCGAAGTCTTCGCAAATACCGTCGTGAAGGCCGGTTACGTGGGCACCCACGGCACGAGAATGTCGCAATGGTATTCCTACAACGACAACCCGCCGGACTACGTTTGGTTCACCACCACCAAACAGCCCTTGCCCACCGGCGCCTTCGCACCGGTGGCACGGCGACCGTTCGATCAACAGGTTTTCGGAACCATTCAGCGATATCAGAAGACCGGCTGGTCTAACTTCAACGGTCTCCAACTGGAGTTTGAACATCGCTACTCGAAAGGCTTCGCGTTCCAGATGTTCTACGTGATGAGCAACGCGCTGCGCGTAGCTGGTGACGGCTGGCGTGACGATACCATGAGACCGGCAGCTTACTTCGCGCAAGGCATCGTTCCGGCCGATGACCAGGCGCGGAATCGTCTCCTTTACTACCGGCGCGACTCGGCTATTCCCAAGCATCGTGTCAACTGGAATTTCCTGGTCGATATCCCGGTGGGCAAAGGGAAGCCCCTGGCCGGCAATGCGGGACGCGCACTCAACACTTTAATTGGGGGATGGCAGGTGGCCGGGAATGGTTCGATAACCAGTCGTTACATCCAGATGCCCACCAATTGGTGGGGGCCGATCAACGGCCTGGAATACTACGGCAAGAAATACCCGATTCAAGACTGCCGAAGCGGCGTCTGCTACGACGGGTACTTGAACTATAACGGCTACATTCCCGCCAACCGCATCAATAGCGTCGACGCGCAGGGGCGTCCTAACGGAGTCATGGGAGTCCCAGTGAGTTACAGACCGTTCCAGTCGCCGATCATTCCGATTCCGGCAAACGGCGGAACAGCTAGCGATCCGAACTTTGGTTTCTATGACAGCAATACGGTGTTCGTACCGCTGGCCAACGGCGCCAACCAACGCACTACTCTCAACACCGGACTCCACCCTCTACAAAACCAGTTTTTCCTGGGGCCCATGATATGGAGCATGCAGGCGTCGGTGTTCAAGTCGGTGCCCCTCACCGAACGGGTGGCATTGCGCGTGAATCTGGACTTTTTGGATAACGTGTTCAATATGCCGGGCACGGCGCTGCCGGGCGGCGACGGTGTATTGACGAATCGGTTTTCGGCCAATCAGCCACGTGTGCTGCAGATGACCATGCGCTTGACGTGGTAGTGGCAACGCTCTTCGCCGCCGCTCTGCTCCAGGCATCGACGATACTCGACGCGGGCATCGAATTGTCTCATCGCGGCCGTTTCCCGGAAGCCGCAGGAAAGTTCGTGGAGGCGCTGGCGCTGGATCCTGGCCTCTTCGAGGCACATTATCTACTGGGACTCATCCGCCAACAGGACGGACGCGCCGAGGCAGCGCTGGCTTCGTTTCAATCGGCACTCCGGCTCAATCCGCGGTACGCGCAGGCGCAGGCGCGCGTGTGTGAGCTCGAGACCAAATTCGCGCGTGCACGCGAGACCGGGTATGACAAAGCGCTCGCAGCCTGCCGCCGCGCCATCGCCCTCGACCCAGCCGATCCTGAGCCGCACTATCATGCCGGCTGGACACACGCAAAACTCGGCGCGCTGCCGGCCGCGATCGCCGAATATCAGACCGCGCTACGCCTCGACCCGAAACTGCCTGGCGCGCGCTTCGACTTGGCAATGGCCTATACGGACTCGAAGGATTTCGCGCGTGCAACGCCGCTCCTGAAAGACGTCGTCGCCGCTGAACCGGCCAACACCAACGCGCGCTTCCAACTGGGCTCGGTGCTGGCCAAGCAAGGCGACTGCGCCAGCGCGATTCCACATCTGGAGAGCGCCACCGAGGCCGCGCAGAAGTACTATCTGCTCGCCGGTTGTTACAAGAAGTTGAATAGGGAGACCGAGGCCGCCGCAGCGTTTGCCAAGGTGAAGGAGTTACGCGAAGGCGTCGATGCGCGGATGCAGGCTAAGTACCGCGCCGCGATCGCGCATCAGCAAGCGGAGGCTGGAAGGCTTGACGAGGCAATTGCTGGCTATCGCGCCGCGCTTGAGCTCTCGCCTGACTCGTCACTCCTCATTGACCTCGCCGTGGCCCTGCTCAAAAAAGGTGACGCCGCAGAGGTAGTGAAGCTGCTGGATGCCAAAGCCGACCCGCTCGCCCGATATCAAGTAGCCCTTGCGCATTTGAAGCTCAATCATCTCGACGCGGCGCGGGCGGCGCTCGAACAGGCCCTAGCGGCACGGCCATCGTTTGTCGAAGCGCGATACCAACTCGGCGTCACGCTTCTCGCGCTTGACCATCGGGCTGAGGCCGAACGCGAGTTGGCTGCCGCCGTACAAGCCAGACCCGACGAACCAGCCTTTCGCGCCGCCTGGGCGCAGGTCCTCGACAAACTCGGACGATCCGCGGACGCTCGCACGCAGCGACGATTGTCGGGCGCACGGCAATAAGTCTTGCAGAATTTTAACGCCCGGCCGGGGGATCTCCCCGTAGCCTCCGACCAATAACACGCGACGTCAGATTCGTCGCAAACAACTTGAAGGAGATTCTCTACTATGATGCGACGGGCTTTGTCCGCCTTGGCGCCGGTGTCTTTATTGTTGGCCCTTTCGTGCACGTCGTTTGCACAGGAATACAAGCTGAAAGTGGTGGCGTCAGGACTGGCGCGGCCCACGGGCATCGCAGTCGATGACGATAAGGTTTACTTCACCGAAGTGCCGGTTCCTGGCGTGGGCGGTGGAGCCAACGCCGTGAAAAGACTGAATCTGGAAAATGGCAGAATCAAGACGCTGCACACCGGCGAGCCCGAGCCACTCAATATTGTGGTGGGCTCCGACGGCACGATTTACTGGGTCTGCCGCACAGCGGGCGTAATTCTGAAACAGGACGACGACGGGAGAACTTCGACGTTCCTCCAGGCCCTGAGCCGGCCAACCGGGCTCGCCATGAGCCGGAGGGGAACCATTTACTTCACCCAGGTTCCGACGCCCGGTGTCGCCGGCGGGATGAACGGAGTCTTCTCCTCATCCAACGGCAGCACGATTCAGAAGATCAACATGGGTGAACCTGAACCGGTCGACGTCGCGGTGGGACCGGACGGCGATCTCTATTGGACTTGCCGCACCGCCGGAGTGATCCTGGTGCGCTCTGCCAAGGATGGCAAGATCACCACGCTGCTGGCGGGATTGAAGAAGCCGACGGGCATCGCGCTAGACCGCAGAGGGCGGAACCTCTATTTCACCGAAGTGCCGACGCCCGGTGTCTCGGGAGCTAACGGCGGAACCAATCGAGTGGTGAAGTACGACCTCGAAAAGAAGCAAATGACGACGGTCAACAAAGGTGATCCGGAACCAACCGATGTGGCGGTCAGTGAAGACGGTTCGGTTTACTGGACTTGCACTAGCGCGGGCGTGATCGTGGAAGCTCGTCTGGTCCGCGGGAACAAATGCGAGGACTAACGTAAGTCCGCAGGTGCGGCATGGCTCGGGCTGTGCCGCAACCGCTAACGGAGGCCGGGTAGATAGCGCCAACGCGTGCTCGAGCGGTATTGCTCGTATACGGAGCTGAACTTGGCGGCAAGCGTGCGTTCTTCCGACGCGATGCGCAGTTCGGAACCGGCCAGATACATGACGACCGCGATGGCGAGCCTCAGGCTGCTCGATGCCAATAGACCCGTAGCCACCAGCATGGCGAGAAAAGCCAGATACATCGGGTGTCTGACCCAAGCATAAGCGCCCCGGGTCACCAGCGTTTCCACTCCGGCGTTTTGCGAAGCGGAGATCATGGCCCAGGCAAACAGCGCCGCGGCCAAGGGAGCCAGCACGAGGGTGCCGATGAGTTCTATCCTCTCGGGGCGCAGGGGTCCGCTGCCTAGGAAGAATGTGATCGCCAGCGCCGAAGCGATCTGCAAGAGCGTACCCGCTGCCCTGGCGGGATGGATGCGCAGTAAGCCAGGGGAGGCGGCTTGCTTGCGGATCTGCGGTAGTCCGCTTACCACCGCTCCAATGGCAAACACAGCCCACGCCGCCAGATAAGCGCAGAAGGCGGCCACGCGCAACGGATCTCTTGTCATGCCTTATGGTCATCATAGCGGCCGGAAAGATGACTTGCGTTGCCATGGTGTAGATCTGTATTGTTGAGCCGCTTGAGACTGCGGGTCTGCCTTGCGTCTGCGACCGTGGTGATTTCCCGTTGCTGCGCGTGTGCGTCTGACTATCGACTTCTGCCGCAAGAATCCGGCGGCTGGATGATTGACACCTCGTTCAGCCGAACCAGTTGTCCGGCTGATATGATTGTGGAGCTTCGGGAAAATGAGTTGGGAGGTTCGCCATGCGTACAGTATTTCTTGTCTGCGCCTTCGCGCTTACCGCGATGAGCCAGGAATATCGCGCCACCCTGAGCGGCCGCATCACAGACCAGCAGGGTGCCGTGATTGCGGGCGTCAAGGTGATCGCCACTCAAGTAGAAACCGGCTCGAAATCGGAGACAATCTCCGGCGCCGATGGCCTCTACACGGTGCCGTTCCTGCCGCCGGCGGCTTATCGCGTCACGGCCGAGGCCAGTGGCTTCAAGAAGTATGACCGTACGGGCGTGCAACTGGGCGCCAACGAGCGGGTAGGTTTGGATATCGAGATGGCGCTCGGGCAGATGACGGAGACGGTATCGGTGAGCGCCGAAGCGCCGATTTTGACTACGGCGACCGCCTCCACTGGGCAGGTGATCACCACGCGGCAGATCGAGAACATGCCGCTCAGTGGCCGTACGCCGCTGGCGCTGGCGCAACTTGCCTTCGGCGTGACGCCAACCGATGACCCCAGGTTCACGCGCCCGTTCGACAACGCCGGGCCCTCGGGTTTCTCGATGGGCGGATCGCCGTCGCGTTCAAACGAACTGCTGATCGACGGCGCCCCGGATACGACGGGAGATTCGCGCGTGGCCTACAATCCTCCGGTCGATGCCGTGGCCGAGGTGAAGGCGGAGTCGTTTCAAGCCGATGCGGCCTACGGTCACACGGGCGGCGGCACGGTGAACGTGGTGCTCAAAAGCGGCAGCAACCAGTTCCACGGCACGCTCTACGAATTCAACCAGGTTTCAAACACAGCAGCCACGCCTTTCTTTACAAACAAGGTGGGTGGGAAGAAGCCTACTTCGCGGTTCAATCAATGGGGCGGTAGCTTCTCCGGGCCTGTGCTGATTCCCAAATTGCTGGATGGCCGGAACCGTGTGTTCTTTTTCTTCGCCTATGAGGGCATCAAGGACGCGCTGCCGGCGCCATCCACCTCCACAGTTCCCACCGGCCTCGAGAAGGGCGGTGATCTCTCGGCGCTGACGGCTCTGTCTAATGGATCCGCCTACCAGATCTATGATCCGGCCACAGGCGTCGTGGAAGGCGCGCGGATCCGCCGGCAGCCGTTTGCCGGTAACATCATTCCTTCGAGCCGGATCTCGCCGATCGCTCTGAACTACCTGAAGCTGTTTCCCGATCCCAATCAACCTGGCCGCGCCGATGGCCAAGACAACTTCGTCTCGCTCACCAATGGCGAGCGCAACGATTTTTACAACTACCTGGGCCGGCTGGACTTCAATATCTCCGACCGGCACAAGTTGTTCTTCAGCACGCGCCACAACAAACGGATCGGCCAGGGCGGTAACTCCTTCGGAAAATCGCTGACCGACAATCCCACGGCGGGCAATGCTTTGCGACGCACCAACTGGGGCTTGATGGTGGACGACGTCTACACGCTGTCTCCGACGTTTCTCATGAACTCGCGCCTCAACTGGACGCGCTTCGAGGAGCCTCGCGTCAACTACTCGGAGGGCTTCGATTCAACGAGCCTCGGCTTCCCTTCGCTGCTCAGTACGGCTTCGCCGCGCCGGGTGTTGCCGCGGATTCAGTTTTCGCGCTTCACCGGCGTCGGCGATGAAGGCGGGCGTCAGTTTCCGTTTGACTCGTTCCAGCTCTTTGAGACGTTTACTAAGATCGCCGGCCGCCATACGGTCAAATTTGGCGCCGACATTCGCCAGCTTCGAGAAAGCGACTTGAACTACGGGCTATCCAACGGCAATTTCGTCTTCGGCACCAACTGGACCCAGGGTCCGTTGGACAACGCCGCCGGCGCGCCGCTCGGCCAGGATTTCGCTACGTTTCTGCTGGGCCTGCCCACGGCTGGTCAGTATGATCTAAACGCCGCCCGCACCAACAAGAGCAACTACTACGCGTTCTTTCTGCAGGACGATCTGCGCGTACGCTCGAATCTTACGTTGAATATAGGCTTGCGTGCCGAGCACGAGACCGGCACCACGGAACGCTACAACCGGTCGGTGAATGGCTTTGACGAAGCCTCGGCCAGCCCCATCGCGGCGGCGGCGCAGGCGGCCTACACGCGCAACCCGATCCCCGAACTACAGCAGTTCCGCCTCAACGGCGGAGTCAAGTTTGCCGGGGACGGCTCAAAGGAGATCTATTCGACCCCGGCGCTTACCTTCTCGCCGCGGTTTGGTTTTGCCTGGACGGCTAACGCGAAGACCGTCGTCCGCGGCGGCGTCGGAATCTACTATTTCACCAACGGCGTGGTCGGCAACAACGCGCCCGGTTTCAGCCAGACCACGGCTTTTGTGCCTACGTTGAACGGCTTTCTTTCGCCCTCGTCGACACTCGCCAATCCGTTCCCGAACGGGATCGAGCAGCCGACGGGAAATCGGCTGGGGCTGAGTACGTTCCTGGGTCGAAGCCTCACGGTCTTCAATCCGGCGGCTAAATCCCAATACTCGGCCCGGTGGCAGCTTTCGATGCAACGCGAACTCAGCAAGAACACCGTGCTCGAAGTGGGCTACATGGCCAACAAAGGCGTGAGGCTACCGGTGGATTACGCAGCCAACGGCATACCCGTGCAGTATCTCAGCAATTCGCCCTTCCGCGATCAGCCGGTGATCAATCAGCTGAGCGGCAATGTCACGAACCCGATGGCCGGCCTCATCCCAGGCACGACGTTGAACGGCGGAACCATCGCGCGCAATCAGTTGCTCCGGCCCTACCCGCAATTCACCGGACTGAACCTGCAACGCCTGAACGATGGTTCATCGCATTACCACGGCTTGCAGACGCGGCTCGAGCGCCGCTTCTCGTCGGGCCTGCAAATGATGGCCAACTATCAATGGTCAAAACTGCTCGAGCGCCGCAGCCGGTTGAACGAATTGGATCCGTTTCTCGAGAAGCGCGTGGCGGCCGAAGATCGCACGCATCGGCTGGTGGCCAGCGGAACTTACGATCTGCCGTTCGGACGAGGGCGCAAATTTCTGGCCGGATCGCACGGCCTGGTCAACCAAGTTGTGGGCGGCTGGAACATCAACGCGATTCTGACGCTGCAGCCTGGCACGCCACTCAACTGGGGTAATGTGATCTACCTGGGCGGACCGCTCAATGTAACCGGCCACAACCCGGACCGTACGTTTGACACCACGCGTTTCAACCGCGTGAACGCCGAACAACTGGACTCGAATCGCCGAACGCTCCCGACGAGGTTCAACGACGCGCGCGCCGACGGCGTAAACCAGGTTGATTTTTCAATGATCAAGACTTTCCCGATCCGCGAGCGCCTCAACATGACGTTCCGAGTTGAGGTTTTCAACCTCACCAATACGCCTATCTTTTCAGCGCCGAATCTGGCCCCGACGAACACCAACTTCGGGCTGATCACGAATCAGGCGAATCAGCCCAGACGCCTTCAATTGGCGCTGCGGCTGTATTTCTAAGCCGGTGGTGGCGGAAGGCGCCACCGCTGCACGCGCAGGTGGATGGCTCTGAGGTTGGTCTGCCAACTCTTGCTTAGCTTGGTCACCAGGCCAGCGCGTAAGCGTCTACCCGCGGGTCCGCACCAGCGCTGAGAACACCAGCGGGTTGATCGATGGCAATCGCGGCATTGTAGCCGAGGGACCATCCGCCGGTAACCTTGAGCTTGTGTCCCTTGGCCCGCAGCGCCTCGCGCACTGCCTCCGGGATACGATCTTCCACACTCATCTCGCCGCGGTACATCGTGTGGGGGAAGAACGACATCGGGAAACTGCGCGTGGACCAGCGCGGCGCTTCGATCGCCTGCTGCACGTTCATGCCAAACTCCACCACATTCAGGAACGTCTGCATCGTGCGCATGACCTGGTCATCTCCCCCGGGACTGCCGGTGACCAGGAACGGCTTGCCGTCCTTGAGCACCAACGTGCTTTGCAAAGTCGATCGCGGGCGCTTGCCCGGCGCCAGCGCGTTCGGGTGTCCCGGCACCAGCGAGTAGTAATCCCCACGGCAGTTGAATGCGAAGCCGAGATCGTCCATCACAACGTTGGTTCCATAGCTGGAATGCAGGCTCGGGGTGAACGAGACGACGTTACGATGTTTGTCGACCACGCACACATAGGTAGTGTCGCCCCCGTCGCCTTCAGCGCCCGATAGGTCAATGTCGGACGGATGCGCGTGTGAGCCGATCTGGCCTTGGCGGAACTCCATGGACGCCTTGGCTGGATCGATCAGGCGGCGGCGCTCGACGGCGTAGGGCTTGGAGAGCAGCGGCTGCCAGGGAATCTTGACGAACAGTTCGTCGCCCATATACTCGCGGTCTGCGAACGCCAGCTTGATGGACTCGACGCCGGCGTGAATGTATTCGGCTGAGTTGTGTTTGAGCGCCTTCAGATCGTAGGTCTCCAGGAGATTCAGCGCGATCAACTCAGCGGGACCCTGATTGGCCGATGGGTTCTTCAGCACCTCGTAGCCGCGGTAGCTGACGGAGACCGGCTTTTCGACAATTGCGCTGTAACGCGCAAAGTCGTCATAGCGGAACAGTCCGCCGTTCTTCTCCGAAAAGGCCCCCATCTTCCGGGCAATGTCGCCTTTGTAGAAACGGTCGCGCGCAGCCTTGAGCGCAGCGCGACGGCCCTCTCCCGCAGCGGCACTCTCGACTTCCACCAATAGCGAGAGCGTGGCGGCGAACTGCGGCACGCGATAGACATCGCCGGCCTTCCAGTCGCGGTCGAGCGAAAACGCCTTGATGCTGGTTGGATACTTCCGCAGCTTCTTGCTCTTCAGCGAAGCGGCAAGCCGCTCGTTGAGCACAAACCCGTTCGCCGCCATGTCGATCGCCGGACGCAGCACTTCGCCGAAGGTCATAGTGCCCCACCGATCCAGCATTGTGTACCAGGCGTCCACCGCTCCTGGCACGGTGCCCGATAGCAATCCTTCACTCACGGGGATTTTGCCCTGCTGGTGCTGCTTGTACCAGTCGATAGTGGCCAACGCTGGCGCAGTGCCTTCAGCATTCACCGAGTAGGATTGTCCGGACTTGGCATCATACACCAGCAGCATCGCATCGCTGCCAATACCATTATTAGGCGCGTCCACCAGCGCGAGCACTGCTTGCGCCGCCACCGCCGCATCAAATGCGTTGCCACCCGCGCGCAAGATCTGCTCGGCGACTTGCGAGCCTTCCGGCCGCATTGAAGATACGGCGTAGGAGCGCCCTCGAATCACCGGCCGGGTCTGGCGATCCACCCGATTGGTGATCTGCGTGGCGTCTTGAGCCCCCAAGGGCAGCATCGTGAGAAGAAGGGTCAGGCTGGCACAGCGCATGAGAGCGAGTATATGATAGTTTACTGACAACAGTCTCAACCCACCCTATGAAACACCTTGCCGCTCCGCTCTTCTTCACGGTCGCCGCCACGCTGTTCGCTCAGGCCGTGAGCGTTCCCATCGAGAATGAAAAAGTCAAAGTCGTCAAAGTGACCCAGACTCCGCACAACAAAACGAAGCTTCACAAGCACGACATGAACCGCGTCATGATCTATCTGCAGCCGGGCAAGCAGGACTTCGAGTACCAGGGTTCCAAACCCAATACGGTCAGTTGGAAGGGCGGGCAAGCGCTCTGGAGCCCCGCCGCCGGCATGCATATCGCCGAGATCGTCTCCAACGACCCGGTAACTATCGTGGAGCTTGAGCTCAAGAACAAGGGTGCCAAAGAGAAGGTGAAAGGCGCCGCCACCGATCCGCTCAAGATCGACCCCAAGCACTATAAAGTGGAGTTTGAAAACGATCAGGTCCGGGTGATCCGCGTGAAGATCGGCCCCAAGCAATCGGTGCCGATGCACGAACACTCACTGGATCGCATCGTCGTCTACATCACCGATCAAGACTTCAAGGTCACGGGAGCCGATGGCAAAGAGGTCATGGCCAAGCACAAGGCCGGCGATGTCGGCTTTAGCACGCCCTCCACCCACAAGGAAGAGAATCTAAGCGATAAGCCCTTTGAGATCGTAGTGGTCGAACTCAAAGGGTAGGCTGCGGGTCCACTTACTCACGCCCGCCCGGCGAACTCGCGGTTCTCCGTCGACACCTTCACCTTTTCCCCTTGTTTGATAAAAAGAGGAACGCGGATTTCCAGGCCCGTCTCCAGCTTGGCCGGCTTGTTCCCGCCTCCGCTTGAGTCGCCGCGCACGCCGGGTTCGGTGTAGGCGACATCCAGTTCAACGAACATCGGCAGTTGCAGACCGATCGGATTGCCGCGGTATTTGTGCAACTGAATCAACGAGCCTTCGACGAGGAAGTCCAACGCATTCCCAATCACTTCAGCGGCTAGCGTCAGGGTTTCAAAGCTCTCCTGATCCAGGAAGTGGGAGCCTTCACCGTCGCTGTATAAATACGACGCCGGAACCAGTTGCAGATCCGGCTCCTTGAACTTGTCGCTCGCCTTGAAAGTCTTCTCAAAAACGGCGCTCGTGAGCAGGTTGCGGATCTTCAGGCGCACCAGCGTCTGCCCGCCGCGGGCGGTGGGCGAATGCACGTCTGCTTCGAGGCAATAGAAGGGCGTGTCGTCAAGCTCAAAGAGAGTCCGGCGCTTGACGTCGATGGCTTCGATCAATACGGCCATGAATTCCTGCGAGCCAAGTTGGCGCTGTGTTCCATAGATGGATGCTACCAAAAGCTGAGGATAGGGCGCGGCGTCAGATTTCCTGAAACGAAATGCCTGCGTTCGTCACTGACCTACGAACACCGTCGCGAAGTGCTATTCGCAAAAGGAGACTCAGGAATGCTGTTGGCTGCGTTCGACCCACCCGGGAACGTTCCGGACCTCGCTCCCGGTTCGCCGGAACACCAGGCCTGGAGCGACTTCATTTCTGACACGCTTGACGAAGAAATTACCAGAGTGAACGCCCGCATCGCGCCTGCCGGCCGCTGTCAGCTCTACAACCCGATGCGGACCGACACAACCGAGCCGGCTGCCGAGCTGACCGTGAACTGGGAGGGCTTTCCCATGCGATTCCTGCGCGGAAATCGCGAGAGCAGGAAGGCAGCGTGGCAAGCCGCCGATGTCTTCGCGACCGGGGTCGCGCGGTTGCAGGACGAATACCTGGAGTGGTTCGTCTACCGCAACCCCGCCGGCAAGATCACCCGCGTGGACTTCACCTGCGAAGCGTACGACTATTGGGATTTCCTGGGAAGCCGCGCTCCGTCCACCGTGTTGACCCTGTACCAGAGGTACATCGATCCATCGATCGTCCACGCGGACCTGTTCACCGGCCCTGGCGCCGGAACTTACAACAAGCTCAACCGCTGGAACACCGGGAAAGGCGCGATGCATCTGACCCACAACGCCAACTCGCTCGGCGCCGAGATCAATCTCGTAGCAGGCGCAACCGTGCTTTGGCAACATGGGGGCCAGCCGGTGACGGATCCATTGCAGTTGGTCAACTGCGGCGGATTCGGCGACGAAGTGCGTTCGAGCGATCCGCGCATTGGCTCCGACATCAACTCCCTGGCCCGTCTGGGTTTTGCGATCACGCTGAAGAACCCGGTCGGACTCCTGATAGACGGACTAGACGACACGGGCTTCCTGAAACCAGACGGAAGCCCGGCCGGCGACTACTGGCGCATGCTGCGGGGATTCGACGGAGGAACCGTCCGCGCCACGTACGAAGTACCGGCGGGGGAAGGATTTGTGGTGGGTGATATGACGGTCGGCGGCTTGAAGATCGAATACGGAGGGCAGATTGCCGAGCACGTGACGATGAAGGTGGTTGGGCAGGCGTGCCGCGCGGGCAGTTTCTCGAATACACCGCTCGTCTGTGGCACGGCGGGGCCGCCGAGCTTCGAGTCGGTAAGCGCAGGGGCTGCGGCGACAAGGGACAATCGGCCCAACCGGAGTAGGAGGACAAGATGAGTTCCCTCATGCGGCATGCTGCGTTGACAGTAAGCCCCACGATGACGGCGGCGGTTGGACCGGATGAGCCCGTGCTTGACGTTGGCGACATTCAAGGCAACATCCTCGCGGGCTTCAATAAGGACTACCAGTCTTACCTGTATCTGCGGATCAAGAACGTCAAGCGAGCCAAGGAGTGGATCAAGAAGAAACTTGTTCCGCGCCTGGCGTCCACCAGCGAGGTGCTGGCCTTCAACCGATTGTATCGAGCGGCACGCGAGGCGCATGGTGAAGAGCATCTTCCGGTGAAGGCCACCTGGATCAACGCGGGATTTTCCGCCGCCGCCATCGCCAAACTGGCCCCGGCCGGCGATGCCTCACAGTTCGGTGACGAGGCCTTCCGGCTGGGATTGGCCAGGCGCTCCGAGTTCTTAGGCGACCCCACCGATGCGCGCGCATCAGGCAACAAGAGGCGCTGGAAAGTGGGCGGGCCGGACCAGGAGGCTGACATCGTCGTGATCGTAGCCAGCGACGACAAGGCTTGGGGATTGGTTGAGGTGACACTGCTGCGGGCCAGCGCGGCGTTGAGCGGCTTGGAGGAGATTTATCTCCAGCACGGCGCCACGCTGCCGGATCCGTGGCGCGGCCATGAGCACTTCGGCTTCAAGGACGGAATTTCGCAGCCCGGCATTCGCGGCCGCGTTTCGGCGGGGCCGGCCGATTTTCTCACGCGCCGATGGATTGACCCGGCCGACGCGCGATCTCAGTTCTTCGGCAAGCCCGGCCAGCCTCTCATCTGGCCCGGCGAGTTCGTGCTCGGATTGCCGCGGCAGGAGCCAATGTCGCTTGACACCACACCGGCGACGCCTGCGACCCTGTTTCCTGCTTGGGCCAGGAACGGCTCCTATCTGGTGATCCGCAGGCTCCGGCAAGACTACGGGGCGTTCTGGGAATTCGTCAACAAGCAGGCCCGTGAAATCGGCGTGCCGGCCGGAAAGTTGGCATCGCAGATGGTCGGCCGATGGCAGAGCGGTGCTCCCATCATGCGCTCGCCGGCGGCCGATGACGCGGCGCTGGGCGCTGATGACTTGGCCAACAATCACTTCGCGTTCAATCGGGATTCGACCCCGGTGGCGCTCAACGCTCCTGGTTATCCCGGCGACCATTTCCCCGTTGCCCATAATGATTTTCTCGGGCAGGTCTGCCCGCACTTCGCGCACATCCGGAAAGTGAATCCGCGCGACGGCGCGACTGACCTTGGCGTGTCGGAAGACACAGGCACGCGCTTCCTCTTGCGCCGCGGCATTCCTTATGGCGCGACCCTACTCGGCACCAAGCGCCCGACAGCGGCGCAGTTGAAGGCGGATCGCGGACTTATTTTCGTGGCCTATCAAGCTTCCATCGAGAATCAGTTTGAGACGCTGATCCGGCGCTGGAGCAACACCCCGAATCTGCCAAACCCTGGCGGGCATGACCCAGTGATTGGCCAGGAAGAAACGCACGGCAGCCGCCGCCGCTTTATCGATGTTCCCGGCGCGCGGCGGTGCTTCCTCGATCGGGAATTCGTCATTCCCACCGGCGGCGGCTATTTCTTCGCTCCGTCGATCAGTTCGGTGCGCGACGTACTTGGCGGCTGAGAGCCAGATTGAGGCTTTTTAACCTCCTTGCCAGTTCACTTACGGCGGCAACGGCGATACGATTGAATCCATGTTTAGATTCAACACCATGGCCTGTTCCCTTTTCCTGAGCGCCGCGCTCGCCGCCGCCTCGCTATTTGGCCAAGCTAAGACGGCTGAGCCCGCCAAGGCCGCCGCCACCCAAACTGCGCCCGCCAAGAAGGCAGCGACCGCCGCCAAGGAAGTTCCCGCCGCCGAGCGCTGCATCGCCAAGACCGACGACGGCGATCAATGCAAACGCCGGGCCTCCAAGGGCAAGAAGTTCTGCTGGCAGCATGACCCCAACCGCAAGAAGGGCAAGACTGCCGCCGCAGCCAAAACATAACTCAGCTGGCCGATGACCATTCATCATCGTCTCCACGTCGAGGCCGACCTCGCACTCCCGATTTTGGATTCGCTTGGCTTGTCAATCCCGCCGAGATCGGACGAGGAACTCTTGATCGAGGATATTTCTCGTCGAATTCCATCGTGCTTGGGCGGCTCACCCTCTGAATGTCATGGTCGGCCACTACGGAAGCACTAGCGACCCACTGGCCGATTTCGTTTCGGCCAAATTCAGCGATGCCGAACGCCGGGCCGCGCCACACTTATTGATGGACGCATCGCTGATCGGATATTCGGAGCCCGGCGCGGCGACCGAGTTTTTTCGGGTGACGTGCAAGAAGGACTGTCCGACATGCCCGATCGGTCTCGAGCAGACGGTTCCCATATGTCTAGCTTGGGAAGGCGGCGCGGAATCTTTCACCGGAGATTTTCGACAAGGTGTTTCGTCCCTTCGGCATCACGAGCCGGCCGCTACTCGCCTACAAGTCGGGCACTCCGCTGCAGACGGTTGTTCAGCTGGAGGTTCCACTCATGGGCGAAATCGAGGTGGCGGGCTTACCGCATAAATCATGCGCATCATGCGGAGTCCAGACATACAATTATGACCACAGCCGAAACTATGCGCCAATGCCATTGACCGCGGGCCTATTTTTAAGTCAAAGCAGATCTTCCATCCGTTCGATCTACTGGCGCAGGGTTCGCGCCCTGCGCGGCGCACCGCCATTAGCCCTTCGCCTATACGGACGGCTACTTCCTTCGGACTGGGCCGGTGGATAGATTCCGGCCCGCATCGTCAGGCATTATCGTGGTGTCATGCGTCTTTGCGCAGCTGCGATAGCCTGCCCGTATGCCTCCTCACGGCCACGCCTGTTTTTCAAGTGGTTGACCTGGGTAGCCTCGGCGGCGGATCCGGTGCCGCCACGGCGTTGAACTCCTCTGGTCTTGCCGTCGGCTGGGGGCTGACAGCTTCGCA
>JAYTKJ010000062.1:0-9370 GCA_043730365.1 Acidobacteriota bacterium | reverse complement strand
TCACCCTCCTGCACGCACCAGTGTCGAACGAAAAAAGAATGAGCGCATCCGGGTTCCACGAATACGTTCATTTTGAGATTGGCCGGTTAAAAGCGACTTTGCGGGTTCTATCGCCGGCATCAAGACGAAGATCGTCAACCACACGTTCCGGGCCACCGGCATCAACGCATACCTGAAGAATGGCGGCAACTAGAAACCGTCCAGCACATTGCAGCGCATGAATCACCCCGCACCGAGATCAGCCTCGATGAGGTCGAGCGGATCGCGATTTGAGAGCGAGGTGTCCCCACGTTCAAGGGTGTGTCGTCACGGTATATGCTCGATCTCGACGCTGCCCCATTTTTCTTTCAAGTACTCTGCAACAAGACGCCGATGGCAGTGGTGGGGCTTTTCCTCGCTGCATAGAAGACAGCCTCCATCGAGAATTTCCTTCGGCACAGTCTCCTCAATGCAGCGTTTTTGCATGAGGTCCAAAAACTGACGCTCGTACAGGGGCCAGTCACCATCTTTTGACTTCTTGTAGGGGTCGAGAATATCTGCGGTCGGCGCAAGCGCCGGCACATGCACGTAGTCAACGTCGCAGATAGCTTTCGCGAAGTACTTCAGGTCGTCTTTCTTGGCAAAGCCCGCAAGCTGCGACACGTTGTTGAGGCGTACATCGACGACGCGCCGCACGCCAGCATTCTTCAGCCGTGTGAAAAACTGCTCGGCGGACTTCTTCGTAAACCCAATGGTGAAAATCTTCATCCTGCGCTCCGCATGACTATTACGGGAGCTGTTGCCGTTGTCGACCGCTCCGCATAGGCGATCCGATCTTCCTGACGGCGGTAGGCGTCGGCTTGCAATTCCTCGGGCGAACGGAACATATCTGTTTCAGGGACACCGACCATGCGCGATAAGCGGTTGATCGCATCGGCATGACTTTCCAGTTTTCCGCTGGCGTGGATGTGCTGCACGTCGATACCAAGAGCAGCAAGATGCCGGGCCACCAAGATGGTGCGATGGCATTCGAGCGGTTCCTTTTCCGCGCACATCAGCGCTATCCGAAAATCCTTGTTCATGCCGTCCTGGATGCGTTTAAGGCCGCACTGAAACAGTTCTGTTCGGCTCAGCCGATCATACTGGACTTTGCCGTTTTCGTAGCAGGCCGGATCGTCGCTCCGTGCGCCGAGCTCCGCGCCAAGAAAAAGATACTCGATGCCGTGTGAAGGCAGGGCCTTCTTGAGTTCTTCGCGGTTGAATTGTGGGTTAACGCGGCTGTAGGGTTTGGAGCGCACGTCACAAAGCGCGGTGATCCCATGCAGGGAGAGCAAGGTGATGAAGCGCTCCTGCTGATGGGTCGAATGGCCGATTGTAAAAACGGTTTTCTGCATTAGCTTGTCTCTCACAATGGCTGCTGGCTGAAGATCGCGGCCACCAGCTTGTAACAAAAAGTGTTTCCATGCGGGTCCGTATGAGCTTCGCCGAGGCTCGCGCAAAGATAGACTTCTTGATCGATTTTGTAATCACCATCCGGACGCGCCAGAAAGTCGGCTTCTACCCCCAAATCCGTAACGCTAAAGTCGTAACAGGTGCCGTTGTACTGGAAGCTTGCCCTGACTTTTCTTTTCGGATTTCCAAATGCCACCCCCGGCGCACACACCTGTATGGTGAGTTTCTGCGGCTTAATCAACCATAGAGAATTCGTCAAGGTCGCGGCTGTGGCGGGCGTTATACGGTCATTGGTTCCAGCAGTCGATGATGACTCATTTGCCCACAGCGTAGCCGGTTTATCGAGCAGCGGCAGCAAATCAGCCCACGTCGCCGAGCCGTTTTTACTCCAGTACTCTTGACCGTCAATGAGATGGTTTTCGGTCTGATGTCCACGCGGAACGGGAGCCATCATTGGGATTTGAATAACATCCAGAAGCCGGGGCTCACTCCCGTCTTGGTACCGCCGTTCTTCCAAGGAAATCTCCGCTGTCGCGCGAGGGCTAACAGGGCGTATCCATTGGCCATGGTCAGCGGACTTCCCCGCAACACACCGGCCCCCGTCCTTCTTCGAGGTCGCAAGACAAATCATCGTCTTTGTGTAGTTGCTCATCAGCTCCACATCCTTTGAACGAGCTGGCGCTTCTCCGGCCCAAAAGCATCTGCGTAGATGGATGTTGTCGACAGCTGCGCATATCCTAAAAGCTGCTGCACGGTGTTGAGCGGCACTCCCCCGCGGTTATCTTTAAACAGAATACACAATTCTGTCTGAACTTTCCGGCGAACGTCATGGGTGCCGGTTCCCCTGCCCGCTGCTCGACGGCTTGGGTACCCGTTTAACACACGCGCTCGTCTTCGCTACTATCAAGACCAGACCTTCCCGCAAGCGGTTCAGTTTCAATTGCTTGAGCCTCTGGCCGGCGATAGGTCGCGCCTAACGGCACAGTGTAGCGTAGACCAGGACTGCCCTCGGCTCCGTACCAGCGGCACGGAAGTGCGCTCGTGGCGGCCAGTGCCGCTGACAGCCGGGTTCTACTGCGCGGTTTTCTTCGCGACTTATCTGGCCAATCACCGGGGTCGTGGGCGGTCATAGGGTCACGTCTGGCCCGGCGGGTGGGTCCGAATCTGCTTGATGGCGGCCGTTCTCCGCAGCAATTGTCCCGACTACCCGATTGGAGAGTACCGCCGCGATGCAAGCCGGGGCACTCTGGAGTCAGGAACTTATGACCAATCAGCTTTCCCAACTCTCAGACCAGATTGCCGGCGCTGTCGACTTAGCCGCGCGCCATGTCGTCGCTGTGCAAGGTGGCCGGCGGCACACAGCGAGCGGGATACTTTGGCAGCCGGGCGTCGTGGTCACCTCTGACCAAGCTCTCAAGCACGACGATGGACTCACCGTGATCAATGCCGCCGGTGAGCGGATGGAGGCGACGCTGGCTGGCCGCGATGGCTTAACGGATCTAGCGATCCTCACGTTGCCGGCGAGCCAATCGGAGGCCGTGTCCGTGCTTTCGCAGGCGGTGGAACCAACTCGCGCCGGTCAACTCGTGCTGGTGGTGGGGCGCTCTCCCGAGTCCGGCCCGCAAGCATCGATGACCATCCTCAGCGCCGTGAGCGGGGCGTGGCGCACATGGCGTGGGGGCAAACTTGACTCTTACCTGCGCCTGGACGCCGCCACGTATCCTGGCACGCCCGGCTCATTGGTGGTGGACGGCGAGGGCCGCATGATCGGGATGGCCACGGCCGCCCTGTCGCGATTGGCGCCCCTCGCCGTGCCCTCGGCCACGATCTCTCGCGTGGTGGCGGCACTCCTGCGAAGCGGCAAAATCGGGCGCGGCTTCATCGGCGTGGGTATGCAGGCGGTGAGGCTCCCTCGTTCGTTTGGAATCCAACAGGCGTCGGCCCTCATCGTATTGAGTGTGGAGCCGGAGAGCCCGGCCGAGCAGGCTGGCGTGATTGCCGGCGATATTTTAGTTTCGCTTGACGGGCAGCCGACGAGCGAGGTCAACGATGTTCTGGCGGCGCTGGAGGCTGATCGCATCGGGCAGACGATTTTGGCGCAACTGATCCGCGGCGGCGAGGCGCGCCAGATCGAAATCCGCATCGGAGAACGGCCGTGAGCGGCAACAACGGAATCCCGGGATTTGGCGCACTCACCGAGCATGTCCGCCGGTCCACCGTGCAAGTGGAAACACTGGAGCCCCGCGCCGGCTCAGGCTCAGGCGCGATAGCGGGCGGAGAAGGAGTGGTTATCACTAACGCTCATGTGGCTCGCCAGGCCGTTGTCCGCGTGCATCTATGGGATGGCCGCGTGGTTGAGGCGCGCGTTGTGAAGAAGCATCCACGGCGCGATCTGGCCGAACTGCGTATCGACGCTACGATGGCGCTACCGGCGCTCACCTTCGGCGATTCCGATGCGTTGCGTCCAGGGCATCTGGTAGTGGCGGTGGGAAATCCGCTGGGGTTTCAAGGCGCGGCCAGTGCGGGTGTGGTGCGCGCCGTCGGGCCGGTAGAGGGATTGGGTTCGCAGCCTTGGGTGCAGGCCAGCGTGCGGCTGGCTCCTGGCAACTCGGGCGGCCCGCTGGCCGATGCAAGTGGACAACTGGTGGGCATCAATACGATGGTGCTGGGACGCGGCGGCCTGGGCCTGGCGATTCCGGTGCGAGCGGTGAAGGAATTTCTGGCGCGCCCGGCTCCGCCGCGGCTCGGCGTCTCGGTGCGCGGCGTGCGCGTGAATGCGCCGGAGCGCCGAGTGGGGCTGATGCTGCTCGAAGTGGAGTCGGGAGCGGCTGCCGCGCAGGCATCGCTCCAAGTGGGCGACATACTCGTGGCGGCCGCCGGGTGCGCTTTCACTTCGGCCGAGCAGTTGCCCGAGGCGATCGAGCAAGCCGCACGCGGCGGTGAGTTGCGGCTCCAGTTCGTGCGGGGCAATCAGACTCGCTTGCGGGAGGTCACCGTACGTCTCTGATGCGCGTGTTGGTGGCCGCATCCACGCACCGGCAGCGTCTGCATTTGGACTTGCTGGTGCGCCAGTCCGGCGTCGCCGAGTTAGTCTCAAGCACCGCCTTGCCTGCCGAGTGGAGCGCGCTCGTGCACGGTCGAGGACCTGACGTGGTGGTGGCGGATTCGCCAGATGCAGCCGGCGCCGGCGCGCCCGTCCTCGTCGTGGCCGCTCAGCCGGCCGTGCTCGATGGCCCGGTCCGCGGGAGCTTGCCGACGGACGTCTCAGCGGAGGAACTGGCCGCGGCGTTGCGCGCGATCGAGGCCGGGCTGCTCGTCCTGCATCCTTCCCATCATCGGAGCGCTGCGCGCCTATGGCCGGAGCTGGCGGCGTCGACACTCCTGTCTCCGCGCGAGTCTGAAGTGCTCGCTCTCCTGGCCGAAGGGCTCGGCAATAAAGAGATCGCCACGCGGTTGGGCATCAGCGAGAACACCATCAAGTTTCACGTCTCTTCGATCATGGACAAGCTCGACGCCGGGTCGCGGACCGAGGCTGTCGCCCGCGGGATTCGTCAAGGCTTGGTGGTGGTGTAGCGGGCCTTCGCGATACCTTGAGAGGGTGGCTGTGGATTTGAGGGAAAAGGCCGCGACGCTGCCGTTGCGCTCGCAGACGCCGCTGGCATGGGGTACGGCCGCTCTGGCTGATCCGATCGCTCTGCTGATCGACCACGCTTTCCTCGAAATGAAAGCGGCGCAGAATGCCATGGAGCTCATGACGCGCTGGCCCAATGAGTGGACGCCGGGCTGGGTGGAAACTCTCACCGGCGTGGCGCGGGACGAGACGGCGCATCTGGCCCAGGTCACCCGCCTGCTCATGAAACGCGGCGGACGCATGGAACGCGGACACAAAAGTTTCTACGCTTCGGCGCTGCGGGCTTTGGTGCGGAGTGGCAAACCGGGCGAGACGCTGGACCGGCTTTGTGTGTCGGCGCTGATCGAAGCGCGGTCGTGCGAACGCTTCGCCGTGCTGGCGGCGACCACCACCGACGAGGAGCTAGCCGCTTTCTACAAGGCCCTGTTTTCGTCCGAATTCGGGCACTATAGGGTGTTCCTGAAACTGGCGAACAAGATGGCGCCCGCCGACGAAGTGAAGGCTCGCTGGGACGAACTGCTGGGCCATGAATCGCGAATCCTGAGCGAACAGCCGCCGGGAAGCCGGATCCACTCCGGGAGCGGATAGGCTGTAAACTCTTTGCCAAGCCCCTTGGCGATCCGGGGCGGGCGCGTTAACCTTTCATAATTGGTGGTAGAGTAAAGTCCACTGGGCCGCTTTCCCGGCTCACTAAATCAATGGGGAGGCAGTGAAATGAAGCGCTTTCCTGCTGTAATGGCGGCGGTGTTTGGAGCCTTGGCGATCACGCCCTTGATCGCCCAGGATGCGGCGGCTCGGGCTCGCCAGCTTGAGACGCAAGGCGACATGGCCGGCGCGTTGCGCGTATTGGAAGAAGCGGGCCGGCAGTCGCCGGTCATCGAATCCAACGTGGTTGCGCACGCTGAGTTCCTGGACCGGTACAACCGTCCCGAAGCACGGGCGATCTACGCCAGATTGGCCGAAGGCAACCTGGACGCAGCCCGGAAGCAACGCATTTTGCGGCGGCTGGTGGCGTTGGACCTGTTGGCCGATGACCGAACCGCGGCCGTCAAGCATCTGGGCGCCTTTGCCGCTGCCGGAGGCACCGGATTGCCCCGCTCGCTGGACGGGAAAACGCCTGAGGCGTTGCCCGGTGCGGAGATTCCTGGCCCCATCCGCAGCTTTAATCGCATGGCGGCGTTGTCGCCCGATCTCAAGGCTGAGGACGTCCTGCCGGCATTGGCTCGCAACATCGTTACCAACGGCTACCAGGCAGCCAACAGTCAGGAGGCGCTTGAGCAGACCGAGTATCTCAAGCTGATTTTCCGCTACCTCTCACAGGCGCGTGAGCTTGACCGTTTTGCCGGCGCGGATAAAGTGGTGAAGGTGGAAACCTGTGACTCGGCCAAGACAGGCGAGTTGCTCAAGATTATTGGCTACCGAATGCGCGGCGCCTGCGGCAGCGATGTGGTGCTGGAAACCGTCAACGCCTCGCGGGCCTTCCTGACCATCGATTCCGGCTTTCCGCTGGCTGATCTTGAACAGGCACTCCGCACCAATCGCGCTTTCAACTATAGTTACAAGCCGTCCCCGGTGCCCGTGCTCTACGGGCCCGAATACTGGACCACCGGTAAGGAGAAGGAGAAGACGGACTTCATCGACATGTTTATGTCGGATCCTTCGATGTGCCGCCTCTACCTCGGTATGTCCAAGCTGGACCGGGGCACGGCGGACGAGTTGAAGAGGGCGGTGCCGGTGCAGCGCCTGCGCGCCTTTGCGCACGTGCTGGATTTCTTTGGCGGCATGCTCTTTAATCGCAACGGCAAGGTCACGTCTCCGGGCGGCGCCCGTAGCGAAGCGATGTGGGCTGAATTGGCGGGCGCGTCGCCGTCACAGGGTCCGGCTTTCATCGAAAAGCTCCTGGCCAAGGATGACGGCTGGCTGAACAGCTACTTCGATTCGCTATCGCGCATTGAAGGCCCGGTGCAGGCATATCTAACCGAACCAGAACGGATGAAGCGCTTCTACACGGCGCTGAAGGGCAAGATCACCAGCCCGGGACCGGCCCGGCCGGTCTTCCGGTCCAACACCGACCTCATGCTCCTGACCACGCGCATGCGCATGGAGCCCAACGGCAAGCCCCATCTGCCAGGGGGGCTGGACATGTGGAAGAACCTGTTCATCAATCACCCGCACGGCAAGTACGACGGGAAGCTCACCAAGGCCGCCGCCGCCTGGAAGGATCCCGACGACGTGATCGAGGCCTTATTTGCGCTCTGCCGCAAGGCGGTGGAAAACGAGCCGCTCAAAATCTTCATGGCGCTGAGCGACGTGAACCATTTCCGCAAGACTCCGCTGGAGCCGGCGACCGCCGACAAACTCGCCCGCAACTGGCGCGTGGTGGGATCGCAGTATCCGGTGATCACCGAAGTGCCGACGCTTTCAGATCAGACCATCTCGCTCTATGTCGACTCGGTGCTGGCAGAAAACGGGATCAAGGATCAAGCGCTGAGGGCCAATTCGGCGGGCTCCATGCAGTCGCTCATCGGCATCTGGCAGATCCTGGTGCGCAACGGTCTGCTGCCGGCTACGCAGGCTGAACCGGAGTTGGTGAAGATCCTCACTGGCTTCAGCAAGGTTAAAGAGCAGTACGAGGTTTTTCAAATCGGCATCGCCAGCGTGCAGTCTCTTCTCGAAGCCACCGGGGTTTCGAGCCGCGGCAATCCGCATGACCGGATGCTCGATTTGCTGGCGGGCTCAACCAAGCCGAAGGACGAGGAGACTCACCAGTTGATGGTGCAGGAGATGAACCGCATCTTCGAAGCCCAGAAGCTGGTCTCGCTGAAACTGCTCTTCGACATGCACGCCCAACTGGACGGCATGGCCAAGGGTGAGAAGTTGAATCCGGCCATCGTGAACCGGTTGCAGGCTCGGCTGGCGGAGTTGCAATTGCCGCGGGCCGCTATGACTGGAGCGGAAAAGAATGCGTTGTCGTTCGGCTTCTTTACCGAGAAGCACATCGAAAACCAGCGCAAGATGAACCTGCGGGCGCTGCTCGAAAAGCCGGGTCCGGCAGACGCCGGGCGGCTGAACTCGGCACGCAATCAATTGGCGCCGCTCCTGCGCGATACGCTGGTGGGCTTCAACTATCTCTACTACGCACCGCCTGGCGCGCAGTTGCTCAAGACCAATCCGGTGTTTGTGCGCAGCCACGATTTCCTCGGCGTGCAGGGCACCAACCAGACGTGGCGATCCACCGAAGTGCTGGGTTCCGGGTGGCCCTCCAGCGCCGGTGGCCGGCTGGTGGGTTCGATGTCCGGCGTCGCTTACGCGCTGGCCGAAGCCGAACAGAACTTCATGATTCCCACTCGCGAGCAGGCGCTCATCTGGGGTGACCTGGTTCCGCAGATGATTCTCAGCGCCAAGATTCCGCGCTGGTGGCGGGTGACGCCGGCTCAGATGCATTGGGTTGGGTTGCATCTTCGGCAAGGCGAGGGCCTGCTGGCCGAAGCGGTGGTGGATCCGGAATTGCGCAAGAGCGCCGTCGAGGTTCTGTCGCGTCTGGCCGCTCCGGCCCGCGCCTATCGGGTGAACGAACTGCTGGCGCAGGGTGACCTCATGAATGCGCGCGACAACGTTACCGCCGCCGAGTTGTATCTGTTGGGCGTGTCTGCCGCCAAGCAGAATGCCAATGGGCCGTTTGCCGCCGAGATTCACCGGATCGCCGCGGCGGCGCCGGCCGAAGTGAGCGACGAGGCTATCTCACACGCTTTTGGTACGCCCAAGCCAACTCTGACTACTTCTTTCCGCACTGAGCTGCTCAACCTGCGGACCTTCCCAACCTTGATGGGCTACTCAAGCCGCATTATGGCGGAAAGCTGGGAATCGAACAATCTATACTACGCCGCATTGGCTGACGAACTGCATCTGAATCCCGAGAAGCTGAATCTGATGATTCCCGAGTGGACGCAGTTGACCGTGGAGCGAATCTTTGCCACGCATCTCGAGGATTGGCCCGCGCTGTTGCGGTCGCTCCGTGCGGTGGGAGAAGATATTCGAATAAAGGTTCTCGGCAAGGGAACGGCCACCGGACGGCCGGTGGCGGAATGATCCTGGGGGAATTGCAATCGTGAATTGGAATCGTCTTTCCGTTTTCGTTTTGAGCCTGGCTGCGGCTGGGGCGTGCCTGGTGATGTGGGGCGCCCCGCCGCCGGCACCGCAAGCAGCGCCACCGGCTGCGCCGCAACAGCCGCAACCGGCCGCTGCCACGCCGACTGACCCTGACACGCCCATCTTCAAAGTGAAGGTCGACATGGTGGTGCTCAGCTT
>JAYTKJ010000061.1:0-11004 GCA_043730365.1 Acidobacteriota bacterium | reverse complement strand
CGACAACCTTAGCGCCAATCAGAAGATCACCCTCGCGGCCTTCGACCTTCCCCGCTCTCACCTCAAAACGGCTCGCGCCTACCAAATCCGCTTGGCCTTCCAGGACCTCTATCGTCAGCCGCCCGATCAAGCCGAGGCTTATCTCAACAAATGGTTCTTCTGGGCGACCCACAGCCGTATTCAACCCATTATCGATGCTGCCAAAACCATCAGGCGTCATCAAGCGGGAATCCTCCGCTGGTTCTCCTCCCAGATCAACAACGGCATCCTCGAAGGCATTAACAGCCTCGTCCAAGCCGCCAAGGCAAAGGCCAGGGGCTATCGATCCCATCGCAATTTCGCAAGCATCATCTACCTCATCGCCGGCAAACTCGATCTAACTTGTCAACCCACTTGAAACAGCGAAGAACCTACTACTTCAATCTACAGCCAGCCCTTTTGCCGGGCGATGCGCGCGGCATCGGTGCGGTTGGCCGCCTGCAGTTTGCTCATGGCTTCGGACAGATAGTTGCGAACGGTCCCTTCTGAGAGATCGAGCTGCCCGGCAATGGCGGCGTTGGAAAGGCCGTCACCGGCCAAACGGAGCACGTGGCGTTCGCGTTCGGTGAGTGGGTCGGCCTCCGTCCAGGCTTCGGCGGCGAGAGTGGGATCGATGGCGCGGCCACCGGCATGGACTCGGCGAATGGCGCCGGCGAGTTCGGCGGCCGGGGAGTCTTTCAGCAGATAACCGGAGACGCCCGCTTCGAGTGCTCGGCGAAGATAGCCGGCGCGGGCAAACGTGGTCAGGATGATGACGCGCGGGCGCGGCACGGGTCGGCTGTGCAGTTCGGCCGCCAACTCAAGCCCGGTCATCTGGGGCATTTCAATATCGGTGAGCACGATATCGGGGCGCGCCTGGGCAACCAGTCCCAACGCTTCGGCGCCATCGGCAGCCTGAGCTACAACATCGAGATCCGCCTCGGTGGACAACAGCGCCGCCAAAGCCCCGCGAACCATCGCCTGATCTTCAACCAGCAGAATACGGATGCTCTTCATGCGGCGCTCATCGGGATTCGGATGACCAATTCGGTACCTTCGGCGCGGCCCTCGCGCTGTAACGTGCCGCCCAGCGATTGCACTCGCTCCCGCATGCCGCGGGTGCCCAGGCCTTCTTCGGCTCCCCGTAGGCCGCGCCCGTTGTCGGCCATCCGCATTTCAGCCGAGCCATCCTGCTGTCGCAGCGAAAGCACGCACTCGGTGGCCTGCGCATGACGCACGATGTTGGTGACGCCCTCACGAATCACCATCGCCAGGGCGCTTTCCTGCGTGGCGCTGAGCGGGACTGACTCCAGCCGATTCTCCAGGCGTACTCCGGCCGATGCGAGGGCTTGACGGGCCTGATCCAACTCAGCGGCGAGCCCTTGGGAGCGATAGCCGCGCACCGAAGCCCGAACTTGCGCCAGCGCGTCTCGGGCGATCCTCTCTACGTCCGCAATCTCTGTGGCGGCGCGCGCGGGATCGGACGCCGCCAGACGCGAGGCCAGTTCGGACTTGAGTACGACCAGCGATAGCGTATGCCCGAGTACGTCGTGGAGGTCCCGGGCAATGCGTTCGCGTTCGGCAATCTGCGCCAGGCGCTCGATCTCTTCGTTAGCCATGGCCAGCCTCCGGTTCACTTGGCGGCGCTCGTGCGAGTGGATCACGTTGGCGCCGGTGATGACCGAGAAGACCAGGGCGGCGATCGTGAAACTGCGCTGATAGCCCTCCGTTGCGGCCGTCATACCGATGATCGCCACCAACCCTGCCATCCACCACCATGCTCGCTCGCCAAGGCGTGCCAGCGAGGCTGCCGCATAGACGAAGAATACGGCGGCTCCCGGATTCCAACGTCCGAAAACGATCGCCAGCAGGCACTGTGCGGCGCCGACCATTATCAGCTTCCGGTCCTGGACCCAGTAGCCACCAAAATAGAGCGGAAGGAACAAGCTCAACGAAAACGCCGTGATTGCCCAGTCGCGCGCCGTTCCCCCGCTGAGCCACACGAACGCCGGGATCTGCAACACGTAGACCAGCCACAAATAGGGAACCCAGCCGATTTCCGGATCGGCTGGGAGGAACGGGTAGCGGCGCGGCGCGGAAGGCTCAGCCATGGCTCGGCTCGTCACGCCGCCAAGCCCAGGCCGCCGCGGCGATGGCGATCACGGTCACGACCGCCATGGCGGCCGCGTGCATCGGGATTTCATTAGTTTCCAGCGTACCCAGAATTGTGCGTCCAATCTGAGATACATGATACGGCGGCAGCCATGGACCGACCATGCGCATGGAGGGCGGCAGCATTTCGGTGGGAAACCAGAGGCCGGAGCACACGGCCATGGGCAGCGCGATCATGTTGATGATGCCGGGCGCCGAACTGGGGGTGAGCAGACAGCCGAGCAGGAATCCCATCGCACAGAACATCGGCACGGCGGCGATCAAGGCCACGGTGAACCAAAGCCACTGAGCCAAGGTGTTGTGGACGTGGCCGGCCCAGATCGCGACGACTGTCAACAACAAGTGAACCAGCAACCCGAAGGCGGCGCCGGCGGCCGTCTTGGCGGCAAAGTAAGCGTAGCGCGGCATGGGACTGGCGCGCTTCACGGCGAGCCATCCGAGGCTGCGGTCAGAGGCCGTGGAGGGCGCGATACCCCAAAGAGCCGCACAAAGGACCCCGGAGACCGAGTATCCGCACAGCAGCAGGAGCGAGGCGCTGGAACGTCTGTGCATCACGATTCCAAACAGCACGTAGAACATCACCGGCAGGCACAGGGTAGGGACCGCAAAACGTGGCGTGCGCAGCAGCGATAGGAACTCATACTTGATTTCGAGCAGATAGGGTTTCACTGAATCACCTCATGTTTGGTCAGAGCAAGAAAAGCGTCTTCAAGAGCGGCCGCCCCAACTTCGAGGCCCGATAGGTGCGGGTCCAAAGCATAGAGCTGGGGTAACACCAGATCCGGGTTGGCGCAGTAGATTTCCATGCGCGCTCCGTCTGAGTGGATCCGATCCACGCCTGAGATCGCCGTGACTCGCGTGGCATCTAGTGCTGTGACGCAACGAATGATTCGATGTGCCGTCCGAGCCTTGATCTCGGCCGGCGAGCCGTCGGCGGTGATGCGGCCGCGGTCCAGCACCACTACGCGGTCAGCCAAGGCGTCGGCTTCTTCCAGGTAGTGGGTCGTGAGCAGGACGCTGGTTCCGCTCGAAACCATCTGCCGGATCTGGCGCCACAGGGCGCGGCGTGTTTCGACATCGAGACCCACCGTGGGCTCGTCCAGAATGAGCAGCCCGGGTGATCCGCAGATGGCCAGTGCAAATAGCACGCGCTGTTTTTGCCCGCCCGAGAGTTGACCGAACATCCGGTTTTCCAGGCCATCGAGGCCCGCCGCTTCGATCACGTGGCGGAGCGGCATCGGCTGCGGATAATAGCTTGAGAACAAGTCGATGTGCTCGCGGACTCGCAGGGTTTCCGGCACCCGCCCCGATTGCAGCATGGCGCCACAACGGACGCGCGCGGCTGGTGACTGAGGGTCATGGCCGAAGACCGTCACACGTCCGGAGTCCGGACGAGCCAAGCCCAGCAACAGCCGGACGGCCGTGGTTTTTCCTGCGCCATTCGGCCCCAGGAGAGCCGTGAGAGTGCCGGGAGCCAGTGCCAGTGAGACGTCATCGAGAGCCGTGATGGCTCCGAAACGCCGGGTAGTGTGTTCAAGTTGAGCGGCGATCATTTCCTATTGCCTCCGGATCCAGAATACGGATTTGGGAAATGTTTCAACAGTGGAGATCGTCAGGCGGGTGGCGTGACATTTGTCACCCGACAAAATGCGAAACCCGGCGGCCTTGCGACCGCCGGGCGATTAAACCTTATCTCAGTTGAACCGACTGTTAAGCGACTGGCTGCGGCTGATACCGAGCCATCAATTGGCGCATCTCATCCTTGGCATGAAGCTTCAGCTTTTTAAGCCGATGCTCTTCTACCTCCTCTTCCGCAGTGAGGTGAGACTTGGTCTCCAACTCACTCAGCAACCTCTTATAGGTGTCATGCTGGCTTGAAAGCGTCCGGAAGTGGGCATCGGTTTTGATCAGATGCGCCTTAATATCCGCTTCGCTAGTGAACTCCATGTAGCGTATGCCTCCTTACTTGTCAGTGGTAAGGTCGCCACGCCGAGCCTGGGTCGCCTTGACAGGCAAGTGGCTCTGGCTCGGTGGGTGATCTTCGTTGCCATAGTGGCTTTTGAGTACCCGGGTATCGATCTATGAAGACCTCTACCCATCCAGACTCTATCACTTTCGCCGCGTCATGACAATCCCCGATTCAGTAGGATTTTGATAGTACGCCTTTCTGCGGCCCGTTACGTAGAACCCTACCTCTTCGTATAGTCCAATGGCGGCGAGGTTGGACTCGCGGACTTCCAGATGAATCGCGCCGGATGTCCTCTCCAGAGCTGTTTCGAGTAGACGCTGGCCAATGCCGTGGCCGCGATGGGCGGGATCGACGGCGAGATTGAGGAGTTCGCCTTCGTCCGGAGCAGTGGGGCGAGTGACGGCGAATCCCACCACTTCGCCGTGGAGCTTGGCGACGGTGAGCTGATGGGCGAGATAGTCTTGCGGTGGCCAGTGAGCGGCCCCGGCCGAGATGCTTTGGATACGCTCGATCGCGGCGAGGTCCGCCTCCTGACCGGTATATAGTTTCAATGGCGACGGGGCCCATTTTCTCCAGAGTTGGCGCTGCTGAAGCCCAAGGTGGCTCCACGAAAAGTTGCGTTCGGCGTGCGCGCGGGCACCGGTGGCAAGGCGCCGGCGCAGCGGGCGATCCTGCGTCAAACGACGGACGCCCTCAATGAAGGCTGGCGCTCCGTCAGCCACCCACACGCTCTCCTGATGAACCAGACCGAGGCCGGCGCAGCCGCTCGATGTTGAGACAACGGCCCGTTCCATCGCCATGGCCTCGAGCACCTTGATATTGGTGCCCGCCGAGACAACCGTTGGTACGATGACTACGTTCGATTGGTCATAGAGCGGCTTAACGTCCGCCACATAGCCTAGAATGCGGACGCGATCGAGGCGGGGCAGGGAACCGGGCCAATGTAGTTCAGGGTCGGGTCCGGCTACCACCGTTAAATCCAAGTCGCTGGGCAGTGCGGGCCAAACTTCGTCGAGGAAAAAGCGCAGAGCCGACACATTGGGGAAGTGACGGAAGGAACCGATGAAGAGGAGACGTGGCGGTCCGTCCGGTTCCGGCGAGGGCTGGAAGCGCGCCAGGTTCACGCCGTTGGCAATGACGACCGACTGTGGGTGATGGGCCAGCGCCGCATCCTTCTCCGACATCGTGACCACGGCTTCGGCGCGACCGATGGCGCGGCGTTCGCAGCGTTCCCAGCGCCAGAGGTTCCACCAGTTCATGGTGGAAGGATCGCGCTCGTAGATCTGATGGTAGAGATCCGCGGTGATGTCGTGTTCCACCAGGATCTCGCCGGCATAAAGGGCTAGCTGGGTGAATTCGATCTGGGTGACAGGGGCGCGATGCATGGCCAACAGGTGTGCCAGTTCGGGTGACCAATACTCGTGCACTTGAGGCGGCAGTAGCGTGGACCAGTTGGGTTCGCGATAGCGCGCCTTGGGAAGCAAAAACAGGCGGTGGCAGAAACGAGCGAGCTCGGCCAAGTCCGCTTCGGTTTCGTGCTCGGGGAAGGCGTAGAGGTCTATGTCATATTCGACAGCGGCCTCCTTGAGCAGATGATAGATGCGGACTGCGCCCCCGTGCGAGAGCGGCCAGGGAAAGAACGGCGTGACGACGGCTGCCCGCGCGCGTGTGGGCGAGGTGGGACGGCCGGGAACCAGGCGATGGCCGGGGGCGAGCGTGCTGCGGTCCTTTGATCGCCAAGGCCAGAACCATGGGCGGAGGTGAATGCGGTCGAGCGGCAGTCCGCACGCAAACAGGAGGCTCGAAACCGGCGAGCCGAGGGTGAGATGGTACCGCTCAAGCCGTGAATTATAAGCCAGGATCTTGCGCGGAGCCAGCAGCCAGGCGGCGCGGCGGAGAGCGGTGAACTCGCTTCCAGTCCCGATCAGGACCGGCGCCATGCCAATGCGCATGCCATCGAAAAGCCGGCGCAGCCTGCGCCAGAGATGCCAGGTGGAGCCGGGCTGCATTTCGACGAGGAAGTGGCGGCGGTCCGGGATCAGCCGCTTCACTTCCTCGTGCATGGCCAAGGCCAGAGGCTGAGGAGCGGTGGCGAACGTAACGACGACGGCCTCCGGATCAATGCCGCGAATGCTGAACCAGAGTTGCTTGATTTTGGCGCGCAGGCTCACGACGGTCTTCTCGTTAGTCGCAGAATCTGGTAGGAAAGCAGCGGCATCACAGCGATGACGATGCACACCGTTGAGAAACCGCGATCTCTGACAAGGGCGCCGATCCACGGAGAAATCACTGTCTGCAGCAGCCCGAAGCCAACCGTCAAAGCTGCGATGGCTTGGCCGGCGCGTTCGGGTCCGAAGTAGTCGATCGGCAGCGCATAGAGGTTGGCACTGTAGGCCACGGTCCAGAAGAAACACCAACCGATCGCGAGCGCGGCCAGGAGCGGGCTGGGCAAGTGCGGGATGAAGGCGGTGAGGAGCAGGGCGGAAGAGCCGATACGCGCGGCGCGAAAGCGTGCGTCAATCAGGCTCAGCCCGCGCCGCTGAAACCGGAGGGACATGGCTCCGCCGGTGAGGCCGCCGAGCGCGGCGAAGATAGGCGGAATCCAGGCGACGCGATAGTTGGCCTGATTCTGAGTGAGCTGGTACGTCTTGACAAAGAAGATCGTGGTCCAGTTACTCCACAGGCTGTAAGTGGTCATGGCCAGTATGTTGGCGACCACCAAGCCCCAGAGCCGCCGGTCTCGAAGCAGGTCCCAACTGGATCCGGGCTCCTTCGCCATCGGATTGGTGGGGACGCCCTGCGTGGTGGCCAGCCAGAGGGGAATCCAGAGAAAGCCGAGCGAGCCAGCCACTACGAACGCCGAGCGCCAACCATAGTTGGTGGCCAAGTAGCTGGCCAGGAGAGGCGAACCCACCATGCCAATCGAGATGCCCAGTTGGCCGACGCCCGATCCCAGCGCGCGCTCACGCGGCTCCAGGTACATCGCGATGGTCTTGCCGCTGGCAGGGATGTTGCCCGATTCGGCCAGTCCGAGCCAGGCACGGCATGCCAGCAGCGAAGGTAGCCCGGCGGTGAACCCGGTGGCGATTCCGGCGGCTGACCACAACGCGATCGACGAGCAGATTCCGGTGGTGAGTCCGGCGCGGTCAATGAGGAGACCTGCCAGCGGCGCCGATAGCGCGTAGACGATCGAGAACGTGGCAATCACCCACCCAAACTGCAGATCGTCGATGCCGAACTCGGCCTTGATGGTGGGTGCTAGAGCTGAGAGGAGTTGGCGATCCAAGTAGCTCAACGCCGAGGCCAGCACAAACACAAACATCACGCGCCAGCGGGCGGGGATCGATGGGAGCATCTAGGGGAACTCGATAGTGAGGACGTTCCCCACGGTGCCGAGCTTAGGGTCAGGCGTGGCCTCGAACTGCAAGCGAACGGCGCGAGCCGGCTGTTGCGCGCCGCAGGACAGCGTGAGTTGGCCGGTGCCGGAGATCGCTACCTTGGAAGGGTCAGCTACTTTGTACTGAGTGAGGCGGCCCTTGGCGTCGCGCACCACCAGCCGCGCCGGACCGTTGAGGCAATCGACGCGCATCAGCCTGCCGCTGGCCGGCGTCCCGGCCGGACCATCCCACCACTCCACCACCTTTTGGTTCGGGTCAAGGCCCGGCGCACCGGCGTTGGCGCGTGCCTCGGCGGCGCGGATATCGGCGAGAGCTTTCTGCTTGAGCTGTTCCAGTTCGCGGCGCTTCTCTTCTTCCTGCCGGCGGCGTTCGGCGGCTTCGAGGTCAAGGCGCAACTGCTCGTACTCGAGCCGCCGCTTTTCGATCGCTTCGCGCTGGGCGGGTTCTGAAGCCGAACGCTCAGCCATGCGCCAGGACTGGTTGGCGGCCTTGAAATCCTTGGCGTCCTGTTGCGCTTCGGCGAGCGCAATCCAGTTTGCGGTGATCCTCGGATCGAGCTCAGTGGCCTTCTTATAGACAATGGCGCGGCGTGTGGGGTCCGACTCGGTGGAAGCCCAGCGCGCATGCGGCAGCGCCCACCGCGGATTCAACTCCATCGCTTTGCGCAGGGCCGCGCGTGACTTTTCCAGATCCTTCTGTTCCAGCGCGAAGCGATACCAGGCTCGCGCGCTTTCGCTGTCTTTGGCGACGGCTTCGGCAAGCATTCCCGCGCCCTCGAAGGCGTCGGCAGTGGGGCGGGAATTGAGGAGAGCTCGGTAGGCGGTCTGCGCCTCGGGGCCCGAGAGCAGGTCAGCCAGGAGGAGCTCGGCCCGGGCCGGGTGACCGGGGAAGGATCGGTAGTCTCGCTGCGGATTGAGCGGCTTGCCGGAGATATCAAACGTCTCAAAACGACCGGCAGCCACATGCTGGTCGACCAGCTTCTCCAACTCGGACTCAGACTTGTCGAAGGCGTTGCGCGCGGCTGAGTCAACCGGCGCTCCCTGCTGCAGCACACCAAAGAAGACACGGACCCGGCCTGCATAGACTGGTTCGAGGGCTAGCAGGTGCATGCGCGCCCAATCCCGGTCCTGGCGATTCAACGGCGGCGGCTCGCCCGCCGTGATACGGCTCATGTCGGCATGCATGGTGGAGAGTGCGGCGATCAGCCCGCTCTCATATTGGGATGGCAACGGCTTGACGTCGTCGGTGATCAAGGCGCGCAGAAAGTCCTCGGTCCATTGGACGGGGATCGGGTCTTTTGAACCGAGGCCGGCGGTATAGGCATCGCGGGAGAGCCGGAGAGAAGGAGTTCGATAGCGGGCCGACGTTTTGTCGGGCTTCACTACCATAAGGCGGATCGGCCACATCGGCGCGATCTCGGCGCGACCGAGGGTTTTGGCCAGCAGCCAACGCGCCTGATCGAAATGCGTGAGCACCCGGCGAGCCGGTTCGTCGTCGCCATTGGTCCAGACCTCAATAGGGCCGGAATGGAAGTAGACCCAATCCGCCGCCGCCAGCGGGACGGCCGTGAGGATGGCGAGGATGACAACCCTGGGCACGATGGTTAGGGGCCATGGTGGGCGCGACAGGGCTCGAACCTGTAACCCTCAGCTTCGAAGTTCGACGCGACTTCTCCGCCAGGGTCCGCCCACCCCTTTCTATTGCAGTGTAACAAGGGGTTTTTCGGCTTTTTCTCCGCCGGTCTCCTCCGGCGTCCGCCCGTCACCTGACCCGGTTGCTACATGGGTTGCTACACCGAACGCAAGTGCAAGCTCGACCGGCGGGTTTTGCATGTCCGGGAAGTCTTCGCCTTTCGTGACCAGTAGGAGCGCACCCAAGATCAGGTTTCTTTTGGCTATTTGAAGATGGGTCATCACGGCTTGCTGAACTTGCAACTCGAACTGATCGCGCGCGGCGGCGCTGGTGAAGGGTGGCAAACCGGCGGCGATGGCACGGCTCACCAATTCCCTGCGGCCGGAGATGTTCAGGCGGGCAAGCACGACGTCAAATCTCGCGGTGAGCTCCGCGTAGGTCCGTGGGTTCAGTGGCACCGCGTTTGAGATGTTGTACTGAAGAACTTGCCAGCCGTGTTGGTGTGCGGGGTCCAGTGCTTCCCAAGGGTCGCAATCCATAGCGGTGCCTTGGACCCAGATTTCATAGAGGCGCTGAGCGTCCATTGGTTCTCGTGTCGTACTCGCTTCGCTCATTTTGCTTAAGCCGCTTTTTTCTTCTTCGGCGACTTGGCTGCTGCTGCTGCTTCCGGTGTTGCCTCGGAGTAGGCGCTGCGGAATTCTTCGAGCCAGGCTTGCAGCCGGGCCGTCGCTTGGGCGGCCTGCGCCTGGTCCATCGACGCCAGCGCGCGCTTCCATTCGTCACGCTCGGCGAGAAACGGAATCGCTTGCTCAATCGGCAGGCCTCGCAGCTCTCCGTACAGGTTCGCCTCGCCTTTCACTCCCACCATATAAATCGCAAAGTCGCGGCCGCTGCCGCCTTTGAGTAGTTGCGCGATTCCCTCTTTGAGGTACGCAAGAGCGTGTAACTTTTGAAACATAGTCATGTCTTCGTCTTCGTTGCTTTCCGGCGCGTGGCCTTGGTGGTGGTTGGGCGGTGCCTCAATCGCGCGCGGTTGGCGATCAGGCGAAGTCCGCAATGATTGGGCGAGTTCGCTCAACGCAGGACCGGCATGCTTGCCGACTTCGGCTATCGCCTCGGGCCAGGTCATGGCGCTGTTGCTGCCGTTGCTTTTTGCCAACGCTTCCATCCAGCGTTCCTCCATCCTGGTTGCGCGCTCCCGGATTTCGGCAAGCTGGAGGGACAGCACCTCTACCAGCGTGTTGTCTTTCGGCGCTGCGTTGGTCGTGAGGATTCTCACAAGTAGTTCGGTCTGCGCGGCGGCGCGTGCTTCGGCCGCGTCCAGCATTTTCATGAGAAGCGGGTCCGGGCCTGGCTGCTTGTCGGCGCGGTCCATTAACCTCGCGTTCGCATCTGAGAGCGCTTTCACTGCGGTATCGTTCACCTGGTCTTCTTCCTTTCCCGTTCCGGGCGGCGGCCAATAGCCTCGCCGTCTCCACATTTCTATCCAAGCCTGGTTGTCCAAAATGGGAGGCACACATCGGAGGTCAAACTTCGGTCGCTCTCCTTGAAGGTCGGGGTCCATCATTTTCAGGCGCTGCCGGGGGCCGTTGCCTCCCACTTGCGCCATGTAGATGCCGTACCCGTGTTGGTCACGCAAGTACTGCCGCGTGAAGTTTCTCACCGGCACCTTATCGATGTTGGTTTCGTCTTTGCCAATAAGAGTGTTGTCGCGCGCCGGTTCTAGCGCATAGAGGTAAACAATCGAGTCCTCAGCCATCGTTTGCATGAGTTCGTAGAAGTCGTTTTCTTTTTTGTCTGTGTCGAGCCCGGGAG
>JAYTKJ010000060.1:0-9515 GCA_043730365.1 Acidobacteriota bacterium | reverse complement strand
GAGGCGGCGTAGGAGATGCGCACGTGATCTTCGGTACCGAAGGCCTCGCCCGGGACGGTGGCCACGTGGGCTTCCTTCAGGAGCCGCTCGGCAAACTCGAGCGAGGTGGCGATGCCAAGATTCGTCATCGCCGCTCGCACGTTCGGGTAGGCATAGAAAGCACCCATCGGGTTTTGGCAGGTCACGCCGGGGATCTTGCGCAACCGGGCGATGATGAATTCGCGGCGCTTGCGATACTCGCCCAGCATCTGTTGGACCGATTCCTGCGGGCCGCGCAACGCCTCAATGGCGCCCTTCTGCGCGATCGAAGTGGGGTTCGAGGTCATGTGGCTTTGCAGCTTGATCACGGCGTCCATCACGTGCTTGGGGCCGAGGCCGAAGCCGATGCGCCAGCCGGTCATCGCATAGGTTTTCGACAACGAACCCGCCACAATCACCGTGTCCTTGGCGCCCTTGACGCTGGCTATGGAAAACGGCTTGGCGTCGCCGTAAAGGAAGTGGCAGTAGCACTCGTCGGTAATGAGCCAGATCCCGTGCTTCGCAGTCACTTCGTAGATCCGGCGAAACTCGTCGTCGCTGAGCACGGCGCCGCTCGGATTGGAGGGTGAGTTGATGAGCACGGCCTTGGTCTTGGGCGTGATGTGCTTCTCAATCATCTCGGCCGTGATGTTGAAGCCGCTCGCCTCGTCGGTGTCGACAAAGACGCACTTGCCGTAGGCGAAGTTGACCACGTCTTTGTAGGTGACCCAGTACGGAACCGGGATGATCACTTCGTCGCCCGGATTGACCAGCACCTGCATCAGGTTAAAGATGATGTGCTTGCCGCCCACCGTGGCCACGCATTCGTTGGGCGCGTAGGAGGTGCCGAAGTCTGAGGCGTGCCGGTCGCAAATCGCCTTCTTCAGCTCCACCGTGCCGTCTACCGGCGTGTACTTGGTGAAGTTGTCGGCCAGCGCCTGGACGGCCGCCTGCTTGATGTTGTCGGGCGTGGGAAAGTCCGGCTCACCAGCGCTGAAATCGGTGACGTCGACGCCTTCGCGTTTCAGACGGCCGGCCTCGGCCGCCACTTTCACGGTGGACGACACGCTGATCAGGCTGACTCTCTCAGCCAGCGCGGAGAGGGTAGGGGTCATGTGCTCTCTAACTCCTGTTCATCTTCAGTTTCAACCGGGCTTCCACATTCGGCGGGACGAGCCCTGACACGTCGGCGCCGAGACGGAACACTTCCTTTACCAGCCGCGAGCTTATAAAGGAATACTGTTCGTTCGCCATCAAAAAAACGGTTTCAATATCTGGCCGCAGGCGCCGGTTCATGCTCGTCATCTGCAACTCGTACTCGTAGTCGGACACGGCGCGGATGCCGCGAATCAAGACGCGTGCATCACGCTTGGCGGCATAGTCAACCAGCAACCCTTCAAACTGGTCGATCTCGACATTCTTCACATCGGAGGTGCACTCGTCCAGCATCGCCACGCGCTCGGCCATCGAAAACAATGGCTGCTTGGCGTCGTTGCGTAAAATGGCCACCACCAGCCGGTCAAACAGACGGGACGAGCGGCGGATCAAATCAAGATGACCGCGGGTGGGGGGATCAAACGAACCTGGGTAGATCGCCGTGACGTTCAAATTATCCATTCTACACTGGTAATTTCACTATGAACATCCTCGACTCCGGCGATTCGACACTTTTCGACATTCGCAGCCGCGCCGCCGGGCCGGGCGGTACGCTGCCGATCACGGCGGACATGCTGCTCAATCGGCCGTCCGGCGACCTGTTCGGCTGGAGCCAAAACGCTGGCATGGGCTGGAATCCGGCGCTGCTGGGCGGCGACGAAGTGTTGATTCTATCCACGCACGGCGGGCTGCGCGAGCCCAACGGCAAGCCGATCGCGCTGGGCCTGCACACCGGCCACTTCGAAGTGAATCTGCTGGTGGAGGCTGCGGCCCGGGAACTGGCGGCGCATCGCGCGGTTCCTTTTGCCGCCTACTGCACCGATCCCTGCGATGGCCGCAGCCAAGGCACGCCCGGGATGTTCGACAGCTTGCCTTTCCGCAATGACGCGTCGATGGTGCTGCGGCGCCTGGTGCGTTCGTTGCCCACGCGCAAAGGTGTGATCGGCGTCGCTACCTGCGACAAGGGCTTGCCGGCGATGATGATGGCGCTGGCGGCCATGCACGATCTGCCGACGATCCTGGCGCCAGGCGGCGTGACGCTGGCTACCGAAGGCGGTGAAGACGCGGGCAAGGCCCAGACGCTCGGCGCGCGCTACGCACATGGCGACGTGACACTGGAATACGCGGCTGAGGCGGCCTGCCGCACCTGTGGATCTCCCGGCGGCGGCTGTCAGTTTCTGGGAACCGCCGCTACAGCGCAGGTGGTGGGCGAAGCCTTGGGACTGGCGCTTCCGCATGCGGCGCTGGCGCCGTCGGGCCATCCTGTGTGGCTGGACATGGGAAGGCGTTCGGCGCGCGCCTTGCTCCAGATGGTGAAGCTCGGTATCACCACGCGCGACGTGATCACGCCCAAAGCCATCCACAACGCGATGGTGATTCACGCGGCCTTCGGCGGTTCGACGAATCTGATTCTGCATCTGACCGCGGTGGCGCATCAGGCCGGTCTGAAGCGCCCCACCGTGGACGATTGGAATCGCGTCAATCGCGGCGTGCCTCGGCTGGTGGACGCTCTGCCCAACGGCCCGCGCAATTTCATGACGGCGCAGGTCTACATGGCCGGAGCGGTCCCGGAAGTGATGCTGCATTTGCGCAAGGCCGGACTGCTGGAACTCGATGCGCTCACCGTGTCGGGCCAGAAGCTCAGCGAGGTGATCGATTGGTGGGAGCAGTCCGAGCGCCGCATCAAGGTGCGGGCGGCGCTGCGCGATGGCGAAGGCGTGGACCCGGCTCTGGTGATCATGGATCCCGATGCGGCTCATCGCGCGGGCTTGACGCCTACGGTTTGTTTTCCCACGGGCAACCTGTCGCCAGAGGGTGCCGTGGTCAAGAGTACCGCGATCGATCCTAGCGTGGTGGACGCCGATGGGGTGTACCGCAAGACCGGTCCGGCGCGCGTCTTTCTAACCGAGCGTGACGCGATCGCGGCGATCAAAGGGGGCCGCATTCACGAGGGCGACATCATGGTGCTCATGTGCCGTGGACCGCTGGGTTCCGGCATGGAGGAGACTTATCAGATCACGTCGGCGCTGAAGCACCTGAGTTTCGGCAAGCACGTGGCACTGCTGACTGACGCACGCTTCTCCGGCGTCTCCACCGGCGCTTGCGTCGGACACATTTCGCCGGAGGCTCTGGCGGGCGGGCCGATCGGCAAGCTCGTCGATGGCGACTCGATTCAGATCGTGATCGACCGCAACACGCTCGAGGGAACCGTCAACGTAGTGGGAGCCGATGGCACCGTGGAGGCGGGCACCACCTTGCTGGCCGCGCGGGCGCCGCGTACTGACCTCCACGCCGATCCTGGTCTGCCCAACGACACGCGTCTGTGGGCCGCGCTGCAGGATGTATCGGGTGGAGCCTGGGGCGGCGCGGTCTACGATGTGGATGCGATCCTGTGCGTGATCGAGGCGGGCAAGCGGGCCTTGGCTGCTCAAGCCGCGGGACGGGGCCGGTAGCGGTCGACGCGGATCTTTCCTGCGTTCTTGAGCGCCGCCGCCAGATCGAAGGGAGAGACTCCCGCTTTTTCGTTGAACCACATTGCGCAGCGCCTCGCGCGTCACTCCGACAATGCCGGCGGCGTTGGTCACACTTAGGCCGAGCGGCTCGAGGCAATCATGCCGGACAGTTCTGCCGGGATGAAATGGGCTCCTCATCGTGTCTTCAGAATTGTTTGGCGCACTTCCGCCGACATTGTTTGGCATAGTCCTTGGGCCTGGGCGGTTAAGCTGGTACCACCCACGGTGCTCGTACCAGTCTTCTCTACCCTGTGCGACTTTGCGCGGGCCACGCCGATGACGAGATTCTGCGGGCGAAAGATCAAGCTGTTCTTCTGGCTCGCAAGTCTACCCAGATGTGCTGCAATCGGAAAGGTGAGGCGGGGAATGTTCGATCAAACGTATGTTCTGATCGGTATCCATTTGGGATCGGCACGCCCCCAGGTGCTACCTCGGGTAGTGCATTCCGCGATGCCTCTTGGTTGACCTCTTTGATGATTTCACCCAGCTCCATGCTCTGCCAGTACCCGACCATCGCGCCGCGACTGAAACGCTGGCCATAGGCCCAGGCGGAGTCACGAAATCGGCAGATCCCATCCGTGACGTAGTTCACATTCAATACCCAGTCTGCTCGGCGCGGCGCTCCGAGCCGCTTGCATTCGAGCGTGAACTGCCTGCTGCTGCCCGCAGGATCGGGCTCGTACTTGTCGAGGTAGATCCATTGGAAGTCAGGCCTCTTGTGCTCCCGCGCTGCTCGCGCCTGGTCATCCGGGTCCGGCTGATTGTTGCATTCAGAGATCGGCGCAACTGGATCGGCGGGAAACAGTTCCCGGCTTGCTTGCAGAAGCTGAAAATAGAAACGCCGGTTGAGATCGCACTCCGCCTCCGGGAGGTCGTTCTCAGCCCGCAACAATTGGAGAGCGCGTTCAATAATGGCGAGGAACCGCTCTTCCCGCCGGGCCCAAATCTTAAGGGCCCTGAGGCGGGGTCCCATCTCGGTCATTCCCTGCCTCCCGGCGCAACCTCTTCGAGATTCATTACATGAGTCAATGCGGACTCGGCGTCCTCACGCGCGGCCGTGCGCGTCCAGAAACGGCGTTCGTTGCGCTTGATAAAGAGAATCTCTCGATCGCTGACGTAGCGGAAAAACGTATCGACAAAAATCCGACAGGCCCTAGCGGGAGCAAGCGAATGCCGCTGGAGATCCGCCAGCACACTCGACCAGGAGTCGGCGTCCGCACCCTCTGAACGAGCGGTGCTCTTGGAAAGGCCATTCTTGTAGCGCGTCGTGAAACGAACCGCGAGCAACGGGGCTTGCGACGGGGGGGACATCACAGCCCAGGCAAACTCGCCGTCAGGCGCGAGTTCGGCATTCCAGACTTCGAGGAATGTACGGAGATAAGCTGCGAGTCCGTCATCCGACGGCAAATCAGAGGATGTACCTGAACGGTGAACCGGAAGAGAAGTCGATTGAAGCGCCGCGCTCCTCTGGTGCTGGTAAAACAGATCCATCCCAATGGAGCATCTCTCGCTAATCAAATCGCGTTCCGCTGCCGTCAGGCCGTAGAGATCACAAATGGCTGTGTCGAGCCTTTCTTCAAGGCCGCTCAAGCCTGAGTTCATGCCCCCCGCTTCAGCGTCAGCGTCTAGGCTTTGAAGCTCTTCTACAATGCCTACAATCCGGTTGCGGAGCTTTGCCTCCTTCGGAAAACAGATAGGCATCTGCTCAACGTCTTCAAGGTGGATTTCGTCATGCCAGAAGCCCCACGAACCTGACGTAGTGAAGTAGAAGTATCGAGCCAACGATGACCAGAATATGCCCGCAATCACGGCTTCTTGCCAGCCCTCCAGCCCTTCAAAGCGGACGCCGTGAACTGAGTTTCTAAAGCAGTATTCCTCCGACTCAAATCGAGATGTGATGAAACCGCCTGCCTTGATGCCGCGTGCCACCAGCAGTCTGGGCCCGCTGTAGATTGCCTCTAGGCCTTTCCTGTAAACGTGAGCAGGAACTGACCTCAATCCGCCAAGCGGCTGCGGGCCGTACCGAACCAGGTCTTTGGAAGGCAGCTCACGATATCTCTTGAGCCAGCCACTAGGCCCACCGTTTCGGGTTACTTCGAATCCCCTCCCTCTTTCAAGTCGAACGCCCGAGAGCTCCTTGGGCAAACTGATCAACCGGGAAAACATGCCGAGCTTCCTGACCAGTGCTTCATCCCGATGCCCGCCCCACCAATAGATCTTCCACAGCCTCTCGTCAGCAAGGCAATCGCGCTGCGAGAGCCAATGCATGTCTCCGCTGCTGAGAACTACGCACTTCGTGTTCTCAATCACTGCCGTTTTCTTGGCGGACCAGTACTGGAAGCGGTCCTCGTCCGATGGCTCGAACGAACGCTTCTCGAACACGACGGATATGAAAGGCGAGATTCCTTTTGCTTCGCGCTGCGGCCCTGTGAAATAAATGTGGCGCACGTGAGAAAAGTTGACCACGTGCTCAAGCCGCACCGAGTTAAGCCACACCGCGCGAAATTTCCGGCTGTTGTCCTGATGCTTGAACAAAACCCCTGATGACAAAAGCAGGCCGGCCTTCCCTCCCTCCTGCAGGAGTTCCATCGTGAGATGAATGAAGGCTTGTGATAGCTCCTTGTCGCCGATGGGGCGCCCCTGCTTCGGGTCGCACCATTTCACGGTTTCAGCTAGTGCCTTGTGCCCGTCCTCATCTTCCTTCTTGGGATACCCCCATGGCGGGTTGCCAACGACTACGGCCGCGCAGCCAGGTCCGAAACGGCGCGCGGCATCGGGATGAGCCTTGCCCGCGATCGCTTCGAAGGCGTTGGCCTGGAGCAAAACATCGAAAAACTCCGCGCCGGGGTTGTCTTTCTCGCGGCGCTTACGCTCCTGTTCAGAAACCATCTTGAGATGTGGAAGTCTTCGGTCGGCATTGATCTCCCGCGGTTCCTGGTAATGAAGGAAAGCCAGATAGAGACTAAATGCCGCAACATGCACGGCTTCCTCGTTGATGTCTATGCCCGCAATTTGCTCACGCAGAATCCTGCGGAGTTGCGGGCGGCTGACCCTCTTGCCTCCCTGCTCCGCGCAAACATGCCGGACGATCCGCCGGAAGGATTCTACGAGGAAAATGCCCGAGCCGCATGCTGCGTCGATAACGCGCGGGCGCTTTGCGAGGACCTCTGGAGTGAGAGTGTGTGCAAGGACAAACTCAACGAGAGCCGGTGCCGTGTAGTGGGAGCCCTGGTTGCGCTTGTCGCCTGTGCGCTCGTTATAGAACTCCTCGTAGATCGTGCTGATGAGCTCAATGGGGATGACGTCAAAGCGGTACGCGAAGAAAAACAGCTCTTGCTGGGGGGTGGTGGTCCCAAGCAGGAAGCCCCGAAGCTTGTCCAAATGCTCCTGGTGGATGCTGTCCCGCTCTCCATCATCGATCGGGAAGGTGTCCCCGTTGAAATCATCCGCGAGTTGCCTGAACAGAGCATAGGTGAAATCTTTGCTTTGCAACACGCGAAGGAAGCGTAGCTCTGCAAGCCCCGGTTCAAGGGTGGGGGCGGAAGGAGCTTGCTCAAGAATCTTCTGCCAAGCTGGACGCCGGGCGGCTATGTTCTCGAAATATTCCGGCACGAGGATTTCGCGATCTTCGAGATAGCGGACAAAGATGGCGCGCCCGATCAATGAATGCAAATGATGGAGCGTCGGGCGTTTTTCTCCGCGAGAAACCGCCACCGCGGCCAGTTGCTGCCGTACAGTCCGGAGGTCCCTGATGAGGGCGCGGTCGGCACGATTTAGGGAATCCCGGAACCTGGCGTCGCCGAAAACCATGCCCGTCTCGATTCGCTCGCGATGGAAAGCCGCCAACTTGGACTGGACTTCCGCGGTTGAGCGGGCAACGTCGATAAGGCGGTCGCCTGCATTGAGATCTTCATCAGGCCGTGGAGGGGCTTTGGTCAGGTCGTAGACCAGAAGTTCACCCTGAATGGCGAGGAAGAGAAGCTGCGGGCGCGCCATGCACCAGATGCGCTCGTAGAGCTTCCTCAAGTTTTCCGGCACACAGTTGTCACACTTCGCGAATATGACGACAGGATCACGGTTCACGAAGAAGATGGAATCGGCTCCAACCTGCGCTGCGAGAGCTTGCCAGTCTCCCTTGTCGAGCCAGTCTTCATCCGGCGCGCCCGTCTGCGGGTGAAGACGGGCGGGAAGAAGCTTCCCTTGGTCGAAGGCGAGCTGCTTGTATGCAGCGCCAAGCAGTTCTACGGGCGAAGCCGAGCTCGTCATGGCCGGTCCTCTTTGCGGACTGAGCCGCCGCCCTGATTGTTCGGTTGTGCGGTTTCCTTCGCGGGGGCGTAGCGTGGAATCCGGATGCTGCTCTGCCGTTGCCGGGTCCGCGCGATGTCGTAGGAACTTTGCATACGCATCAAGGTCTCCATATCGACACCGAACGCTTTTTCCAGGCGCAGAGCCATTTCGCCCGAGAGGTCGGCTTTACCGTTCAGAAGCGTTGAAAGCGTGGGCCGCGCAACCTTGATCGCCCGCGCCGCCGCAGAGACCGATAACCCGAGGGGCTCGATCACTTCCGTACGAATGAACGTTCCGGGATGGAGAGGGCTGAGCTTGCGCATGAGGTTTCCACGTGGCCAGTCCTCTGACCGAACATCGTCCAAGTGTAGTCTTTCGGACGACACTTATCCAGAGCTACCAGTAGAACATAATCACGCCCTCGTGTTTTTGCCAAGCTCCTGGAGGGCTGCGTCGATAGCGAAAGTGATGGCGCGATTTGCCTTGGATCATAGCCTCTTCGCCTTGATGCCACCGGCCTTAGATCCACGATCAACGGCAAAGGCATCCGGAGACTGGCACGAGCCGGGTGCCCGTACCAATTGACGTGCGCAGACCGACAGTTCCGCAACGATGGCGAAATTGCGTAGAGAACTAGCATGGCGACAGGTTTCCGCAACACCGTGCGGCGGCACTTCGATGCCAAATATTGTGACGGAATTGCGCCAGACAATTCTGAAAGTGACGCCGTAGGCATCGTGTTCCTGGTCGCTTTAGATCACCGTTGAGGTGGGGCAGCCGATATGGGCGGATTCGGCTGCGGTTTTCCTTCTCGTAGAGCCTCACCGCAGCGCCCGCCGCAAAAACTTGCCGGTGGCCGTCTTCGGTATCTCCGCAACGAACTCCACCAGCCGTGGATATTTGTACGCGGCCAGCCGCTCTTTGCAAAAGGCCATGATCTCTTCGGCGCTGGCGGCTTGACCCGCCTTCAGCGCGACAAACGCTTTCACCGTCTCGCCGCGATAGGGATCCGGGACGCCGATGACGGCACATTCGCGCACCGCCGGGTGCTGATAGAGCACGTCCTCCACATCGCGCGGCCACACCTTGAAGCCGGAGGCGACGATCATGTCCTTCTTGCGGTCGACGATGTAGAACCAGCCCCGCACATCCATCACCGCCACATCGCCGGTGAGAAACCAGCCGTCACGAAAGGCGGCGGTGGTGGCCTCCGGTTTGTTCCAATAGCCGGGGAACATCATCGGACCCTGCATCGCGAGCTCACCGGATTCGCCCGGCGCCAGCTCTCGTGTTGGATCCGTCAGGTCGACAATACGCGCGTCAAGATTCGGAATCGGCAAGCCAATCGAGAGCGCGCCGGACGCGGCATCCACCGGCGGCGACAGCGCGCCCAACGGAGTGGCGTGCGAGGGTGAGTTGCTTTCGGTGAGCCCGTAGATATTGTGAATGGTCGCACCCAGTTTGGCGCGAAACTGTTCCACCACGCCAGGGGCCACCGGCGCGCCGCCCGAGTAGCACTTGGTCAGAGAAGAGAAATCAGTA
>JAYTKJ010000059.1:0-5782 GCA_043730365.1 Acidobacteriota bacterium | reverse complement strand
ATCAACCGCAACAACCGGTTGAAGAAGCTGATGGAACTGCACGCGCCAGACGTGATCGTGCGCAACGAAAAGCGTATGCTGCAGGAAGCGGTAGACGCGCTGTTTGACAACGGCCGCCGTGGCCGTGTGCTGCGTGGCGCCAACAATCGCCCGCTCAAGTCTTTGTCCGATACGCTCAAGGGCAAGCAGGGCCGGTTCCGCCAGAACCTGCTCGGCAAGCGCGTGGACTATTCGGGCCGCTCGGTCATCGTCGTGGGGCCGGAACTGAAGCTCCATCAGGCCGGATTGCCGAAGAAGATGGCGCTGGAGCTGTTCAAGCCGTTCATCTATCATCGCCTGGAACAGCGTGGTCATTGCACCACCATCAAGCAGGCCAAGGAATTGGTTGAGCAGCAGGACGCGGTGGTGTGGGACATCCTCGAGGAAGTCATTCGCGATCACCCGATCATGCTCAATCGCGCTCCTACCCTTCACCGTCTGGGCATTCAGGCCTTTGAGCCGGTGCTGGTGGAAGGCAAGGCGCTGCGTATTCACCCGCTGGTTTGCACCGCCTTCAACGCCGACTTTGACGGCGATCAGATGGCCGTCCACATTCCGCTGTCGCCCGAAGCGCAGGTGGAAGCGTCGACGCTCATGCTGGCGTCCAACAACATCCTGTCGCCCGCGCACGGCGCGCCTATCGCTGTGCCGTCGCAAGACATGGTGCTCGGGCTGTACTACCTCACCAAAGCCCGCAAAGGTTCCAAGGGCGAGGGCCGCACCTTCGCTTCAGCCGATGACGTTTTGATTGCCCTCGAAATGGGCGAAGTGGAAACGCTGACGCCGATCAAGCTTCGCCACACCGGGCGCGTGATCGATCTGGTGAAGGCTTTCGACAATCAAAAGATCAACGACGCCGAGCCGATCGAGTACAACAAGCAATACATGGACACCACCGTGGGCCGCGTCATTCTCAATGACGTGCTCCCGGACGAAATGCCCTTCATCAACGGCCTGCTCAAGAAAAAGGGCATGACGCAGTTGGTGCACTATTGCTACCTCAAGTTCGGCTTGCACGTCACCGTGACGATGCTGGACGAGATCAAAGCGCTTGGGTTCCTCTACGCCACCCGCGCCGGCATCTCGATCGGAATCGACGACATGGTGGTGCCTTCCAACAAGAAGGCGCTGGTCAACGAGGCCGAACGGGCCGTGATGGAAGTGCAGTCGCAGTACCTTGAAGGCGCCATCACGCACGGCGAACGCTACAACAAGATCATCGAGATCTGGTCCAAGGTGACCGAACGCGTTTCCGAGGAAATGTTCAAGAAGATGGAAGCGGACGACAAGTCCGGCGCCTACTTGAACCCGATCTACATCATGGCGGACTCCGGCGCCCGCGGTTCGCGCCAACAGATTCGCCAGTTGTCCGGCATGCGCGGCCTCATGGCCAAACCGTCGGGCGAAATCATCGAGCAGCCCATCACGGCCAACTTCCGCGAAGGCCTGGACGTGCTGCAGTACTTTATTTCCACGCACGGCGCGCGTAAGGGCCTGGCCGATACGGCTCTCAAAACGGCCGACTCCGGTTACTTGACCAGACGTCTGGTCGACGTGGCACAGGACGTCATCATTACGGAGATGGACTGCGGCACCGGCGACGGTATCGAAGTCGAGGCCATCACCGAAGCGGGCGAAACGATCGAGCGCCTCGGTGACCGCATTATCGGTCGCGTGGTGCTCGAAGACATCACCGACTATGAAGGCAACATTCTGGTGACCACCAACAAGGAAGTCACCGAATTGCTCGCCAGCCAGGTGGAAAAGGCCGGTATCGAGCGCGTGAAGATTCGCTCGGTGCTGACCTGCGAATCCCGGCGCGGCGTTTGCATTCGCTGCTACGGGCGCAATTTGGCCACCGGCAGATTGGTGGAGCGGGGCGAGGCCGTCGGCGTCATCGCCGCCCAATCCATCGGCGAACCCGGTACGCAGCTCACCATGCGCACGTTCCATATCGGCGGCGCGGCAACCCGAGCGGCCGAGCAATCGACGCAGGACGCCAAGAGCGCCGGCTTCGTCAAATACCTGGACATCAAGTCCGTGCAAACCGCCAAGGGCGACACGGTGGCCATGAACCGCAACGGCATCCTGGCCGTGGTGGACGACAAGGGCCGCGAAAAAGAACGCTACCAAGTGGTATATGGCGCCAAGCTCCTCGTCAAAGACGGGGCCAAAGTGGCTGCCAACAAGATCCTGCTCGAGTGGGATCCGTACACCTTCTCGATCCTTACCGAAGTTTCGGGAACGGTGAAGTTCAAGGACATGATCGAGACGGTGACCATGACCGAGCAGGTGGACGAAATCACGGGCTTGTCTCAATGGGTGATCACCGATTCCCCCGATCAGAAGCATTTGCCGCAGATCATTGTGGCGCCGGCCGGGCATCATGCCAAGGCCGATGAGAAGCGCTATCTCATGCCCACGCATGCCCACTTGATGGTGAGCGATGGCGACGAGGTTCACTCCGGCGACGTGCTGGCCAAGATCCCGCGCGCTACCACCAAGACCAAGGACATCACCGGCGGTCTACCGCGTGTGGTGGAATTGTTTGAAGCCCGCAAGCCGCGCGAAACCGCCGTGATCGCCGAGATCCATGGTTCGGTGAAGTACGGCGAAATCAGCAAGGGGTACCGCAAAGTGTACATCGTCGCCGAAGACGGTGAACAGCGTGAATACCTGCTGCCTCGCGGCGTACACATTCGCGTCCAGGAGGGCGAGAAGGTGACGGCCGGCGAGCCGCTTATGGACGGACCGCTCAACCCGCACGACATCCTGCGCGTCAAAGGCCAGAAGGAACTGCAGAAGTACCTGGTCAATGAAATTCAGGAAGTATACCGGCTGCAGGGCGTGAACATCAACGACAAGCATCTGGAAGTGATCTCACGCCAGATGATGCGTTGGATCAAGGTAACCGATATCGGCGACACCGAATTCCTGCCTGAAGAGGTGGTGGACCGGTTCCGCTTCCGCGACGAGAACGAACGGGCCATGGCTGCGGGCACCAAGCCGGCGCAGGGTCAGGCGATCCTCTTGGGTATCACCAAGGCCTCGCTTTCGACGGACTCGTTCATCTCGGCCGCTTCGTTCCAGGAAACCACGCGTGTGCTCACCGAAGCCTCCATCAACGGCAAGGTGGACTACCTGCGAGGCCTCAAGGAGAACGTGATCATGGGCCGCCTCATCCCGGCCGGCACCGGCATGGACTACTATCGCCGGATCAAGATCGCTGGCGAGGATGTGGTGGAGGAGCCGCTGGTCGACGAGGCGGCTCTGGGCGAGGCTGTTCCGGGTTACGACGAAGGCAATCTGTTTGCCGGCGGGCTTGGTGACGAGCCGGGTGAAGAGTTGGCCCCGGCCGAAGTCGAATAGTGAAACTTGCGTTTGCCGCGTTATGGTTGGCCGCCGGTGTGGTTGCCCTAGAGGCAGCTGCGCCGGAGGCCAATCAAGCGGCGGCGCGGCGTTTCTACGAGGAAGTCTGGTTCTCGCACCATGTTGACGTGGTGGACGAGCTCTTCGCCGCCGAATACATCAATCACGACTTGCGTGACCCTGAGCCGCGTTTTCGCGCGGAAGGACGCAAGCTCCCACGCAGCAGCCAAAAAGACCTGGCACGACAGCAAGGCGCGAACTCCACCGGCCGGATCGACTATCAGGTCGCCGGGGGCGACCGCGTCGTCACGCGTTGGCTATGGACGATGCCGCTCAACGGTTGGTGGGAGCGCACCGTCGCCGGACGCGATCGCATCGAGATCGCCGTCGTGCAGATCTTCCGCTTCGACGCCGACGGCCGCATTGTCGAGGTGTGGAACCATCGCGACGACCAGGGCGTGGAGGAGCAGATGCGGCTCACCGGCCTCTACTATTTCGAAGGCGTAGTCTTTGGCGCGGTGCTGGCATTGGTAGCCTCCAGGCTCCTGCGCCGGAGCACTCCGTGGCCGGGGCCGCCGCCGCCCGGTTCCCCATCGGACTCCAGATCATAACGGCAGGGCAATGCGCGACCTGACGCCGTCTCTACCAGGTGAACTTCATCGTGCCTCAATTTGCGTGCGACCGTAGCCGGAGCCCGGCGGCGAGATATGCACCCAAATTCGTGATATCCTCTGGCCCTGATGCTCTCACTTCGAAGTGTGCTCCTCTCGCTGGTATCCGTGGCCGGTGTCTTCGCTCAAGGAATCTATCCCACCTACGAGCCTGACGACAACTCGGGGTTCGTCGCAATCTTCGACGGCAAGACGCTTGATGGGTGGGACGGCGACCGTACGTTCTGGCGCGCCGAGAACGGCGAGATAGTCGGCGAGACCACGCCGGAGAAAGTAGTCAAGCTCAACAACTTTCTGATATGGCGCGGCGAGAAGGTGCGGGACTTCGAGCTGAAGGTGGAATACAAGCTCAGTGGCGCCAACAGCGGCATCCAGTATCGCAGCGTGGAACTGCCGGAGTTGGGCAAGTGGGTGCTGAAGGGCTACCAGGCGGATCTGGATTTCACCAACGGCTACACTGGCAACCTGCACGAAGAACGCGGCCGCAAGCCCGGGCACGTCGTGCTGGCGCGGCGCGGCGAGTTGACGCGCATCACCGGCGGCCCCAAGTACAAGGTGCTGGCCACCATCGGCGACAACAAGATGCTGCGCGGAGTGGTGAACGTCAACGGCTGGAATCAGTACCACATCATCGCGCGGGGTCCGGTAATGATTCAGATTCTGAACGGCCAACTGATCAGCGCGACGATCGACGAAGACACGAAGAACTTCGTGCCCGAAGGCGTGCTGGGCTTCCAGATGCACGTGGGGCCGCCGTTCAAGATTGAGTATCGCAACGTGCTGTACCGCAAGCTGTAGGTGAAGCCGCCGGCTCAACGCGGCGGTGACGCCGTCCATAGTCCAGAAGATGTACGGACCGAATTCTTCTCCCGATTGGCGGGGCGTGAGAGGGTGCGCCCGCCGTTATACTGAAGCTAGGCAACATGAAACCGGTATCCGACATGAGCGCCGCAGAGCACGACGACTTTAAAAGTCAGTTGTGGTCGGCATCGAGCCCGCCCATGTCCCCCACGGTCCTACCGAATGGCAGCCGAGTTGAGTATGATCGGCAACTCGGAACTACCGTAGAGACTTGCGCGGATGGAACGCGGTACGTCCTTCGCTTGGGTGAAACCGGATTGGCTCGGGTGAACAAACTTGAGGCGACCGCGAGTTCCGGCACTGTCGGGGGGTGGCTCGGCCTTCAACATGAGCGTATCCACGTCTTCTACCTGGCCTTGTTGACTGTGATGGTGTCTTATCACCTTAGGCGGTCGCTCTTCACTGACGGGCTGATGAACAGTGTGGCTCCGGTAGTTTTGCTTTTTGCTGCCGGGCTGAGTTTGATATCGGGTGCCTGGGCCTCCAAGCATCGAAAATGACCCGGCCTCGCCTCTGGATTCTTGCTGGCCCGAATGGCTCCGGCAAATCCACTTACTTCGAACAGCGGCTAAAAGGTCACTTTGACACCTTCATCAACGCGGATGAGATAGCGAAGGAATCGGACACACTCATCACGGTTGAATCCTCTTGGCAAGCCAAACTCGCCGCCGATGAGCAACGGCGAAAGTTGCTGGACGCTGGCGCGTCGTTCTGCACTGAAACCGTTTTGAGCCACGAATCGTGGATCGAGTTCATGCGTAAGGCAAGTGGGCTTGGCTACGAGGTCATGCCGATCTTCATCTGCCTCGATGACCCTGCTCTGAACGCGGCCCGCGTACAAC
>JAYTKJ010000058.1:0-10651 GCA_043730365.1 Acidobacteriota bacterium | reverse complement strand
GAGCGCCCGGCTCCGCTGATTCAAGTACGAGGTGAGAGGGTATAGTTCCAGTCCGGATGCGTTTTGTGGCGCTTGAGTTGGAGTTGCTCGATATCCTCTCTGGACACTTCGACGCCCGTTGGGTATGGCGGCTCTCTCCCTTTGCCTCGCCGGTACAATCGCGTCGCCGCCCCAGGTCTACCGCTGGTCTGGTCTTTGCACTGACTGCGCAGGCACAGCCACAGCGACACTGACCTTGACTCCAACTTATGTCCCCGGAACGCCGTTGACTCTAACGGACCTGGTCTCGTTCGTCTACGACCCAACGGATCTCATACCCGATGGTTTCAGCATCACGCAGGCGGACGTGACCAGCATTTCCGGGTCGATTCCGGCGTCGCTGCCGGCTGCTGCGGGCTTCTCGATCGACAGCGCCGCTATTAGGTTTGTCTCGGAGTCATCGGGCGCCTGGTGCGTTGGCACTAATTGCTGTACCGGCGGTAGACGCGATTTCGGCACGCTGAGCAGCCTCGCTAGCGGGGTGCCCGAGCCCAGCACGTTTGCCTTGATCGGCAGCGGCCTTGGCCTCGCGGCCCTGCGGCGGCGTTTGGCGGTGCGCAGCCAGGAATGAACACGTCTCCCTTTTTCGATGGATGGCGAATACCAGCGCATTCGGCTAAGCTGAGAAATATGGAAGAGATCACTCCTGAGGTCCGCCGGGACGAGGAGAGCGGTTGGCTGATGGCGGCCTGGGACAGCCCCGACGGCGGAGGCATTACCACGCAGGGGCGGGATCTGAAGGACCTCCAAGCGCAAGTGATGGAGGCCGTGGCAGCGCATTTTGACGTGGACGACGGGCTGAGCCGCATCCGTCTGCATTTCGTTTCGGATCCCATTCTCGTTCCGGCATGAAGCTGCTGCGCTGAGAACGGCGTCATGCGGGGCACCGGGTGATGAAGTATCGGATGCCGTCGATCATTAAGGCTACTTGCTCTTTTTGGTATTCACTGTAATTGCCATGCGCCGCCTTGTTGCGGAGATCGAGCCAAGCGGTAACATTCTTTTGATCGAGCTTGGAGTAAGCGTTGGCCTTAACCAGCTCGGCATTGACGGCGTCGGCTTTCTTCGGCTCGAGGTCCCCAGTCGCGGTGGTTCTATCGACGGGGACGCCCCAACGTTTGGCTAGTTGGCGGAGGTGTCCTTCGAGTGAGCTGCCGGCGATCACGGCAGCGGCATCCTTGTACCCGGAATCGAGGAGATGGCGGGCCATTTCCAGGAAGTCGCCGAAGAGTTCGCCGTGAATCAATTCTTCAACGGACTTCAGGTAGCCAGCTTTCAGGTCATCGCTCAGGGCTTGCATAATGCCGACTAAGAGGCCCGCCCGATCCTTGGGAAGTTGTGGCCCATACTTTTTTCCAATGTCCTCGGCCTGCTTGGAATAGGCCGAAGAATCTCCTGTGATCCGTTGGATCGCGGCGAGCCCGCGGATCCATATCGTTTGCGATTTGCTTTCGGGCACCTGAATGTTGAAATGGTCGCTGAACGGACCAGCCATCTCGATAAGTTCGTCGAGCTGTCTTGCTAAATCGGTTGGATCTGCTATGCGCATGTCGGCTCCGCCCGGCTCTCTCAGCGTGTCAGCGGATCTTCGATCCACGGCGGCGTAGCCTCGATCAACTTACCAAGCGCCGGCTCGAGTTGCTCCATTTTCACCTTCATCTGCCAGGCTACTTCCCGATACGAAAAATGGCCCTTCACACCCGAACGCAGCTTGGAGATGTACTCGGCTTCGGCGAAGTCCATCTTGAACAGGAAGCGTGAACGCGCGCCGAACGGCAGGAGATAGTGCGCGCCCGGCTCCGGGAGCTTGGCCATCGCTTCCCAATTCGTACGCATCGCGGCGTCGTAACGTGGAGTAAGTCCAGCGTCGCCGATCGCTTTGGGCGTGGCGAAACCCAGCTTGCCCGAGTAAGCCTGGCGGTATTGATGACAACGGCGATGGCGGTGCAGATCGCGATAGGCCCCGATGTCCATCACGATGTCGTAGACATACAACCCGCCGCGGAACTCACGCACTAACTCGTCATGTCTGGTGCGCGAGCGGAGCGCGACGTCAATCACCTCCATGCGCCTCGCCTGCGTCCACGCCTGGGCGATCTCATAGAGCTCGCGGTAGGGCCGGCCGGTCACCGGATAAAGCAGCGTGGCGACGATATCGGTGGTGGTGTCGGCGGGTTTCAGCAGGTCCACATCCTCCACGGCGAGCGCGGCGGCGGGCTTGGGCAGATTTTGCGCAGCCCAAACGCGCAGGTCCTCACGGCACTGGCGCAGGTGCTCATCTTCGCTCACATACTTGGCTAGCGTCGGTGCGATCGGAAGAGCGGACGCGGCGTCCCAGGCGCAATCGGGTGGTGCGGCGCAGGCGGCGGCCATCTCGCTGGCCAAGGCGCGGATCTCGGCATACTCCGATACCTTCATGCGGCGAATTTGCCGCTCCAGCGTGCGAATACTGACTACCTGACCTACGCCAGTGGGAATGCCGAACGGGAGAAAATACCGCGCGACGTCGAAGGCACGCGCCGCCAGGTTCCTCAGATAGGCATCCTGTTTCATCTCGGCGGGCTTCGGTAATTGCTGCTGTAAGTGCTCGAGGACCGCATCGTGCGTGACGCGATACGCTGTCAGCAGCGCCTCGGCTGCCTGCCGATAGTCCGCCGCTTGCCCCGCGTCGAACTCGGGCGGCGTGACAAAACCGCTCTTGCCGAAATCCTGGTATCGCGACGAGCGCGCCTGGCCATCCCAGAGCTGCTCGTCTTCGGCCTCGGTGGCGGCGATTTCAGAGACTCCTTCGAGGCAAACCACAACATGGCCCAGGTCGGCAATGGACGCGTGGCCGTACTGAAAATAAAAGCTCTCTAAGAACTTGGACGAATCGTGCGTGCGGACCCACTCAATGGAGTCGCGAATCGAATCCGGCGAGCGGCTATATCGCGCCAAGGCATAGGCGCACTTTTCCGGCGGTACGCCGGCCACGGTGAATACGCGCTTTGGTTGATCGGGGAGCAACTCGCTATGATAGCGACTCATGCAGGTAAAAATCCGTAGGCTCCATCCAGACGCTCAGTTGCCCAAATATGCACATGGGCCGGCCGAGGATGCCGGGCTCGACCTTTGCTCGGTGGTTGAGACAACGCTGGCGCCGGGCGTGCCCGCGCTGGTTCCGACGGGCCTCGCCATTGAGCTGCCGGGGGGCTTCGAGGCGCAGATCCGGCCTCGCAGCGGGCTGGCTCTCAAGCACGCTATCACGCTGGCGAACGCGCCCGGCACAATCGATCCCGCCTATCGCGGCGAGATCGGCGTGATCATGCTCAATCTCGGCCGTGAGCCGTATCGCATTGCCAAGGGTGACCGGATCGCGCAGATGATCATTGCGCGCTACGAGGCCGTGGAGTGGGTTGAGACGGAGCTATCGGATACGGCGCGGGGTGGCGGCGGGTTCGGCTCGTCGGGCAGGTGAGAGTATCCTGGAGTTATGCAGGTCGCGCTACCAGAACTCGCCGCTCCCGCCCGAATCACGTTCGGCGCTCCGCAGCGTTTTGACGACGAAGCATATTTCGCCTTCTGTGCCGCGAACCCCGACCTACGTATTGAAAGAACCTCTGAGGGGGAAATAATAATCGTGCCTCCAGCAGGTGGCGAGTCTTCCTATCGTTCGGGTTTGGCTTTCGACCAACTGTTCCGATGGGCCCGGCGCGACCAGCGCGGCAAAGCATTCGATTCGAGCGCCGAGTTCATGCTGCCTAGCGGAGCTGGTTATGTGCCCGACGCCGCGTGGGTTTCGAATGAGAATCTCGCACGCCTTAGCAAGGAACAGCGCCGCAAATTCCTGGCCCTGGTGCCGGAGTTCGTGATCGAAGTGATGTCTCCCAGTGACCGGCTTCCCAAGGCCAAGGCGCGGGCGAAGGAATGGATCGACGAGGGCGTTGAGCTCGCCTGGCTCATTCATGGCGACGCGAAAACGGTTTATATCTACCGGCGGGGCCGAGACCCCGAGACCCGAACCGGCGACAAGCAACTGGCGGGCGACGGACCGGTGAAGGGCCTGGTCCTCAAGCTGGGCGAGATTTGGGCCGGTCTGTAGACCGGGAACAATCTCCCAACCCCCGGTGTCTACTATTGAATCGTGACCGCATGGCTGGCTGGCCGTTTCGCGTTTCTACGCGCCTCGCCATTCGGGCGTCTGGTCGAGCATTTCTTCCTCGGCCTGTTCCGTTCGGCGCATGACTCCGGTCCAGCCGAGTACGAATTGAGTCCTACCGGCATCCTCGCGTTGCTCGCCATACCCGGCGCGTTCATGGCGCTTTCGCTCTTCGGCAAGTACTCCTCACTACGCCGCTACCTTACGCACGAAAGGGCCTTTGACGTCTACCAGGCCTCGGTCCCAGACAAGTATTTCTTCATCGTGTTCTCGATGGTGGTGACGGGTGTCGCGGCCGTGCTGACCTGGGATCGCATCCTACCCAGCCGCGCCGACTATTTCAATTTCGCCTCGCTCCCGTTGTCGCTGCGCGGCGTGTTCCTTGCGAACCTGGCAGCCATCCTCATCGCGGTGGCAATCTTCGCCGTGGATGTCAACCTCGCCTCCACGCTGCTCTTCCCACTGGTGGTGACCGCCGATCCGGGCTCTGGCGCTGGCTTTTTGGGCTTTGTCGCGGCTCATGCAGTCTGCGTGATTCTGTCGAGCCTGTTCACCTTCTTCGCATTCTTTGCGGTGTGCGGCACGCTGATGACGGCGCTGCCCAACGCTCTGTTCGCCAAGGTTTCACTCTATCTCCGCGTGTCGGTGCTGGCCGCCTTGTTTGCGATGCTCACCACCAGCTTTGCCGTGCTGCCGGCCGTGAAGCGCTTACCGAGCCAACCTGATTCACTGGTGCAATGGCTGCCGCCGGTTTGGTTTCTCGGCCTCTATCAGTGGATGCAGGATCGCGCCGCTCCACCGCTCGACGCTTTGGGTGCGCTGGCGCTCAAGGCCACGGCCGTGGCGTTTCTGGCGGCAATGGCAGTCTATGCAATCAGCTACCGGCGATACTTTCTCCGCATCCCCGAGTCACTGGAGGCGCGGCCCGTAGCGTCGAGCGCGCGCGCCGGCGTGTTGGCACGAGGCCTCAACCGGGTCTGGCTGACCAGCGATTTCCAACGCGCCTGCTACCATTTCTGCCTCAAGACTTTGTTGCGCAGCGAAACACACTGCCTGTTCTTTGGCGGACTGGTGGCGGTGGGGATCGTGGCCGCGGCCCAACGTGCATTGCTCGCGGCTGAAACCGGACGCCTCGAGATCTGGTTATCGCTCTCCTACATCATGGCGTACTGCGTGGTGGTGGGACTGCGATTTGTGTTCGAGATGCCGGTGGGGTTGCGCGCCAACGTGGTGTTTCGCTCGGGCCTGGACCCCCACGCACACGAAGTAGGCCAGGTGGCGCGCAAGCTGATTTGGACATTTCTCGGGCCGGCGATTGTCGGGCCATCCCTGGTGATCGGCGCGTGGGCGATGGGGCCGCTCAGGGGAGCGATTCATGGCTTCTCGGTGGTTGCGGCTTGCTGGCTGCTCATGGAAGTGCTGCTGCTGCGGTTCCGCAAGATCCCTTTCACTTGTTCGATGCCGCCGTTTCAGAATCACGTGATCATGGTGTTCTTCCTTTACTTGCTGGGCCTGACCGGATTTGCGCTCTTGCTGCCCGTGCTTGAGCGAGGACTGCTTGCCCAGCCCTGGTTGACGCTGCTGGTGCCGATGGTGTTGGCCGTAGCGGGTTACTTCTTCAAGCAGGCCAGGCAAGACGAAGACCATGACGGATTCCTGATTTACGAAGACCGCCCCGACGCCGCGGTAACGGCGATAGATCTCGCCGGTTGAGGACAGGCAAATGCTCCGCATCACCATTCGCTCGCTAACCCGTACTCCGCTCTTTACCGTGACCGCCATTGCGGCCTTGGCGCTGGGCATCGGCGTGAACGCCGCGATCTTCTCAGCGTTGAATGCCGTCCTGCTTCGCCCGAGTTTTATGGACGACCCCGCCGCGATCGCGGTGATCGGCGACGACTTCACTCGCCACGGCTTGACGGCGCGCCCGACGTCCAACGGTACCTTGCTCGACGCGCAAGTGGCTACTCATCTTTTCTCTCACGTCGTCGTGCATGGGTGGATCAACTTCGGCTACACACCGCCTGGGGGGACGCCGGTGCGTGTCGCAGGCGGGGCGGTCTCGGCCGGCTGGTTTGAAGCCTTCGGCGCGCGCCCGATTCTCGGACGGACGTTTCGGCCAAGCGAGCAACTGCCGGGTAACGATCGCGTGGTGGTGCTGAGCTACGCCGCGTGGCAGCGGCTATTCGGCGGTGAACCCGGGGTGCTCGGCCGGACGATGCGCCTCAATGGCGACAACCACGAAATCATCGGCGTGATGCCGGCCGAGTTTCGCTGGCCGATAACGGCCGAGTTGTGGCACCCGATGACCATGCGGCACGGAGAGCTTGCGTCTCAGCCGAGGCTGGGCGGTGGATGGCCGCTTTACGTGCGGCTTAGGCCCGGCGTCACGCATGCACGAGCGGAAGCCGAACTCCAGGCTGCGGCCGACTTGGGCTTTACACCTCGGGAACGAGAACTCGCCCACGAGAGCGGGCACCGCGTACGCGTGCGGTCTTTCCTGGAAGTCCAGGCCACACGGACGAAAGTCTCATTCACTCCGCTAGTGGGCGCGGTCTTCTTTGTCCTCCTGATCGCTTGCGGCAATGTGGCGGGGCTCATGCTGGCGCGCGGCGCTAACCGGGCAGGGGAAATGGCCTTGCGGGCGGCCCTGGGAGCCGGACGTTGGCAGTTGATGAAGCCGGTGTTGCTCGAGAGTCTCCTCATCGCAACCGCGGGTATCGTCGCCGGGCTAGCAGTGGCCTGGGCTCTCTTGCGCACGCTGGTAGCGGCGGCTCCGCCGTCGGAAATGCCGGAGCGGTTGCTGAGATTCGACAGCTGGATGCTGGGCTTCACCATCGCGGCCGGAGCATTGGCCGGGCTGCTTTTCGGGACCATGCCGGCCTGGCAGGTTGCCGGTCTGGCTGCATCGCTCGGTGCGCGCGGTGGAGCTTCGGCATCGCGTCAGCGGGTCCGCTCGGCGTTGGTGGTGTCGGAGGTAGCGTTGGCGCTGGTATTGCTCGTGGGCGCCGGGCTGTTTCTCCGCAGCCTCCGCAACATGCAATTGATCAAACCCGGATTCGACACGCACGCCCTCATGACCGCCGAGCTCGAGATTCCTGCCGCGCCATCAGATCGGCTCGCCCAGTTCCATCGCGCCGTGGTAGACCGGCTTTTGGCCACGCCCGGAGTGACGGCGGCGGCCAGTACCAGCGCGTTGCCGCTGCTGGGAGGAGAGAGCCGGTATCCACTCAGCATTCCGGGTCGCGACCTCACCGGCGATCCATTCGTTGAGAAAGGCCGCATCATGGCGATGTCGCGGCGCGTGAGCCCGGGGTACTTTGCGGCGCTTGGCGTCAGGGTCTTGAGCGGCCGGAGCTTCACCGATGGCGACGTGGCGTCCAGCGAGCCGGTGCTGATGGTGGACGAGGAGTTTGCCTCGCGCTATTTTCCGGGCGAGGATGCGGTGGGGCGCTTTCTGGCACTCGGCAAGAAGGAGCATCGCATTGTGGGAGTGGCTGCTCGAGTTCGGCAACTTGAGCCGGGGATCGTCGTCGCTCGCCCACTTTTCTATATGCCGATGTACGCTAGTCCGGTTCCGTATGCAGGCTTTGTCCTGCGAGGCTCAGGTGACCTGGCTCGCGCGCTCCGCGAGGCCGTGGCGGGCGTGAACCCAACTCTCGCCGTATTCAATGCGCAGCCGCTCGAGGAGCGAGTGTACTCGCTGCTCTCTCCGCAACGGATCGCCGCCTGGCTGCTCGCCTTTTTCGCCGCCTCGGCGCTCTTTCTCGCCGCGCTCGGACTCTATGGCGTGATTAGCTATGCGGTCTCGCAACGCACGCAAGAGATCGGCATTCGCATGGCGCTCGGCGCGCGCACGGATCAAGTAGTGCGCCTCGTCCTCTCGCAGGGGCTACGCCTCGCCTTGATTGGCGTTGCTGTGGGAATGCTCGGAGCCCTGGCAGTGGCGAGGGCGCTGGCCCGGCAACTCGCTAACATCAGCGAGTTTGACCCGGTGGCTTTCGGCGGCATGGCAGCCCTGCTGCTCGTGGTAGCAGCCGCAGCCAGTTGGTTCCCCGCACGGCGGGCCGCCAAAGTGGATCCTCTGGTAGCCCTGCGGCGCGAGTAACAGAAGGGCGGGTTACTCGCCGATGATCTTCACCAGCGCCCGCTTGCGGCGGTTGCCGTCGAACTCGCCGTAGAAGATCTGCTCCCATGGCCCGAAGTCGAGTTGGCCGTTGGTGATGGCTGCCACCACTTCGCGGCCCATGAGCTGGCGTTTCATGTGGGCGTCGGCGTTGTCCTCGCCGGTGCGGTTGTGATGGTAGCCCGATACCGGCTCATGCGGCGCCAGCTTTTCAAGCCACACGTCATAGTCATGATGCAGTCCGCTTTCATCATCGTTGATGAAGACGGAAGCGGTGATGTGCATGGCGTTCACCAGCACCAGCCCCTCGCGGAAGCCGGACTCACGGAGGCAGTCGTTCACCTGCGGCGTGATGTTGACGAAGCCACGGCGGCCTTTCACCTGGAACCACAATTCTTTGCGATAGCTCTTCATGTAGTCATTTTCCCGGAACTCCGGAGCGGCGATTGCGTATTATCGGTAGAAAGGGTTGGAGGCGAAGAAATGGTAAAGTTCCTGCTCTGGTTCATCCTGCTGGTGGTGTGCTGGCCGCTGGCTTTGCTGGCGCTGATCGTCTACCCATTCGTATGGATTCTGATGCTGCCCTTCCGGATCGCTGGAATTGCCGTGGAAGGCGTGTTCGCTCTGCTCAAGGCAGTGCTGTTCCTGCCGGCGCGCGTGCTCGGCGGGAAGCCATCGTAGCGGCCCGGTGATTTTCCGGGGCCACGGCGACGGCGCGAAGGTGTAGAGTATTCGCATATGAGCCAGAATCGCCGTCAGTTTCTCGCGGCCGCTACAGCCGCTCCCCTCTTCATCCCTCAATCGGCCTTCGGCGCCAATGACCGCATCAGCTACGCCCTGATCGCCGCTGGCGGGCGTGGACGCGGGGTGAGCCGCGTTTTTCAAAAGCTGGGTGCGCAGTGCGTCGCGATCTGCGACGTCTACGAGCCGCACATCGAGCTGGCGAAGAAAGATTCGCCCGACGCCAAGGTGTATGGCGACTACCGTGAGCTTCTCGCCCAGGAAAAGAGCCTCGACGCCGTGCTCATCGCCTCGCCCGATCATCACCACTGTCCGATGCTGATGGCTGCCGTGGCGGCGAAGAAAGACGTCTACGCCGAGAAGCCGCTCTCAAAAACGCTCGAAGAGAGCGGCAAGATGATCAAGGCCGTGCGTGGTTCCAAGCAGGTAGTGCAGATCGGCATGCAGAGGCGTAGCGCGCCAGCCATTCACAAGGCGAAGAAGCTGGTGGAAGACGGCGTGCTCGGTCGGGTGACGCTGGTCAAGCCGCAGTGGCACTGGAATATTTCGAAGCCGCTGGACAACTCCGCGCTGCCGGGCAGGCTCGATTGGGCGGCGTTTCTCGGCGCGGCCCCGAAGCGGTCGCTCGAGCCGATGCGCTTCCGCCGCTGGCGATACTTCTTTGACTACGCCGGCGGCAACATGACGGACCAGGGCACGCATCTGATGGACGTGGTGCAGTGGTTCATGGAGTCTGGGCCGCCGAAGTCGGCGATCAGCCACGGCTATGTGGCCAAGATGGAAGGCGCTGAACATCCGGACGTATTTTCGGCCACGTTCGAGTATGCGAACTTCATGGCCACGTGGACGCTGGACTACGCCAACTCCTTCCAGAACGGCTGGTCCATCACCTTTATGGGCGACAAGGGCACGATGGTTCTGGACGAGGCGGGCTATCAGGTTTTCGCCGAACCGTGGAAGCGCGACGCCGAGCCGATCTTCGCCGAAGCGGCGCCGGTGCCGATGGAAACGCACGTGCAGAATTTCCTTGACTGCATCAAATCGCGTCAGGATCCGAATTGCACGGTGGAAATCGCGGCCAACGCGGTGGCGGGTCCGCATCTGGCGAATCTGGCGATGTTTCAGGGGAAGAAGATGAAGCTGGATTCGGCGGGCTTCAAGGCGTCGTAGCGGTTACTTCGGCTCCCAGTTTTGGGTGATCACGATCGCGGGATCTTCCGTTGAAGTAACCGTCGGAATCACAAAGCGCTGGCCGTCAGCAGAAACGTCAAAGCCGATAATCGAATGAATCGCGGCACGCGCGGCGGTTGAGATCGTGAACAGCGCGGTGGGCGTACCAAAGGTGGGACGGTCTCCCATTGTCACCGGCACCGCGTGGATCTGACCATCGAAGGCTAGATAGAACAGCTCCTTGCCGTCGCGGCGCCAGCGGATGCACTGCGCTCCGTTCCGGGTAACAGGGTAGCGCTCACCCACCAGCGCCGGAGTGTCGCCGCCCTGAAACTTCTGCAAGTAGATCTCGGGCCGGCCGGACTCGTTAGAAGTGAAGGCGAGCCACTTGGCATCCGGCGACCACACGGCGTTGGCTTCGTGAAACGGAGTCTTCA
>JAYTKJ010000057.1:0-1657 GCA_043730365.1 Acidobacteriota bacterium | reverse complement strand
CCAGATCTATAAGATGGTGGCCCATGTCACCGAACCCGCCATGCCCTTTAAGGGCAAGAAGCTGCCGGACGCCGACATCGCGCGCATCGCCGACTGGATTAAGGGCGGTGCCGAGTTTGGGGAACCGGCGGTTGATCCGGAAGGCATCAATCTAGCGGAGGTGAGCAAGCACTGGGCGTTCCGCGTGCCAGTCAGGCCCGCGGTTCCGGTCTCGAAGATCGCCGGCGGGAATCCCATCGATGCGTTCCTCGAGTCTGCCCGCGCCAAGCACGGTCTTGCCGCCGCGCCCCAAGCCAAGCGGGAGACGCTATTGCGACGCGTCTTTGTGGATCTCACCGGCCTGCCTCCGACACCCGCCGAGGTGGCCGCTTTTTCGACCAGTAAGGATCCGAAGGCGTACGAGAAGATCGTGGACGACTTGCTGGCGCGCCAGAGTTATGGCGAACGCTGGGGCCGCCATTGGCTCGACATCTGGCGCTATTCAGACTGGTACGGTTATCGCAAGACCAGTCAAGTCCGGTATTCCCAACGCCACATCTGGCGCTGGCGTGACTGGACCGTTGAATCGCTCCAGCAAAACAAACCCTATGACCGAATGATTCAGGAGATGATTGCCGGCGATGAGCTCGCCCCCAACGATCCGTCCGTTGCCCGCGCCACCGGCTATCTGGCTCGCAATTGGTACATGTTCAATCGCAACGTGTGGCTCGGCGACATTGTGGAATACACCTCGGCCGGCTTCCTTGGCCTGACGCTGAAATGCGCCCGCTGCCACGCCCACAAGTACGACCCTATTCCGCAAGCCGACTACTATCGTTTCCGCGCCTTCTTCGAACCGCACGACGTGCGCACAGACCGCGTGCCCGGGCAGGCCGACATTCTGGTGGATGGCTTGCCGCGGGTTTATGACGCCGATGCCTCCCGCCCCACGTACCGTTTCATTCGCGGCAATGAAAGCAACCCGGACACCGCCACGCCGCTGCAACCGGCCGTCCCTCGTCTCTTCGGCAAGCCTGACCTTCGCATCGAGCCCGTCCCGCTGCCGGTTGGAACCTATTTTCCGGATAGCCGCAAGTTTGTCCCTGGGGATCTCATCGCCCAAGCCAAAGCCAATATCGAGAAGGCCGATGCCGAGCTGAAGAAGGCGAAAGAAAAGCCGGAGCCTGAACCGTTGATCCTCGCCGCAGCCAAGCGGGCCGAAGCCGCTCGCGCCGATCTCCCGGTGCTCGAGGCTCGCATCCAGGCCGATCTGGCCTCCCTGCAAACTCCGGTTCCCGAAAACTCCGAGAAGCTGGCCGAAGACGCGCGCACGCTGGAACTGGCCGCGAACAAGATCCGGGCTGAAGCGAGCATCATCGCCGCGCAGTACGAATTTGAGCTCTCCAAAAAAGATCCCAAGAAACTCGGCGCCGCCACCGCCAAACTCGAGGCTGCCGTTAAGAGCTTGAAGGAACCCGCCGAGGGTTACACGCCGATCGGTCCCAAATACCCGACCAGCAGCACCGGGCGGCGCCTCGCCCTCGCCCGCTGGATCACCGCGAAAGATAACCCGCTCACGGCCCGCGTTGCCATCAACGATATGTGGATGCGGCACTTTGGCAAACCGTTGGTTTCAACGGTGTTCAATTTCGGGCGTAGCGGGAAAGCGCCCTCTCAT
>JAYTKJ010000056.1:0-12591 GCA_043730365.1 Acidobacteriota bacterium | reverse complement strand
TTACCCCGCCGGCAAAGGCTGCACGCGCGCGTGGCCGAGGCCATCGAACGCCTCCATGCGGCCAACCTGGAGGCGCACGCGCCATCTCTGGCGCACCATCTCTATCAGGCAGGCGCCGCCGCCGATCCGGAAAAAACCACCACCTATCTCACGCTGACGGCCAAGCGCGCCAGCGCGGGGGCAGCGCATGAAGAAGCGCTGACACACTTGGATAATGCCCTGTCGCTGTGGGAGGGCGAGCAAGGCGGGCGCACCGCCGAACTGCTGGAGCAAAGAGCCGCGGCACTGCGCAGCATTGGCCGGCGTGAGGAGGCCGCCAGAGATTATGGCAAGGCGATTACGATGTTCGAAAACGCCGGCGCCGCGGCCAGGGCGGCTGAGGCCGGCATGAATGTGACCCTGATGCAGCTATGGCAGTTGGACTATCCGACCGCCCGCCACACCATCGAACGGGCAATCGAACAACTGGGGTCTGCGGACCCGCGGCTGCAGATCAGTTTGTTGACCATGCGGGCGCTCTTGGTGAGCAGTAGTGGCGATGTCCATGTCGCGGCCGGCGCATTTGCCGAAGCGAGGGCACTACGTAACGCTGCGGGCGGGGAACGCCTCAACGAATTCAATGACCGCATGGAGGCGTTTTTTCTGCGCCATTCGATGCAGTGGGAACCGATGTTGACAGCGGTACGGCAATTGGCGCAAACCAACCGCGCCGCCGGCGATCTGTGGGCCGCCGCCGACGTGGAGTGGGAATCCGGGTACGCCATGTTCTGCGGGCGCCCGGCCGAGGCGGCGGGATATCTCCCCGAGGCCCTGTCGCTGGCGGAGAGAGTTGGGCATCATCTGGCCGTCTGGATGATCAAGTCTCTGTCGGCCAAACTTTGCTTGGCGGGTGGGAACCTGATGGCGGCCGAACAGAAAGCCGAGGAGGCGTGGAACTTCGGGGAAGCGCACGCGTCTGGATGGAGTTTCTCCAGCGATACGCTCCGTGGCGAAGTTGCGTTTTTGCGCGGGAATCTCAGCGAGGCGGAACGCTGGTTTCGCCATCGCACCGAGCGCCAGACTCACGTCTTTGGATGGAAGGACGCCAGCCTGTTCGCGCTTTGGGCGGAATCGAAAGATGACCGGGCCCGGCAGGCGTGGACCGACCGCCGATGGAGTCTGCCGCGGATCGGGCAACTGAATCCCATCGGCGCGTGGATGGCGCTGGAGAGATCGGTAATTGGACTGGCGTGGCTCGGTGCCAAGGAGGAGGCCGGCGCGCTACGGCCACTCACCGAAGAGTTGATCGGTACGGGCGTTTGGGCCGGGTCCCAATTCCTGCCCTTCCGGACGGCGGCCGGTATTGCTGCCGCTTGCACGGGCGATTGGTCCGCAGCCGAGCAGCATCATCTGACAGGCATCCGGCAGACCGACACCGCGCCCTACGCTATCTCCCAGCCCACGGCACGGGAATGGTACGCGAAGATGCTGCTGGACCGCCGTGCTCCGGGCGATGAGGCTAAGGCGGGAGTGCTTCTCCGCGAGGCGGAGGCAATGTATGAGTCGATGGACATGCCCTTTCATGCCAAGCGCGTCCGCTTGCTTATTTCTTAGCTCCGCGGTCGAACCGGTTAATTACAGCGACTTCAGGAAGGACAGCAAAAAGGCCTTGTCGCCGGGCGTAAGATCGCGGTACCGCAACAGCACCGAGGCGGCTTCCCCGCCGTGACGGAGAATCGCGTCATCGATCGTGGCGGCGCTGCCGTCGTGAAGCAGCGGCCGGCGAAACCGAAGCCCCCACAACGCCGGCGTGCGGATTTCCTCGGCGGAAGCAACCCCTTGCACGATCCCGTCCCCCGTACCAACATCGTGCAGCAGTAGGTCCGAGTACAGAGCCACCGGCTTCCGATCGAACACCGGATTCCGATTCGGCGCAGTGAGCAAAGCTGGCGTGTGGCACAGATGGCACCCCACGCTCCGGAAGATGCTCTCGCCTGTGCGCACCGAATCGTCAATCGGGCCGCGCTGCGGGGCGGCGAGGAGCCGCATGAAGTTTTCAAACTGGTCAATCCCCCGTAGCTGCGTGCGGCGGTCGCGTATGTCCTCGACGCCCCTCTTGGGCGGACTGCATAGTTTCAGTTGTTCGGGATCGATGCCCAGCGCTACTTCGTCCGGGAACAAGTCGTTGGTGATGCCCATCTCGTTGCGGTAGGCGTCACCGGAGAAAGCCAGCAAAGTCGCATGTTGCGATTTCCATCCAAAACGGCCAATCCGTTCCCGGCCCGTGGCGACGTCTACGATTCTGGCCGCACGCCCCTTGATGCCGTCGCCGTTTCGATCATTGGGATCTTCAAGAGCGGCGAGTGCATCGTCCGGTATCGCTTCAACCAGCCCCGCGCCGAACAACGGAATCGGCACGCGTCTGGCGATCACATTCGCTTCCTCTGGAATCTGAACCTGGCAGCGGTGCCCGGGGATCGAGAACAGGTGGAACAGCGTCCCACCCATCAGTTCGGAAAACTTACCGTCTTCGTCGCGATGTCCAGCGCGGATTTCGGTCATAGCCGTCACTCCGCCCACCCCGGGGACAGAGTGGCAGACGGCACAGCTATTGCCGTTAAACGCAGGGCCTAACCCATCTTCGGCCGACTCGACCTCGGAAAAATCCTCCAAACCGGTGCGGAACAGTTCAAGCTCCTGCGGAGTGAGACCAGGCAAAGGGCTACCGGGCAGAATCGGCGGATTCGATTGGCCGAAGAGGAGCAGGGCCCACAGTACGAGGCCTCGCGCGACGACAACACTAAGACGCATCATTCTCCAGACCCTCACTTCACTTCAATGTATCCGCGCATCAGGTTGTGCCCGGCGCCACAAGGCCTGGAACATTCGAAGACAAAACGGCCCTTCTCCCGAGCGATGAACCGCACCCTGGCTTCCGAGCGGCCCTGGGGAGGAATCGCGATGTCGATCCCGGCACTGGGGATCTTAAACCCGTGGTCGGTGTCATCGCTGACGAGGACGAACTCGATCAGCTGCCCTTTTTTGACGCCGATTCTGGACGGGCTGAAAGTGAACCGTTCCGCCGTGATCGTAATCACGCGGTCCGGCTTTCGCTCACCCGATTGCGCGGCGGCCATCATCGCGAACGCCATGTAGCAGGCAACGATCTTCATCAGAACCACCATCCAATCCCTAGATTGATGCCGTCCAGCGCGCGCACAACTGCGCTTCTGTTCCGGTTAAAGACGTAGTCGAACTTGAGTGCGACGTCCGGCGTAGGTCTAAAGGTGAGACCTGTTACCCAAGAGCTACGGTCGAACTGAGGCAAGGGAACAAATCCCGGGGCCATGCGATGCTGCGTGTTGTAGCGTTCGTAGCGGCCAAATAAGATCAGGTCTTTTCCGATTCTTCGAGGCAGCACGTGGAAGGCCGGTTCGGCGTAGTAGCCCCTAAGCTGCCTGCCGACATTCGGGTTCACACCCGTTTGCCTCTCCAGCAAACGATTTAACTCGGCGGTCCGGTTGATCCACGTTTGCGCGAACAGACCCCTAAAATCCAGCCGCCGAAAACTGTAGCGGCCATCGAACTCGCTGATCGAAACTCGCGGATTCACACCCGGCGTGTCGAAGCCTGCGTGTCCTGAATAGAAGCTGGTGCCAAGCGTCAGGCGGCGGACCCCCGCGAATTCGAGGCGGGCCATCTTCGCCGGGTTCCGGAGCGAAGCGTCGAGACCCGAGCTCTTCCCTTCGGCGATGCCGAACTCGGCGCCGAAGCGGCGGGCATCGAGCGACGAGGCTAAATACGCGCGATAGCGAAAGCCACGCCCGAGGTCGCCGGTCAAACCGAATCCGAGCTCTCGCCAGGTGGTCGGAATGATCACCGTTTCAACAAAAGGCCGCTCCACTCCATTGAATGACGGCGGCTCATGCCGCTCGTTTACGATCCCCATTGGGGTCAGGAACATGCCGGCGCGAAAGTTCAGGTAGGGCTTCACCAGAAAGTCCAGGTAGGCTTGCTCTAAAGCGACCTCGCCACTGGCTTCTCCACCTTCGACCAGGGCATGCTCCAGTTCCAGTTCACTCCAGAACTTGATGCGGTCCGAGAAGCTGTGTCCGAAAAGGAGAACGAAGCGATGGAAGTCCGGCCGGAAAAAGTCGCCTCTTTCCTTGTTGACATGAAAGTCCATGTAGCCGGCTACAGGCAGCCGCGTCTCGCCATCAGCCGATTTTTGAAAGTCTCCCGTGATGGAGACCGGCTGCAGTGACGGCGCTGAAACCTCGGCCGGTGGAGGCGTGGGCGTCGGAGGCGGGACGCTTGACTGAGCTACTACCGCTGGCTCGGACGCCTGCCGGGCCGCCAGGAGAGAGTCCATTTTCGCTTCCAGCACTTGGACCCTGCGATCTAATTCGACAGGCAGGACCACGCTCTGGAAGCTCGGGTCCAGCAGGCGCATTTTGCGTTCCAGTTCACTGACGCGGCTGGCCAGGTCCGAGGCGGGCTGCGCGTGCAGAACGCCGCACAACGAGACAGCGAACGAGAGCCGCAGCAGTTGTTTTACCATAGAGTCAGAATCAGAGACAGCTTATACGAATCATTTATAGTTTACTATAGTTAACTCCTCCCTGTGAAACCAACCGCGGCCAAGCTCACAATCTCGAAGGAAGACTACCTCAAGGCGATCGCCGAAGCGGCATCGGAAGAGGAAGTTGTCATCGCAGCTACCCTGGCGCGATGGCTGGCGATTTCACCGCCGGCGGTCACGGCGGCATTGCGGCGTCTTCAGAGAGATGGCCTGGTGCGACTAGGCGCAGCCGGCCGATTGCTGCTGACAGCGGAGGGCCGCGCCATCGCCGACCGCATCCAGGCCCGGCACTACCTGGTGGAGCGCATGCTCGCTGAGATGTTCGGGATGCCGTGGTACAAGGTTCACGACGAAGCCGAGCGCCTGGAACACGCCGTCTCCCCCGATTTCGAAGAGCGCCTGCGCGCGGTGCTAGGCTCAGGTAAGCCCTGCCCGCATGGCAACGATGCGCGGGTTGTATCCTCAGCGGAGCGAATGCGCAGGGGACATCGGCGGCTCCATGAAATCGCCGAGCAGGGTGCCTATGTTGTAATCGCCGCCAATGAAAGGGACCGGCAGCTATTGGAGTTCCTGGACTCGCTCGGCCTGAACCCGGGCACGGTCTTCGAATGGGTCTCGCGGAACTATGATCAAACGATCTCGCTGCGAATCGGCGGGAAAAGTTGCAGCCTCGGAGTTCCGGCGGCCGCTGGCGTGTGGGTCGCAAAAAGCAGCCGCAAAATCAAGTGACCGGTCTCCGGATGCCTGGCATTTGCTAGGCTCGTGAAAGATGATCGAAACCAAACTTCTGGACCAGTTTCTGGTGGACCCGAAAAAGTTCCGGCTCAAGGATTGCAACCCGGCATGGGCCGACGACAAGTCCATGCGCGATCTATCCGGCGACGAACTCAAGGCCAAAGCACAAGAGGCCGTTCGCAAGAACCTCGGGGCGCTGGCTATCGAGCAGGAGCGGCTCTGGGCGCAGGACCAGCATTCGGTGCTCATCGTTCTGCAGGCCATGGATGCGGCAGGCAAAGACGGCCTCATCAAGCACGTCATGTCCGGACTGAACCCGCAGGGTTGCACCGTGCACAGCTTCAAGAAGCCTTCCGAGGATGAGTTGGATCACGACTTTCTGTGGCGCTGCTACAACCGGCTGCCGGCCCGCGGAGAAATCGGGATTTTCAATCGGTCTCACTACGAAGAAGTGCTGGTGGTGCGCGTGCATCCCGAATATCTGGGCGGCCAACGCCTGCCCGGCTTGAAGGTCAATGACAAGTTCTGGGAGCGGCGCTACGAAAGCATCCGCGACTTTGAAAAGCATGTCTCGCGGAATGGCTGCACGATCCTCAAGTTTTTCCTCAACGTGTCGCGGGAGGAACAGAAGAAGCGCTTCCTCGAAAGGCTGGACAATCCGGAGAAAAACTGGAAGTTCTCCGAGCAGGATGTGAAAGAGCGGGTCCATTGGGACAAGTACATGGAAGCGTTTGAGGCCGCGCTGCGGGCCACCAGCACCAAGCGCGCGCCGTGGTATGTGATTCCGGCCGACAACAAATGGATCGCGCGGTCTTTGGTGGCCGGCATTATCGCCAAGACGATTCGGGATCTGCCCCTCGAAACCCCCACGGTATCGCCGGAGCGCAAGCGCGCTTTCGCCGAAGCGCGCCTCCAACTGGAGAACGAGAAGCCGTGATTGTGGAGCATGTGAACATCTCGCCGGGTGGTTTGCCCAAGTGGCCGCTGGAGCAGGCGCGGGTCGGGACGCTCGGTATTGAAGGGGACCGCCATGCCCACCCGAAGATTCACGGCGGACCGCTGCAAGCGTTGCTGCTGGTGTGTGCCGAAGTAGTGGAGGAACTCACCGCCGAAGGCTACCCGCTCTTCTTCGGCGCCCTGGGTGAGAACCTCACCACGCGCGGCCTGGATCGCCGCACGTTGCGCGCCGGGCAGCGTTACCGCCTGGGCTCGGAAGTGATCATTGAACTGACCAAACCGCGCGGACCCTGCTCGGCTCTCGATGTTTATGATGTGCGATTGAAGTCCCTTGTCTATGACGCCGAGGTGAAGGCGAGCAATCCCAAATCGCCACGCTGGGGAATGAGCGGCTTCTATGCCTCGGTGGTGACGGGCGGGCTGCTGCTGCCGGGCGCGCCGATTGTTTTCCTCGAACAGGATGTTTGAAATACTTCAGAACCTGCGCGACACCGCTGAGGCGCGGGCGCAAGCCATCACCGCCCAACACCGCGATTGGCCTTGCCGGAAGGGCTGTGACCATTGCTGTCGCAGCCTAGCTGATTGGCCGGCCCTTTCAGAACTGGAATGGCAGGAAGTTGAAGCCGGGTTGTCGCGGTTGCCGGTCGAGATCGGGGACCAAGTGCGGGCCAGGGTTGTTGCGACCCGGGACACGTCATCGCCACCGTACACATGCCCGTTCCTTGACACGGCTCAGGGCGCCTGTCTCATCTACGCACATCGCCCGATCGCGTGCCGCACCTACGGTTTCTATGTGGACGAGCGGGGCGTGGGGCTCTACTGCCGGATGATCCGCGAGAGAGTTGACGGCGGCGAATTCGCGGACGTGGTCTGGGGCAATCACGGCGCTATGGACGGGCGCTTAGACGCACTCGGGCCACGGGTCATTTGGCCCACTCCTTCAATCGCACCTCAAGCGTAGCGGCCAATTGCGGCTCGCGGTCCAGCCAGTTACGCTGCTCGCCCGCATCGTCCTTGAGATTCGAAAGCCACTTGGGCGCCACGGCTTCGTCGCCCAGCCCTTCCTTAGGCCCGAGCATCAGCTTCCAATCGCCGCGCCGGATGGCCGTCTGCCCTTGATACTCCCAGAACAGATCCTGATGCGGCGTCGGCGCGGACTGCGCGATCATGGCTGCGGCATTCAGTCCATCCAGCGCGACCGCCGCCGTAGCCCCGGCCTATTGGAGGAAAGTCGGCATGATATCCATCGTCTGGCCTGGCGAATCTACAACCTGAGCCGCCGGAATCACTCCCGGCCAGCTCATTAGCGCGGGCATGCGAATGCCGCCCTCGAAGAGCCCGCCCTTGTAGCCGCGGAAAGGCGCGTTGGAGCCGCCGCGATACGGACGGCCCTGGTGATCGGCGCGGCTCTCGCTGGTGGCGCCGTTGTCGCTTTGGAAGAAGATCACCGTGTCGCGATCGAGGCCGCGGCGCTTGAGCAGGTCGAGAATTTCGCCGATCCCGTCGTCCACCGCCGCCAGCATCGCGGCGTGCATCCGCCGGTCCGGGTCCATGCCGGCCGGAAAGCGGTCGACATATTTCTTGGGCGCGATCATCGGATAGTGGGGCGCGCCGTGGGCCAAATACAGGAAGAACGGCTGGTCCTTCTTTTGCCGCTCGATAAACGCTTTGGCCTCGCGGGTGAACATCTCCGTCGAGTAGGACGGATCCTCAAACACCTCTTTGCCGTCGCGCCACAGATCGTGAAAGATATGTTCGGGCGCGGTGCGAGACATGTTGTAGTAGCGGTGTGAGTAGTAGTCGCTCCAACCGGAATAGAATCCGAAATGCTCGTCGAACCCCTGCTGCAGCGGCCGGCTTTCCGGTGACGACCCCAGGTGCCATTTACCCACCGCGGCCGTGCGATAGCCCGCTTTGCGTAGCTCGCCGGGCAGCGTCACCGTCCCCGGCTTCAGACCCGGAATGTCATGCGTGGCGCGCGCCGGCAGAAAATTCATGATGCCGTGCCGCCGGGGATACTGGCCGGTCATCAAAGCGCAGCGCGAGGGCGAGCAGACCGGAGAATTGCTGTACCAGTTCGTGAAGCGAACGCCGCGCGCGGCCAGACGATCCAGGTGCGGAGTCTTCACGTCGCGAGCGCCGTAGCAGCCCAGGTCGCCAATGCCTTGATCGTCGGTATAGATGACGATGAAGTTCGGTTTGCGCTGCAGTCGTTGCGCTTGCGACGCGGCGGCGGCGGCCAAGAGAAGACTTCGGCGAGAAATCAACGGCATTATATTTCCGCCGCCAGTTTTGTCTGGACTTTGGGCGCGTCTCTCCAGAGCCGATCAAACGGGGGTTCTGCGCACCCCGCGCCGCGAGTACACCAGCCGAGTAGACCGTGATCGTCAGCGTGCCGTAGCTCCGTCGCGAGTTGGCTCCCCGATAGGCCGCCACTCAGGTACCGCTCCGCGACACGGACGATGTTGATCCAGGTCTTGCGATACCCAGCCGCGACGGCCTCCCGGCCATCCAACTGGAGCAATTGAACTGTGGCGCTCCCTTTCTCCGACGGAGCACCGGTTGCAAGAGTGAACCTGGAGGTAAGGTTGCCCGTGGCTGGATCGAAGTCGAGATAGAACCAAGGATCTTCGCTGACCGGGTCGATCAGCAGCGGCAGCGGCCCGTTCATTGGAAACTTGTTCAATTTAAATCGGCCACACGGCGTGCAGCACAAAAGGAGATTTTCCCAAACGAACATCCTATCCGGATAGGGTGTTTTGGGCCAGAAGTGCTCGATATCGGAACCGTGCGAGTCCATGCAATACATGCACCGCTCTCGGGGTCCAACCATGCCGGTCAGGACCTTGTGAATGCCTTTCATGCCCACACGCGCCCGGGCGGCCTTGCAGGTTTTGTTGGCATCGAAGGAGCCCGATTGACGCTTGCCGTCCGCACGTTTCTGGCACCCAGTCAGAAACGCAGTGCCTGCGGCATCGAGAGGCCGCCGTTTGATCGCCCTCATTGAATCACGGTTCCTCGACCGCAAAGAGCTTCAGCTGCTTTGCTTGTTTCGCCTCTCGCGGGGAGAGCTTGGCTCCGGCTCGTTGCTTCGACATCAACGCCGCATAAGTCGCCCTCGCCTCCACGGCTTTGGTCGATCGGGTGTTAGTCAGCCCAAAGGCAGGTGTGAGGAGAATCGTGTCGGGCCGTGAAGCGATCACGTGGCGATATTCCTCGGTGGTCAAGGCCCTGGGAGCGTCGCCGCTAGCCGGAGCCGGCAACACGAACAGGCCGTTCTCATCGGCGGCCTGACAGATGATGGGGCTATGCGTGGTGACCAGAAACTGGATGCGCGGAAAATGTTGCTTCAGCCAAAAGCCGATCTGGCGCTGCCACTCGGGGTGGAGGTGAGCATCGATCTCGTCGATCAGGACCACACCGGTGCGTTTGACGTACAGCCTGCCTTTCTCGTCGCGGTCTGTCAGGCCCGCAATACCGTATGCACTAATTAGGTGCCGCAAGATGTCGGCCAGCAACGCCACGGCAGAACGATAGCCGTCGCTAATCTCACTCCACGGCAGCCGAATTCCGCTCTTGTCTATCAGCCATAGACCGTCGGAATCCACGCGGTCCACGGTGATGCCGTTGGGCATCAGGTCATCCCGCAGAATCTCCAGCAGCAGTTCGAGCTGTTCACTCTCTTCCGCTTTGTTCTCCAGCGACTTGTGACTGAGGCTCCTCAACCATTGATCGACCTCGCTAAGTGACGCAGCCTCCTGGAACATCGTTACGAACCGCTCGGTGGTTGGTGCAACCATCTGCCGGGTGGCTTCCGGGGAGGCTCCAAAGACGCGGCGAAATGGACCGTATCCACAGGAGAACCACCCGCTGGCGTTGTTGGCCCAAATGGTACGTTGCGGAGTGGAGTAATTTTCCGGCTTACCCGGGGGGGAGGCTTCCTCAATGGTGACGTCCCTGCCGCCATTCTTTAGTGCCAGGCGTGCTGAAAAGTGATCCGCCGGCGACCTCCCTTTGTCCACGAGGCTGTCGTCACCCGGGTGGCGGACAATCTCCAACTCCACGTGCGCCTCATGCTGCCCTTCGCGAATCCATCGATTGAAGCTTACTTGCAGCGCCCGCGCCGCATCCTTGCCGACTAGCCCGACGGCAATTGCTTTTAGCAGAGTGCTCTTGCCAGACGCGTTGTCTCCGGTGAAGACAGTCCATCCCGCCTGATCGCCATTCGGCCGGCTCAAATTGAACTCGAGGCGCTCGAAGGCGCGCACATTTTCGAGCGTGATGGTTTTGATGAACACTTGCGCTCTCTATTGGAGCGCAGAATGGAGGCTCCACGCAAAGAGACCGGCTTAGCTCTTGCCGGTGCGAAAGGCGCCGATTACGTAGCTGAGCCCCGCCGCCAGCAGGCGATCAAGGGTGAGGGCGCGCGCCATGGCGACATAGTGGAGCGCTTTGATCCACCTGGCTTTGACCTTGCGTCCATCCTTCAGTGCTTCGAAGTATTCCAGCCGCATGTCGGCCACCATCTCGAGCACGAGTCTCGAGGTTGACTGCCGACAAATGCTGTCGGCCAGCCGCAGGAGCCAAGCACCAGGAGGGCGGCGAATGGAGAGATTCGGGAGCGGGAGGTTGCGACTCGACGCTGTGCGTACGGCACGGCTGATAACCGGACCGAGGGTGCCGACCAGGGCGACGAGGGCACTCACTAGGCCGACGAGGGCACCGAGTGCGACGAGGTCGCGGGTGAGGGCGACGAGGGCGAGACCGACGAGGGCGAGGGTGCCGAGGGCAAGGGCGCCAAGGGCGAGAGCAAGGGCAATGGCAAGGGCGCGGGCGAGGGCGTCAGGGTCGCGGTCGCGGGCGCGGGCGCGGGCGACGCCGAGGGTGGCGTCGGGGTCGAGGGCACCGAGGGCACCGAAGGCGATGAAGGCAACGAGGGCGACGAGGGTGAGGGCGTCTACCGCTGCCCAGTGCTCAAGGAAGCTCATGTTCGAACCCCCAGAGCAAAAGTGGATTCGGCAATCACATACGCTCGCAGAACCCGTACGCCAAAACCGCTCACGGTGTAGAGGCGCCTGGCGATGCCAATCTCCGGCGCTGGCCTGGCTTCCTCTCGCGACTCAACGAGACCCTTCTTGCTCATCCTTTGCAGCGTCACGTAGATTGACCCGCGCTTGAGCCCGCCGCTCGATGCTTCGATCAACTCCAGTCCAAACATCTCCCGGCCACATCCTACCAGCAGTTCGAGAATCAGTCGCTCCGTCGCGGGAAGCGGCGGTAGGGTTTCAGGATTCGACATCAACTACACAATATCAGAGTCCTCTCTTACATGCAATAAGAGTTTTCAGACAGGGCTGTCATCAGCGCGCAGCGCGAAGGGAGCAGACCGGAGAATTGCTGTACCAGTTCGTGAAGCGAACGCCGCGTGCGGCCAGACGATCCAGGTGCGGAGTCTTCACGTCGCGAGCGCCATAGCAGCCCAGGTCGCCAATGCCTTGATCGTCGGTATAGATGACGATGAAGTTCGGTTTGCGCTGAAGTCGTTGCGCTTGCGCCGCGGCGGCGGCAGCCAAGAGAAGGCTTCGGTGCGAAATCAACGGCATTTTATTTCCTTCGCCAATAGTCGCTGTACTCTGGGCGCTTCTCAAGCAACAGCGCATTCAACCCGTTCATCGGTTCTCCCACAAGAACATCCTTACCGACACGCTCCCGCGCGGCCTTGCAGGCTTTCGTGGCATCGAAGGGGCGCCGAAATGTCACCGCTAGCCGCCTATTTCGGCTGCAAGAGCCGGGTGGCTTGACGGGCCACCATCTGCCAGCCTTGCGGCCGCTTGATCCAGGTATGCAGTACGTTCATGTGTACGATATTGGTTTCACTGTGCCAGAGGTCCACGCGGCAACGAGCCAGGGCTGTGCCTTCGTATAACCGGATTGTCATATCTGAGAATTCCAAGCGTGTGACGACGTTCTTGCCGCTGGTGACGCTTTTGAGCACGTCCGCCTTGGATTCAAGTTGTCCGCCGGAATGGACGTAGCTCAGGTCTTCGCTCAAGAGTTTTTCGAGCACGGCAGCGTTGTTGTGGATCATGGCCTCCTTGTAGGCGGTCATGTTAGCGAGAATTTCTTTCTCCACCATCGGATTGTTCGCTGCGGTTGCAAGAAGTGCGGACAGGAGTAGGATCAAGGCTGTTTTCTTCACAGGCGGAGTCTATAGAACGTGGGGCCCTGGTGTCAAGGTGCAGTCTTGTCTCATGCAAGATGAGCCTGGAGCAGGAGGCCGATTCTCACGCAAGATGAGCCTAAAGGCCGAGAGGTGGTGCACGCTGGGGATTGATTAT
>JAYTKJ010000055.1:0-2931 GCA_043730365.1 Acidobacteriota bacterium | reverse complement strand
TTCCGGTGGTCAGCATGGGCATGGGTGATCCGGTTGGGATGGGTTTGGCAGCCAGCCTGTCGCGACCGGGAGGCAACATGACGGGCCTGTCCTTGCAATACGAGGAAGGGCTTCCCGGCAAATTGCTAGGGCTGCTGCAGGAAATGGTGCCAAATCTGCCTAGTGTCGCAGTGCTCTCCAATCCCGATAGCCCGCTAAGCAGGCTTTGGGAGAACCAGCTATCGTCGGCAGCTCCCGCTCTAGGCGTAAAAACATTGTTCGTGCATGTCACGAAGCGAGAAGATCTTGCGCGGGCCATGCAGCAGGCTCGACAGCACGCGCGGGCGATCATGGTGGTTCCGGATCCGGTTACCACCAACCACCGCCGCGAGATCGTGGAGCTTTCAGGGAAGCACCTTCTTCCCGGAATGTATGTCATGCGAGATTTCGTCGATGACGGAGGGCTCATTTCATACGGAGTTGATATGAGTAGGATCCTTCGGCGCTCGGCGGAGTACGTCGACAAAATCCTGAAGGGCACCAAACCGAGCGAACTGCCCATCGAGCAGCCGACCAAGTTCGAATTGGTCGTGAACCTGAAAACCGCCAAGTCGCTAGGCATCACCATCCCCGAGTCGATCTTGCTCAGAGCAGACGAGGTAATCAAATGAAACGCATCGTCCTTCTCATGTCCCTCGTCCTTGGCATCTTCGCAGCGCCCGCGGCATATACCGAGAAGTTGAAGATTCCACGGATTGCTTTTTTGTTGATGGGCTCCCCTCAAGTCAGTCTAACACCGTCCTTCGATGCATTCCGGGAAGGTCTCCGCGAACTCGGCTGGATCGAGAACGAGAACATCGCTATCGAGTACCGATGGGCGGGAGAGATCCCTGACCGGCTTTCAGAGCTTGCGGCCGAACTGGTCGAGCTCAAGGTTGATGTCATCATCGGCAGCTCGCCCGGGGTCCGCGCGGCCCAGCGAGCAACCACGAGTATCCCCATCATCATGTGCATCGCAGACGATGCCGTGAAACAGGGGTTCGTCTCCAATCTCGCCCGGCCGGGTGGCAACATCACTGGAATGGCTGCCATGGCTTCGGAATTGGCGGGCAAGCGGCTCGAACTTTTGCGGGAGGCAACACCATGATTTTCCCGCGTTGCCCTCCTCTGGAACCCTCCGGGATCCGGTGCAGACTACCTGAAAGACACACAAACGGCTGCCCGTTCATTGGGCGTGACGCTTCAATCCGTGGAGGTCCAAACGGCGGACGACTTCGAGAATGCTTTTGCCGCCGCACTCAAAGGTCGGGCCCAGGCACTCGTGGTCGGGCCAGGCCAATTTATGTTTATCCACCAAAGGAAGGTCGTAGAGTTCGCAACCAAGAATGACCTCCCATCGATCTACGCTTGGAAAGCTCCAGCGAGTGCAGGTGGTCTCCTGGCCTACGGCGTGAATATCCCACAGGTGTACCGGCGCGCCGCCCACTACGTCGACAAAATCCTGAAGGGCGCCAAACCGGGCGAACTGCCCATCGAGCAGCCGACCAAGTTCGAATTGGTGGTCAACCTAAAAACGGCCAAAGCCCTCGGCATCACGATTCCGCAGTCGATCCTGCTCAGGGCAGATGAGGTGATCCGATGACTCGACGGATTACTCGGCGCGCATTCGTTCGCGACCTTGCGATCCTAGCCGGATCTCTTGGTATGACTGCGAAGGGCTTCGCACAGCAGCCGGCATCGCCGCGGCGCATTGGGGTTTTGCTCGTGGCCTCCTCACCCGAGAGCAAGTTGGCACGGCAATTCCGGCAGGGGCTACTAGACGCGGGGTACGTCGAAGGAAGCGATGTGTTGATCGAGTGGCGATCCGCCAGCGGCGATTACGCTCGGGTACCGGAGTTGATCGCCGACCTGGTCAAACGCAATGTTGACGTGATCGTCGTGATGACTACGGTTGCAGCCCAGGCGGCCAAGCGTGCCACGTCCACCATCCCCATCGTCATGGCCGTCGTCGCCGATCCAGTCGGATCCGGCCTGGTCGCAAGCCTCGCTCATCCTGGCGGCAACGTCACTGGGCTCTCGAATATGCAGGCTGAGCTTAGCGCCAAGCGACTGCAACTGCTCAAGGAGGCGATCCCAAGGCTCAACCGGGTCGCTGTTCTGTGGAATCCAGCCACGCCATGGCACTCGAAGGCGATCGCGGACCTCAAAGCGGCCGCGCCCTCGCTGTCGATCGAACTGAGTTTCGTGGGCGCACGGACGCCCGAGGAGTTCGGTCCGGCATTCTCTCCCATCAGCCGTGCGCACGCCCAAGCCTTATACGTGCTCGATGACGCCCAGTTTGTGGCTCATCGAATGACGCTTCTCAAGCTGGCGTCGAAGGCCCGGCTACCAGCGATTTACGCGCCGAGGCAATTTGTTGACGAAGGCGGACTGATGTCATATGGGACGAACGTCGGGGACTTGCTCCGCCGATCGGCCGGGTATGTCGACAAGATTCTTAAAGGCGCGAAGCCCGCCGATCTGCCCATCGAGCAGCCGACCAAGTTCGAATTGGTGGTCAATCTTAGGACCGCGAAAGCCCTCGGGATCACGATCCCGCAATCGATCCTGCTGCGTGCGGATGAGGTGATTCGATGACTCGGCGCATCACTCGACGCGCATTCTTCCGCGACCTTGCGGGCTTGATCGGATTACTCGGGTTACCTGCGAAGGTTCACGCCCAGCAGCCGGCATTACCGCGGCGTATCGGGGTCCTCCTCGTGGGCGTCTCACCCGAGAGCAAGGACGCGCAGGCCTTCCGCAAAGGGCTACGGGACGCGGGCTACGCAGAGGGACGCGACGTGGTGATCGAGTGGCGATCAGCCAGCGGTGATTACGATCGGTTACCGGAGTTGGTTTCCGACCTGGTCCAGCGCCAAGTCGAGGTGATCGTCGTGGAGAACACGGTTGCGG
>JAYTKJ010000054.1:0-5697 GCA_043730365.1 Acidobacteriota bacterium | reverse complement strand
GTCAATATCGGAAGCCACCGGCACGCCTGCGCGGCTCAGGTACTCTTCGGCGGGCCATTCCGAGCGCCAGTTGCTGGCCACTGGGGAAAAGTCCCGCACTACCAAGCCTTCAATGAAGGGCTTCATCGACTCCTGATCGCCAACGTTGGCGCCATAGTTGCCGATCTGTGGATTGGTCAGGACAACGATCTGTCCGGAATAGGAGGGGTCAGTGAATATCTCCTGATATCCACTGATCGAGGTATTAAAAACTACCTCGCCGGTCCTGATTTCACGCGCACCAAAACTGGCTCCCTCGAAGACGGTTCCGTCTTCCAGGGCGAGGATCGATTTCTCCAACTCTGGGGTGCTCCTGGTTTGGGGGAAGGTATCATTAATATTGGACCACGCCCGCCCCAGGGATTTCAACCGGAAATTGTGACAGTGGCGCGGCTCAGTACCCTGCGGCCCATGGAAATGGTCACTTCGGCTGGTCCCGGAGGTACGGGCGGAGGCACGCGAAAATTCAACTCGTGGCTGGGGACCCGAGGATTCGTGCAAAAATGCTCTAATTCCAGGCCGGGCGCCGAGCCGCCACTCCAACTCACTTGGGCCGTCAGCTCATCCGGCCGCTCCACTTCCTCAAGAGCCGCTTTAATGGAGCCGGTGACGATGTTGAGACCCGAAAGCAGATCAATGCCATCGGAGAGGGCCACCACGCGGGGAACCGGCGGACCGGGCCGTGTCAGCCGAATGCGAGACTCCGCCACCGCCACACCGTCCAGCGCCAGCGTCACCGGCTTCAGACCGGACTGCAGGCCGTCCGGCAAATGGAGATTGAGCTGGCACATGCCATCGGCCTCGGGAGGGGCCAGGTAGGTGAGCAGGGTTGGGAGGCCGTCCACGTATACTTCCAGCCGCAGCAGGTCTGCCCACTCCGGCAAGCCTTCCACCCACAGCGAGAGCGCCGCAAAGCGGCCGCGGACCGGCGCGGCAGGCTCGGAACTGTTGGCGTTGGTCACTCGCCGGATCGCGATCGGCGTGTGTGGCGCCGTGTCGACAACGGCGCTGAGCAGTAAACCGCTTGCTGTCGCGCGCGGCTCAGAAGCCGGTTCCGAGCCGCGACCGTTAGGGAGTGGTCTGACCTTGCGCATCGTCGTCCACATGTACTGCGTCCCGGTGCCTTCCAGCGCCAGCAACGCCAAGCCCTGGCGCCGCGCCAAGTCCCTCACCTCGTCCGGACTCACCCTCACACCGGACCAAGTGTCATAAATCTTGGCCGATGCCGGCAGTCCGTTGATCTGGCAACGCAGAATCCCGCCAGGTTTCAGCACGCGCCCTGCTTCGTGAAGGTACCCGAACACCACCTCGCGCGAAGGAATGTGCTGGAAGACCGCGTAGGAATAAACGAAGTCGAACGAATCGTCGGCAAACGCGGACAAGGTCGAGTCCGGCGCCGGCCGCACGTGAATGTGCGGAATGTCCGCCAGGTTTTCGGCGGCGCGCCTCACCATCTCGTCGGAGACGTCGATGCCATGCATCTCGCCGAAAAACGCCGACATCGGTTTCAGCAGACGCCCCGGACCACAGCCGATCTCCAGCGCCCGGCGCGCCCGCGGGTTGCCCGGACCGAAACGCTTGAGCTCGCGTTTGAACCCATTCACCTGTTCCAGCGCCGTTTCGAAAAACTCTTCGCCCGATTGATTCCGCCGCCCGAACGCCACATAGTAGTGGGCGTCCTCGGACGCGCGGCGGTTCCAATCCTCACGCATCCGTCGGCCAACATCATTGATTTCCGGCACAGCTGAATTTCCTATTGGTCTCGGCACTTGTTGTTGCGAATCTCGTTCTGCCCGGGTGTCAGTGTCGGCGCCGACATCACGCAGTGGGCCGCCATTTTGTAACCGGAGATTTCGTTGTTTTCGATCGTCACGCTCATCGCGGGAGCCGAGCGCTCGCCCTTGACGCCCAGGTAGATGCCAGCCTCGGTCAATTCAGGCTGATCGGGCAGGGTCAGACACTTCAGGTTGGGCAGCCCGTCGTTGCAGTGCAATTTATTAAGATTGAACAGCTTGTTGCCGAAGACCTTGTGATGGTGGCCAATCACGAAAATGCCGCCGTACCGGGTTCCATCGAACACGTTATCGCGCACCACAATGTTTTGCGACTCCATGCCTTTGTTGGCATTGTTCATGACCAGGGCGTAGTGACCGTTCGGATAGTCGGACGCTGGCCCTTTGCTGACGCAGGTGTTCTCACTCACCTCGCCGTCGTGAAATCCGTCGAGGTCAAAGCACTTGCCGTTGATCTCTTCGAAATGATTCCGCGTGTAGACGCCTTCGTCCACTTTGCCCGCCGTGTCCACGCCCACCGGCGTGCCACCGCCTTCGACGTCCACGATGTTGACGGGAAAGCCGATAAATTTGCCGGTATTGTTCTCCACGCGGACCTTGTTGGCGTGGCCAATCTGAATCGCGTCGCGGCCGATCAGCTCGAAACGGTTACCGGTGATGAGGCCGCGGTAATTGCGCGGCGACAGGTAGGTTGAATGCGTCCAGATCGCGTTGCCTGAGATTTTCCGGAAGACCGAATCACGCACTTCAAAGTCGTCAGTGCCTTCCTCAAATAGCACGCCGCCGGTGGTGTTGTTGCGGCCCCGGGTGTTGCGCCCGCCGGCCCCGTCCACGGTCAACTTCTGAACCCGGATCTTCTTGACGCGGCTGGCGAGGATTGCGAAACCCTCAATTTCAGCCATAGTGACATCGGCGATTTCGATGTCCTTACTGTCGTCAACCAAAATGCCGTTGCCGGGAAAATGACTCAGGAATGCCGAGGAGGCCGAAGGCAGGTCCATCGGCCGGTCGACGTCAGCGCGGTTCCCTTCCAGCCGGAAATTTCGCATCGTCACTCGCGAGGCATTCTGAACGAGAATGAACGCGCGGCCGGCAAAGTTTGGCGCCGCCTTCAGCACCGAGTCCTTCCCCCCTTTAATTTCGAGGCCCGCCGAGTTGGCCGGCACCTTCAACTCGCGCGTGAGGATCGTCACGCCGTCCGGGAGTTGCACCACACCGGAACCACGATTGAGCTGGCCCTGCAACGCTGACTCGGGCGAACTGCAGGACCAACAAGCGAACAGAATCGAAGTGGCGGCTATCGCTCCGGCGCTGCTATTTTTGAACCAAGCCATGAAACCGCTATTCTAACGTGATGGCCATAGAGTTTCGCGACGTTTCCTTGGGTCCGGTGATTTTGACGGCGGAAAACGTGCCGGATGGAGCCATCGTGGGACTCTGCGGAGAAGACCCGGTGGCGCTCACCACGATTCTGCGGCTGGCCACCGGCGACGCTTTCCCCTCCACCGGCCAAGTGCTGTCGAGCGAGCCCCGCCGCTACTTAGGCCCGATTGATGCGCTGCAACTGGCGCCGGCCGGAACTATTGCGCTCGATCATACGCTGGCACGCTTCGGCGGCGTTGTGCGCGCCCGGGCTCAGGAAGGACTGGAGCGGCTGCGGCGCGGCGGCGCCAGCGTCTTACTGGCGTCTCAGGAGCCGGCGCTGCTGGCCTCGCTGTGCGACGAAATCTGGTGGATCGATCAGGGACGCATTGCCGCCAAGGGCGACCCGCGCCAGGTGCTGGAAGAGTACGAGCGGCAGGCGGCAGTGGCCATTCGACAATGGGGCGCCACGGTTCAGAACCGCGTCCTGTCTCCCTCCATGCGCCGCGGCGATGGCCGCGCTGAGATCCTCCAGATTGAAACGCTGGACGGGCAAAACCACCCGGTGGCTGCCTGGCAAAGCGGCGAACATGCCGTGGTGCGAGTGACGGTACGCTTTGCGCAGCCAGTGGCGGACCCTGTGATCGGTATCATGATCCGCACGCGGGTTGGGTTTGAAGTCTTCGGCACCAATACTGAGCTAGAGAAGCTGGCGGTGGGGCCTGCGGCCGCGGGTGAAATACGGCGCGTGCGTTTCGAGTTCGCCTGTGATCTGTGCCCGCAAGACTATACGCTCACGGCCGCCTCGCACGACCCCGATGGCGTCTGGCACGATTGGATGGAAGACGCCTTGGCCTTTATCGTCACAGACTCGCGTTACACCGCCGGCGTCGCCAACCTGCGCGCGCGGGCGTCGCTGGAATCGTAGTCTAGCCGCCGCTTTCGACAATCAGCGTCGGCGCCATGCCCGCGATGGTCGAAAATCCCGTCGTGGCATCCTTGACTTCGGTGGAGCAGGATTCAACTTTTCCCAGATAGACGTGCGGCTGAACTTCAACTTCCATCTGCAACATGGCCAAGGCGCCACCTTGCAGTACCGGAAAGACGTTCTTCACTGCTTCGGAACGTTCCTGCACGACATAGGGCGCGCGGAGAGCTGAACGCAACGCCCGCTCCCAAGCAGAGTCTTCGATCTCCCAACCATTGAACGAACTCAATCCGGCTAGCGGATCGCTGGGTTGGAGCACGAACTTGCGGCGATTCTGTAGGATGTACTCCGGCAGGTCGATCGTCTTATTCTTGTAACTGGTCTTCGCCGCTTCCACCGCCCGCGTCCAAGGCAGGTGATCCTGAATGGCCTTGCGCTCGGCTGCAGGAAAACGGGCGGTATAAGTCTCGTCAGTCAACAGACTGAACATCGCCTTCTTGCCCACCAGCTCGGTACGGAAGCTATTCACCACGCAAGCCGTGCCTTCCCGGTAGGCACGCACCAAGGGATGCGCCAGATCGAAGCGCACCAGGAACTCCTGGGCGGAAACCTTGCGAAACACCAGATCGATAGCAAAATCGCCCCGGTACAAACCGTTGTTGCGGTACTCAAGTTGTTCGGGCGTAACCGACTCGGTGGGATAACCCGACCGCCGGAAATACTCGGCAAGTAACTCGCTCTCTTGCGACGGAGTGTTCTTGAACGGCGGACGAAACTCCACGATGCCGATGCAGGGAAACTTCTTCTTGCCGGAAACTTTGTACGCCACGAGTAAGGCGTGCAGCAACCGCTTCATCCCTTGTGTCTTAGAGAGCTTCAGTCTCTTGCGCAGTTCTTTGACCGGTTTCGAATCGTAGAAAATTTCCGATAGCGCGTCATTGTAGACGACGCCCGGCGGGCCATCGCCCTGGGCCTCCACAAAGCGGAAGTCTCCGTTGTGCAGCTGGGTATCGAGCATCGAGGTGACGGCCAGGTGCGAATAGCCGGGGTTGAGCGTCGCCAGCATTTTCTCACCGGGTAGCATGTCCATGCGGCTGAGCACGGCCGGCGTGGACAGCGCCAGTTCACCCATCCGGTCCATCGCCGAGTACAGAGATTCGGCGGCCTTGGCCATCGCCGCCATCTGCCTTCGGCTAACAAAATGCGGACGCAGCACCGGACACACCGGGCGGCCAACTGGCGCAAGGTTGTGCGCCGTCATCTTCTCTTGTATACTCTCGGCCCACGCCAAATCACGGTATGCCGGAGTGTCCAGCAGCCTGTGGTAGCGCGCAACCGCCTCTTCAAGAACTGTCATGGTGGTTATGACGCCGTGGTGGCGTTATCTCTCAGGCTCACTTTGCCGCATTAACACGATTTGATTTAGTATGGCACAACAAGACCCTCCGGGAAAAGCTCGCCCTTGAGACAAATCAGTTTAACTGAATGTTGGTAAGCCACTGGTTCGACCAGTGAGACTTGAACAGGTTTGACCGTTCCGGGAGTCTTTCAGAGTGTAGAATCCCCTCCAAGTGG
>JAYTKJ010000053.1:0-24002 GCA_043730365.1 Acidobacteriota bacterium | reverse complement strand
CAGGCGTTGCGCGCCCTCTTTACAGCTCATGCAATCTCCTTCCTTCGGAAGCAAAATAGATTTCACGCAAGGCATTGAGCGCCCGATGGAGGCGTGCCCGCGACGTGCCTTCTCCGCAGCCGAGCACCTCGGCGATGTCGGCGTGGCTCAACCCTGCAAAACGGTGCATCACCAGCAGCTCCCGCTGATCTTCGGGCAAGGCCGCCAGCGCGTGTTCCAGCCGCGTCACTTCTTCCTGCCGCTCAAGCGTCGCGGTTGGCGGCGCCGCGACATCCGCGACAAGTTCGAGCGGCGATTCCCGCCGGTGCCTCCGCCAGCCGTCATGGTGAGCGTGGCGCGCGATTGAAAATATCCAGGGCGTGAACAAGTTCCCCTCACGGAACGTTTCCCGATGCCGGAGCACGCGCAGGAAGACTTCCTGGACCAGGTCCTCGCTCAACTGCGCCTTCCCCGTCATACGCCAACAGAATCGAAACAGGCGACGGTGGTGGCGCTCAAACAGGTGCGACATCAGGGACACGTCGCCCCCACGCACACCGTGCATGATCTCCTCGTCACTCCAGGTATCTGCCCGGCTCAAGTTGGTCCCACAGCTAGATACTACCGAGGCGGCGTTTCGTTACGAAAGTTTTGGGGAGGAATCGCGCACTTCCGCCAGGAACCGCGAATAGTCGGGGTGTTGGCGCAGTGCCGGTTCGGCAAACCAGCGTTCGATGACGACAGCCTGCTTTTCGGCGGGCAAATCGTAGATTGAGCCCGCGGCCAGGTCTTCCCACGTGAGTTCGTAGGCGGCCTGGCGAGAGCCGGTGGTGAGCGTCGCACTCACCTGATGCCAGACCGAATCGGAGATATAAGAAGTACCGCGGGTTTGGTACTGCCAGACATGCACGAGTTCGTGGATCAGCGTGGCGCGGTCCATCTCGCCGTCGCGCGCCCGGATGCTGTTGCCCAGCGTGGCGGGCGAGTTGACGATGGATGCGCTGACGATGCGAATGGGGTGCAGGTCCAGAGCGTCGGCAAAGACAACCACAGCGTCAGCCCGTTCATCCCCGGTAAGCGGGCGGCTATCGCGCGAAAACAATTCCCCGTATTGGGTGGCCAGCGCTTCAAGGGCAGGGAGGCGGAAGCGGGCGGCCATGCCTTACTCGAGAGTGAAGGCGTAGAGCGAGTTGCCCATGGTCATCGCCACATACTGCTTGCCGTCGGCGAGATAGCTCATGGGGTTGGATCGCACCAGGAGACTCGTGGCTTGAAAACGCCAGAGTTCCTTGCCGGTTTGGGCATTGAGGGCGAAGAACTGGCCCTCGTTGGTGGCTCCGAAAACGAGATTTCCGGCGGTGGAAAGCAGGCCCGCGTAAGGCGGCGTGTGGAGCTTATACTCCCAAGCGACTTCGGCTGTCGCAGGTTTCAGCGCCCGCACCGCACCCCACTCTTCTTCGCCAGGGATGTTGCGGAAGCCGCCGCCATCGAAGCGCTCGCCGAGCTTGAATTCGGCGTCTCCCGTGTAGTAGGTCGACCCTGCTTCACGCGCCGCGACGTAGAGTAAGTTGGTCTTGGGCGAGTAACTGGGACTGTACCAGTTATTCGCGCCCGCCACCGAAGGCCATACTTTGGTGCCCTGCAGCGTAGGCTCCATGCCAGGGATGCGGATCGGCCTGCCGTTGTCGTCCAGCCCTTTCGCCCATGTCTGCTTGGCGTAAGGCTTGCCGTGCAGGAACTGACCCGTGACCCGGTCCAGCACATAGTAGAACGCGTTACGATTCGGGAACAGTAGCATCTTGCGCTTCTGGCCGCGCACTTCGCCATCAACCAGGATCGGCACCTCGGTGGCGTCCCAATCGTGAATATCATGCGGTGTGAATTGAAAATACCACTTGAGCTTGCCGGAGTCGGCATCAAGAGCCACCATGCAATCGGCATACAAGTTGTCGCCGAGCCGGACGTCGCCATTCCAATCGGGGCCCGGATTGCCGGTGCCCCAGTAGATCAGGTTGGTATCAGGGTCGAAAGCGCCGGTAACCCACGTGCCACCCGATCCGCTCTTCCAGCTGTCGCCCTTCCATGAATCGTTGCCAGGCTCGCCGGGGCCGGGGATGGTCCAGAAGCGCCAGGCCTGCTTGCCCGTTTTGGCATCGTAGGCATCCAGCAATCCGCGCACGCCGTATTCGCCGCCGGCCACGCCCACCACGATCTTGTCTTTGACGGCCAGCGGCGCAACGGTGATGGAATAGCCGTCACGGTAGTTGACAACGGTCGTGTCCCAGCGAATCGCGCCGGTCTTGGCGTCCAGCGCCAGTAAGTGCGCATCAAGCGTGCCCACGAAGACGAGATCTCCGAGTACGGCCACGCCGCGGTTGACCTGACCGCAACAGACACGCAGGTCGTCCGGCAGCACACGGCGATACTTCCACAGCGGGCGGCCGGTGCGCGTGTCGATCGCCGTGACGTTGCTGGGCGGCTCCGACACATACATCACGCCGTCCACCACCAACGGCGTGGTCTCGAATTTTTGCAGCGAATTGACCTGGTACACCCAGGCCGGCTTCAGTCGCGCGACGTTTTGTTCGGTGATCTGACTGAGCGGTGAGAAGCGGTGGCCGGCGTAGTTCCCCGAGTAAGTGAGCCAATTGCCCGGTTCCTTGGCAGCCTGCAGCAGCCGGTCATACGTGACTTGGGCCGGCGCAGTGGCCGCGACGAACAACACCGCGACGGCGAGGCACAACGAGTGCTTGATCACTGGCCTTCACCTCGCAGGGACGAGAGATATGCGACGACGTCGTCGAGTTCCTGGCCGTTCAATTTGCTTTTGTAGGAGGGCATGGGTGTGCGGCGTTCCACTTTGAAGTTGAGCAGATCTTTCTTCCATTGAGAATGGATTTTGCCGGAGAAGTCCAGGAGTTGGATCGAGTGGACGTCTTCGTTGAGGCGCACGCCGGAAATCTTGCGTCCGTCGCGTGTGGTCATGTCCACCATCCGGAACGTGTCCGGAATGTCGCCGGCGGCATCAAGGAGTTTGGCCCGGAGGTGGCTCGCTCCACGGCGACCACCCACATCGGTGAGCGATGGCCCGATACGTCCTCCGTCGAGCCCGATGGCATGGCACTGCAGGCAACCGCCTTTGGTGGAGACGAGTTGCTTGCCTCGCGCCGGATCGCCGGTCGCCGCGGCTTCCTTGCTGGCCGCGCCGAGGCTGCGAACGAAGGCGGCAACCTGCCACACTTCGCGCGGCGTCATCATGGACGCGGGCATTTCGGTTTCAGGCAAACCATATCGCGCGATCCGGTACAGCGCCAGATCGCTGGAGGCCCTTGGCAAAGTCGCGACCGCGAGATTGGCGCCTTTGCCGCCATCACCGGCAAGCCCATGGCAGCCCGCGCAACGGCCCGCGTAGAGTTTTTTGCCTTGCGCAACGTCGGCCTCACCGGTGTGAGGATTGCGGTCGACATTGGGCAGTTCCATCTGCACAACTTGGTAAAGGAAGAGAGCGATCCACCAGGACATGATCGGCTTGAGTATATCGCCTCTCTAGCGCTCCTTGCTACAGATGCGGCCGATGGAAGTCAGCTTCTCGTCATTCAAGTAGCCGTATCGATTGATCCAAACGCCGTGGCGCGAAGCGTTCCAGGCTACGTTGAGGCGGCGCTCAAAGTCCGCCAGTGGCCCATAACCGTGGGCGAGAGCGTAGACCGGCAGTGAGCCTGCTTCGGCCTGCGCTTCGAGAATCTTGCGCGACATCGCGGAGTTGCCGGCGGGGTGCGGCTCTGCCGGCTCCGGATAGCGATAGTCACGGAGAGCAGGCAGCGGCGCGTCGTCGGAGATGTCTAGCCAGGCGGCCAGCGCGCGCGTGAGAACGGCTTCGCTCAGGCGGCCAGGGTTAGCGCGCAGCAAAGCATCGCCATAAAACCGCAGCATCACGGGCCAGTGCATCGTGTAGAGCTTGACGCTGATCGCGCTGCTATGGCGCGCCGCGCGTGAGAAGTCCATGCCCGACGCCAAAGTCCACGGAGGCGGAAAGGCGTTTGGAACCAGCTTCATCTTTTGCGCACCCGCTTCGTTCATGGCGCGGCGAAATCCGCCGAGGAGTTCGTCTACCAGGATGGACTTGAAGCGCAGCCAGGCAAGGAGTGCGGGTTGACGGGAGAGCGCGCGGATCAGCCGGCAGCGGCCCCCATCGCGAGCGGCCCAGGGCAGCAGGTGGGCGTCCTCAAGCCCGCCATGCAGCAATTGGTAGAGCTCGGACGCGGCGCGGCGCATGGCGTCGAAATCAAATCCGAGGCGCGTGGCCGCGGCTTCGGCGTGCGGGCCGAAATCGAGAAAGACATCGTCCAGGAAATACGGCGGATACTCGGGCCAGTCAACGCGGAGTCCACTGATATCCGGGTATGCCTTGCACAGATCGCGAAGCAGCGCCTGGTGATAAGCGGTGATATGCGGACTGGCTAGGCTCCCGTTGTTGGCTAAGCGCATGGACGGTACGCGTCCGTCCGGTAACAGCGGCTTGTCGTCGCCTTCCGGTCCGCCAAACTGCACGCGGTAGCCGGGCGGAATCGCGGCTTGCACTTGCAAGTACACGTCGAGATGGCGCGCCTGTGCGGCGCGGATGAACTGGCGGATGAGTGAGCCATGGCGCTCGGTGAGTTCGTTGGGCGCAGCGGGCTGATAGCGCAACCCAGCATAGAGTTGCTTGTCCGGGCGGAACGCAGGCCCCGTGCGCACGAAGAGTTCGCGCTTGCCCCAGAGCGGCCGGTCCAGCAGCCGCACGCTACCCGCGCCTGCATCGATCGGCGGTTCGCGCGAGCCCGTTTTCTCATCGGCTGGCTCCATCACGTAGGGCGAGGTAGCCACCGCGGTCGCTCCGGCGCGATGCACCAGGTTGTCGAGAACCCGCTCGATTCCTTCATTCTGGATGTACTCCGGCATCACAGTGATTCCGACAAAGTTGCGCGGCATGGTCTTCAGGCCATAGTATCGCCAGATGGACCGACGCATCTTTTTAGGAACACTGGCTGGGGCCGCTACGGCAACCGCGCAACGGCCGGCCCCGGATTCTTATGACGCCGATGGCGGGGTGGTGATTGAGCGCGCCGTCAGCGGCAAGCCTCATGCCGGGAAGGTGCTGGCCCTGATTCAGCCCCACTCGGATGACATTCCGATCTTCGCTGCCGGCACCGCCTTCAAGCTGATTGACGAAGGTTATACCGCTTATCTGATCCGCGTGACGAACGATGACATGGCCGGCCCGGGCTGGTATGCCGAGACAGTGACCGCCAATGAACGCGACAACAATGCGCTCGGCAAGGTGTTCGGCTGCAAAAAAGCTTTCGACCTTAACTACAACAACCACATGATGGACAACATCGCGCGCAGCGAACTTCGCCAGCGCTTCATCTTCCTGTTCCGGTTGCTCAAGGTGGACACCGTACTGGGGTACGATCCGTGGGGCCATTACGAAGAAAATCCCGATCACTACGTCACGGCCGCCTGCGTGGAAGCGGCTTGCTGGATGGCGGCAGGCGACAAAGATTATCCGGAGCATTTCGACGCGGGCCTGAAGCCGCAGGTGATTCGCGAGAAGTATTACTTTGCACGATTCCAGCAGCGGGTGAATCGCGTGGTGGACATCGCGTCCACGGTGGAGCGGAAGATCGACGTCAATCTGGAGAACAAGGCGCAAGGGCCGGCCGGTGAAAATGGTGCGCGGCTGCGCCAACGCATGGAACGCGAGGGCCGCACCTTGCCGTTGCTGGGAGCCAACGACACGGAGGCCAACCGCAACTACATTCGCGAATTCGTGCTGCGGCGTGACCGCGAGATCGCGCAGCGTTACGGGCTCAAGTGGGCTGAGCAGTATCACTACATCGGCACGGCAGGAGACCGCGTGGAGAAATACATCAAGGAAAACGCGCGTCCGAAGTGATCAGACTCGGCCCGGCGGCGGCAGCGTTTTGGTGAACAAAGCCGCGCCACTCATGTCGCGCAGCGTGACAGTGAGCTCGTGTGTTTTCCCGGCAATCTGTACGTCGCCAAAAAACTGCAGCCCCGCGCTGGGCGGGAGGTTGGCTTGGCCGGGCGGGGGAGCCTTGGAGAAAATCGCCTGCGGTCCAAAGGTGGCATCGAGTTGCCCCGGGCCAAAGGTGCCGGAGTTCAGCGGACCGCTGACGAATTCCCAGAACGGATCGAAATCGGTGAAGCGCGCTTTGGCTGGGTCGTAGTAGTGCGCGGCGGTGTAGTGCACGTCGGCGGTGAGCCAAACGACGCCCGTAACGCGGCGGCGCTTGATGGATCGCAACAGATCGGCCATCTCCAGTTCGCGGCCCAGCGCCGGGCCGTTGTCGCCATTGGCCACCGCTTCCCACAGCGCCTCGCCCTTGGTGTTGGTGCCGTCTGGTACGTGGAGACCGATCGGCATGTCGCTGGCGATCACCTTCCACGTCGCTTTGGATCGTCCTAACTCGGCGGCCAGCCATTTCATCTGGGCTGGCCCGAAGAACGTGGTCTCGCTGCTTTGGCGCTCCTGCCGATTGACGGAATTGGCGGCGCGATAGCTGCGCATGTCGATCACGAAAACGTCGAGCAGCGGGCCATAGCTGACACGCCTGAAGATGGAGGCGCCGATACGAATCGGTGAGTGTTCAAGGAAGGCTTGGCGGGCGCGGGCGGCCAGCGTGGTGATGCTCTTCTCCTGGTAGCGGGCGTCCGCCGTCAGGTCTCTACCCGGAGACCAGTTGTTCATCACTTCGTGGTCATCCCACTGCCATATCTGCGGAATCTCGGCGTTGAAGCGGCGAACATTTTCATCCATCAGATTGTAGAGATGGTTGCCGCGAAATTCCTCGAGCGTCTCGGCCACCTTGCTCTTGGCCTCGGTTGTGAGATTGCGCCAGATCGTGCCGTCGCGTAATTTCATCTCGGCCTGAATCGGGTTGTCCGCATAGATGGTGTCGCCGGAGTGAATGAAGAAGTTGGGCGCGAGACCCCGCATAGTGTCGTAGATCTTCATGCCCCCCAGATCGGGATTGATGCCGTAGCCCTGGCCACATGTATCGCCGGACCATAGGAAGCGGACATCGCGGCTCGTACCGGGGGTCCGAAACCGCCCGGTAGCCGGATCGCCGTCGCCGAAGCGGACAGACACGTCGATGCCAGAGTCCGCGGGCAGTCCGGAGAGCTCGGCCCGCGCGGTGAACCCGGTGGCTGCCGTGGCCGGAGCGGTGCCGCGAAACGTTCGGCTGCCCACGGTAACGGTCAGCTCACTTGCCCGATCGGCGCGCGCCCACACGGTCGCCCGGCCGCCGGTGACATCGCCAATCTGGATGCCGTGCGTGACACGGGGCCGGTCCTGCGCCCGGGCAATCATCGGTATCCAAATCAGGTCGCGCCGGCGAAACCGCAATGACATGACCCTATCGTACGAGATTGCCGCGTGGGACAATGCAAGACGGCACGTGAAGACTCTTTTTGCACTCGCCGCCGCGCTACCGTTGGTTGCCTCCATCCCGCCGTTGCCCCGTTTGGACCCGGCTCTGCAAGTCAACTTACAGGCGAGCTTGACCAAGCTGGGGCTCGATCCCCTGGTGGCCGAGCGAAAACTATCGGTATCCGTGCTAGACCTAAGCGATCCGCTGCAAGAGCGGTATGCCAGTTTCAACGATCGCCAGATGATGTACGCCGCTAGCCTGCCCAAGATTGGCATTCTGCTCAGCGCATTTCAAGCGATCCGCGATGGGCTCATAGCCAGCAGCGCGATGCTGGATGCCACGCTTACTCGCATGATCCGGCAGTCAAGCAACGACGATGCTTCGCGCGTGATCCAACGGCTTGGTTACGACTTCATTGCTCGAACGTTAGCCAATTCACGCTACCGGTTCTATGATCCGGCCGCCGAGGGAGGGCTTTGGGTGGGCAAGGCCTACGGGCCGTCGGGCCTGCGCCGTCATGTGGAGTTCTGGCGTCCGGAACCAATCTCCGGCGAGTGGCACGCTGCCAACACGCTGCAGGCGGCCCGTTTTCTCTGGATGCTGGAGCGGGGCCAATTGGTCACGCCGGCTGCCAGCGCCTCCATGAAACGGATGCTGAGCCAACCGTCCATCTCCGACTATTTCGTGGAAGGCCTCCGCGCCTCTGGTGTGCGTGACATCTTTCGCAAGTCCGGCACCTTTGGCGATACCCACTGTGACGCTGTCCTGGTGAAGCATGAGCACAAGCGTTATGTAGCCGTGGCGATGGTCAATGACGCCAGGGGGCCGCAGATCCTACCAAAGTTGATTCAGGAGATACACAAGTTGGTGATAAATGACCTTCCGGAGTCAGAATACGGCCACAAGGGTATTCAAAGTCTCCGCTAGGCATGGTTAAATCGCTTATCGCTGATCGGCTGGTGTAAGAAGTTGGTTGGACAAACCGCCAGACCGGCAGCGCAGTATAAGGACACCAAACCACTCATGTTCCCCGAGTCCCTGCGTCGAGTGTTCGTGGATCGCGTCGAGTTTCTGGCTGGACAGGCACTGCCTGCCAGCAACGGTGCCGAGCCGATTCTGCATGTATTAGTGTCGGGCTGCGTCACGCTGGTGAACCGCATCGGTATGACGTCTGCCGTGTTTTGGCCCGGTGATCTGATCGTGGCGCCCGTAGAGAGAGCGGGCGCGGCGATGGTTTTGAAAGCCGTAGCTGAGACCGTTTGCCTGCGGGCCTCCCTGGCGGACCTGATGACCGAGTGTGGCCGCTATCCGGATGGAGCCCGCTGGGTCTGGCAGCAACAGGAACGTCGCGAAATTGAGTTGCACCGGCGGCTGGAATTGTTGTCGGCCGAATCGGTCGAACGGCGGGTTCTGTTAACCGTGGCTGACTTGGCCGATCGAGCCAAGACTGCCAGGCCGGACAGCCCCATGCCGCTTGCACAGAATGAAGTTGCCGAACTGGCTGGCGCGACGCGCGAAACCACGTCGACATTGCTCAACCGCATGCGGCGGCTGGGCATGGTTGAACTGGGGCGCCGCCGGATCCATGTGGTTGACCCAGACGCGCTCCGGACGTTGCAAGGTCTCACCGAGATGGAGCCTGCGACGCCGGCGCTGGCAATCGGCGCCGCGGCGAACTAGGCAGAGCGAATTAGGGCGGCGATGCTGGCTCGAACCTGGGCCAGAGTATCGTCAGGGCTGGTGGCGCGGATGTCGTGTGATGGGCCACGTCCGCCGGGCTGCCAGCGAGCCAGAAATCTCTCGTTGGGAAAACCGGCGAAGACAGTAATGCGTGGGATGCCGAATACGGCGGCCGCGTGTTGGCCGGATGAGTCGTACCCAACGTAGAGCGCGCTGGTGGCGAGAGAAGAGGCGAAGTTTGCGAAGCGTCCGTTCCAGACGCTGACGGGCCTGGAGGAGGGCGCGGCAGCGATTGCTTTGCGGACGCGAGTCTCTTCCTCGCCCCCGGCGCCCAGGTCTGCCAATATCGGCCGGCCTGTCGCCGTCAGCGCCTGTAGTAAGCCGGCTTCGAACGGATCGGCCACGCGTTTGGCAGGATTCTCACCCACACCCAAGCTCACGGCGAGGAGCCCGGGTGTGGCGGGGCAGGCCGGCGCCGCCTTGGTCAACACGTAGCTGCGCGCATCGGGAATCGCCAAGACCTTCGCTACCCACCTCATTGCCAGCGCACCAATCGACGCGCTCGAATCGCCTCCATAACTCCGGCTTTCAAAAAACAGATGACGCTCCGGCGGCACCAGCGGGAGCAGTCCCAACTGCGTGAGCCGCGAATCCGGATCGAGCAACAGTGCTCCGGGCGGCAGCATCGGGCCGAGTGCGAGGCCGGCGGCAATACGTTCGGCGAGCGAGCCGTGCCGTAAGTAGGTGACGGACAGATGCTCGATGCGCGGGTCAGCGTCAAAGAGTTCGTAATTTTTAGCGGGGCCGGCGAAGTAAATGCGTGCCTCGGGAAAGCGTTGCTTGGCGGCGTCAAGCAGGACGCTCGTGACGGCGATGTCTGCGCCCAAGGTGACGCGCGACGGCACCACCACATGCGCGGCCTCACCCATGAAAAGCCCAGGGCGACGGATCTGCTCAAAGCGTTGTCGCAGTGCGGCGGCGTCAAGGTTCGACACGCGCGAGAGCACCTGCGTGAAGAGATCGGCGTAGGCATCGCACAGCGCCGGTTCAAAGGCATCGCTGAGGGGTTCAACCAGATGCGAGAACAACGCCGGCGAGTTAGCTTCGACGAGTGAATCGAGCGCAGCCCGGTCCCAAGGGAGACCGCTGTGGCAAGCGGCAAGGATTGCAGCGGCTGCCTCGAAAGGATCACGAAAGGCCAAGCTCCATTATCGACAATGCGGGCGGGCGCTATACTGGCTAGCCATGTTACTCCTCCTCCGGTCTCTCCTGATGCTGGCGATGTTGGCGGCTCTAGCCGATGCCAAAACAATCGTTCTCAAGGCGGCGCGGCTCTTCGATGGCAAATCGAATCAACTGATCTCGCCCGCCGTTGTCGTGGTGACCGATACGCGTCTGGTCGACGTGGGCCCGCGTGCCCCGGTGCCGCCGGGTGCCGAGGTGATCGATCTGGGTGACGCGACGTTGCTGCCCGGCTTCATGGATGCTCACACCCACATCACGGTTGAGCGTGGCGACAGTAACGCCCAGGACCGCGTGGGTGCGCTGGAAATGACTACCGCCGAGAAGACGCTGGCAGCGGCGGAGCTGGCCAGAAAGACGCTGATGGCCGGGTTCACCACCATCAGAAATCTGGGAGCGGAGGAGTTCATCGACATCGGCCTGCGTAATGCGATCGCCCGCGGACTGACGCCGGGGCCGCGCATTCTCGCTGCCGTGCGGGGGATCGGCACGCTGGGCGGACATTGCGACTCCACCAACGGCTTCCGCTTCGGCCTCCTGGATCCCAGGCAGGAAACGCCGAACGTGGCTGTGGGCGCCGAAGGGATGCGGCAGGCGGTGCGTTGGAACATCAAGTATGGAGCTGACGTGATCAAGACGTGCGCGTCCGGCGGCGTGCTCTCGCTCAATGACGACGTGGACTCGCCGCAACTGACGCAGGAGGAGTTGAACGCGCTGGTGGATCAGGCGCATACGCAACGGCGGAAGGCCGCCGCCCATTCGCACGGAGCCGAAGCAGCGAAACGCGCGGTGCGGGCCGGCATCGATTCCATCGAGCACGGCTCATTCCTGGATGAGGAGGCGCTGCGAATGATGAAGGAGAAGGGCACCTTTTATGTGCCCACTTTGATGGCGATCGAGGGAATCAGAGAGCGCATGGCGGCGGGCGCGAAGATGGACCCGCGGCAAGAGCGCAAGGCGCGATTGGCGATGGACGCGATCGATACGACGGTGCGCAAGGCTCTGTCAATGGGCGTGCGGATCGCGATGGGCACTGACGCGGGTGTGTACCCTCATGGCCGCAACGCCGAAGAACTGCACTTACTGGTGGACCGTGGCATGAAGCCGATCGACGCGTTGAAAGCTACCACCAGCGTAGATGCCGAGTTGTTCGGCATATCCGAGCGCACCGGCACGCTCGAGGCGGGTAAGTTGGCCGACGTCGTGGCGGTCCCCGGCGATCCGCTGGTGAATATCCGCACCGTGGAAACGGTGGTTTTCGTGATGAAGGACGGCGTGGTCTACCGGCGTCCGTAGCGGCGTGCGCGGTACAATGCAGAGTCAAACGAAAAGGAGACTTCCCTTGCGAGTTGGACTCATCGGCACCGGCGCGATTTCGAATATGCATGCCCGCGCCTACAAAAATATCGGCTACCGGATTGTCTGCTGCACCGACATTAACGAACAGGCTGGCCGCAAGTTCGCCGAAGCCAACGGGGCCGAGTTCGTCAAGACCTACCAGGAAGTTTGCCGGCATCCGGAGGTCGACTATGTCGACGTTTGCACGTTTCCGGACTTCCGCCTGCAGCCCCTGGAAATCTGCGCCGAAACAAAAAAGCATATCCTCGTGCAAAAGCCGATTTCCACCAATCTCGAGACTGCGCGTAAGATGATCGATACGGCCAAACGCGCCGGCATCACGCTGGGCACGGTGAGTCAACACCGTTTTGACGACTCGAGCCTGTTTCTTGTCAAGGCCCTACGCGACGGGCGACTGGGCAAGATCCTCCAGGCTGACGCGTACGTGAAATGGTTTCGCTCGGCCGAATACTATTGCCGTCCCATCAAAGGAAGCTGGGATGTGGAAGGCGGCGGCGCGCTAATTAATCAGGCCGTGCATCAGGTGGATGTGCTGCTATGGCTGATCGGGCCGGTCAAGGAGGTCTTCGGGTATTGGCAGTTGGGCGCGCTGCACAAGATTCAATCCGAAGACGTGGTGACGGCAATCTTCCGCTATGCCAACGGCGCGCAGGGAGTGATTCAGGCGGCCACGGCGATCTATCCGGGTTACTCCGAACGCATCGAGATTCACGGAACCAAGGGTACGGCGGTGCTCACCGGAGACAAGCTGACGACGTGGGATGTTCTGCCCGGCGATGCGGGCGATCCGGCGCCGGTGGAGTCGCTGGTGAAGTCTGGCGCTTCCGATCCGATGGCGATTCCTCTGGCTCCGCTCGAACGTCAGTTTACCGATTTCGGCAACGCGATCAAGGCGGGCAAGGAACCGTTGGTTTCAGGCGAAGCCGGGTACCGCTCGCTTGAGTTTGTGCAGGCCGTGTATCGTTCATGCAGGGAAGGGCAGAAGGTCACCTTTGGGTAACGCCACAGCCTGGAAGCTGCAGGTCCCTGCGTCCAGCGCCAACCTCGGCCCGGGGTTCGACGCGCTAGGCTTGGCCCTGAGCGTCTATCTACGCTGCCGGTTTCGCCGCGCCGATCGTTTGATGATTCGAGTCCTCGGCCGCGACGCCGACTTGATTTCGACCGGCGACGACAACGTTATCTGGCAGACGGCGGTGGGCGTGGCGCGTGACGTGGGCGTGGCGCTCCCTCCGCTGGAGCTGGAAATCGACAATGAGATTCCGCTGGGCAAGGGGCTCGGCTCCAGCGCGGCGGCGTTGACGGCCGGTGTGGTGATTGCCAACCGGATGCTTGAGCTTGGTTGGAAGCCACTGCGAGTGTTGGGCGAGGCGGCGCGCATCGAAGGGCATCCGGATAATGTGGCGGCCAGCGTGCTTGGCTCGATGGTGGCAACGGCGATGGATGGCGCCGGGCTGGCGCGAGCTGTGCGGATCGAGTTGCATGAAAAGTATTGCGTGGGCGTGGTGGTGCCGGATTTTGCGCTACCCACCAAGCAGGCGCGGGCCGTGCTGCCCACCGGCTATTCCAAGCAGGACGTGGTCTTCAATGTGCAGCGCGCGGCCTTGCTGGTGGCGGCGCTCGTGACCGGGACCACGGCCGCATTTCCGGCGGCGCTGGAAGACCGGTTGCATCAGCCGTACCGCGCCGCGCTGGTGCCGGGGCTTGACGAAATTCTCAAGTTGCGTGCGCCGGGCTTGCTCGGTTGTGCGCTCAGCGGCGCCGGGCCGAGCGTGCTGGTGTTCTACGAGAAGGGCTGCGAAGAAGTGTGCGATCTGGTGCGCCAGATTTTTTCGCACCACGGCAAAAGCTCGGAAGTCATGCAGGCCAGCGTGGCGAAAGAAGGCTACATAATCGAGGAGGATTCACGACCATGGCAGTAGGCGAGAAGGCACTCAAGGCTTTGGGGCTACCGGCAGGAGACCCGGCGGATTGCCCGTCGTCGGCGAAACGATTTCCCGATGGCGGTGAGTACCGCGTGGAAATTCCCAGCACGGAAGGGCCGCGCGCGTTGGCCGTGGTGCTCGAGGAAGCCGCCAAGCGCGGCGTGCCGGTGCATCGGGTGTCGCAAGGCAGCGGCATCATGCTGATGACCGACGACGAGATCCTGGAGATGCTGGCGATCGGACGGGCGCGCAAGATGGAAGTGAATCTGTTTATCGGGCCGCGCGCCACCTTCGATATTGGCGCGCAGGTGTTTTCGCCCGCCGGCAAGGCCCTGGGCTTGAGTCTGCGCGGCGCCGATCAGTTGCGGTTCGCTCTGCTCGATCTGCAGCGGGGCGTGGAACTGGGCTTGCGGAGCGTGCTGGTGTCCGACATTGGCAGCTTGCAGGTGATCGGCAAGATGCGCGAGACCGGTGAGCTGCCGAAGAACTTGATCATCAAGACGTCCGTGATGATGGCGCCGTGTAACCCGGCGAGCGCAAAGCTGCTCGAAGATCTGGGCGCCGACACAATCAACATCCCGTCCGATCTGACGCTGCCGCAGATTGCCGGGATTCGCTCGGTGCTGCGCGTGCCGATCGATTTTTATGTGGAGGCGCCGGACAACATCGGCGGCTTCATCCGGCACTTTGAGATTCCGGAATTGATTCGCGTGGCCGCGCCGGTTTACTTGAAGTTCGGATTGCGCAACTCGCCCGACATCTATCCTTGCGGAACGCACATCGAGGCAACCGCGTTGGCGCTGTCGCGTGAGCGTGTGCGGCGCGCCCAGATTGCGTTTGAGATGATCCGGCGCTATTGCCCGGAGGCGAAGATGTCACCGTTGGGGGCCGCGGACTTGGGCATTCCCGAAGCACCACAACGCGGAGCGGGTGCGAAGGAAAAGACGGCCGGGACCAAGCGCGGGCGTCGCTAGAATCGGTTCGCCAAAATCGGCGGTGGCCAGGAGCTTTTGCTCCCCGCCGGCTTCGAGAATACTGACCACGCCGGCATGGCTGGAGATGAACACCTTGCCATCGGCGGCGATGGGCGAGGCGTAGTAACGGTCGGCGGTCCCACGCAGCCGTGCCTGTTTGTGCAGTTTGCCTGTGGCGGCATCGAGCGTGGTGACGATACCGGATTCATTCACCGCATAGACCACGCCACGATAGACGAGCGGCGAAGGAAGCTGCGGGACCGAGCGCTGAAACTTCCATTTCAATACCGGACGGGGCCCGGAGATATCGTAGGCCAGTAGCGCGTTTTCGGCTGACATCATGCGCTTGTACTTTGACCACTCGTCTTCGTTCATCGTGCCGTTAGCATCGAGATCGAGATAGTCGAACAGCCGCTTGCTGTGGTCGGTAGGCGCTTCGGCTTTCGAGATCAAGCCGTCTTTGTTGGCGTCGTGCGCGCCGAGTACATCGGCGAACTCGGGGATCTTCGGCAGCCGGCCGGGATCGTTGTCGGGCGTGTTGAAGCCGTGAATGTAGAGAGTCGTGCCATCAATGACGGGCACCGATTTCATCTCGCTGGGTAGGCCTTCCGCCGTCCAGGCGATACGGCCCGTCGAGATCTCGTAGGCATCCATGCGGTATGAACCAGGCGCGATGATGAGGTTGCGGTGCACGATGGGCGTGGAGTGGCCGCTCAGCGCTTCGGGCCGCGCGGTGCGCCAAAGTTGCTTGCCGGAGGCCAGGTCAAACGCGGCAATGAAGGAGTCCTTCGACTGATCGCAAACGAGGACGAGCTTGCCCTGCGCCATGATGGGCGAGGCGCCCACGCCATAGAGGTTGCTGAATGGGCCGATCGGAACACGCCAACGTTCGCCACCATCGTGGTCATACGCAATGAGTCCGAAGTCGCCGAAAAACGACACCACGCGATTGGCGGTAATCGCGACCGACGCGGCCGAAGCATGGTTCAGCTCATGCAGCTTTTCCGTGCGGGCCGACGGCACGGCGCGCCGCCACAAGATCCGGCCAGTGGCGCGGTCCAGGCAAAGCGTGATGAGCTGCCCTTTTTCAGCGGCCGTGATGAAGATCTGCTTGTCGTTCATCACCGGCGAGGAGAGGCCCACCGGCAGTTCTGTTTTCCAGACGACATTCTTGTCGGGGCCGAACTCGGTGGGGAGCGCCACCGATTCAAGGACGCCGGAACCGTTGGGGCCGCGAAATCGATCCCAGGTTTCGGCTGCGGAAAGCAGCGGGAGGAGACCGAGGAAAATCACGGTTCGCACTAGTTGGCTCCGATCGCTAAAACGTGTCCGCGCGTGCGGTAGTAGAGCACGCCATCATCGGCGGCGGGAGTCGCCATGGTGATCTCGCCCATCGTGTTGGTGGCCAGGAGTTCAAACGTCGGGCCTGCCTTGATCACATAGACTTCACCTTCTTCACTGGCGAAGTAGAGTTTGTCTCCAGCGGCAACCGGCGATGAACTGAAGCCGGTGGTGCCGGAGCCGAGCCGTTGCTCATAATGCCGCTTGCCCGTGCGGGCATCGTAGACCTTGAGAATGCCCCGATCCGAACAACTATAGATGAGGTCACCAAGGACCAGCGGCGTCTGCATGTAGGCTCCGTTCTTGGCTTCGCTCCACACGATGCCGGCATTGGTGCGGGCGTCGCCCGTGAGTGAGATGTCGCCCGAGGCATCGGGTTTGATCGCGTAGAGCGGCGCGCCGCCGCCGTGGGCATTGGTGACATAGATCAGGCCATGAGCGAACAGCGGCGTGGGCACGGGAATATCGCCCTCGCTCTTGAGACGCCAGAGTTCCTTGCCCTTAGAAAAATCGTAGCTGGCGATGTACGGCCAGCCGTTGAGCACGACCTGCGTGCGCCCGCCGTGCTCAATCACCGCCGGGGTCGACCAGCTTTGGCTGGAAACGCCAGCGCGGGAAGTACGCCACAACTCGCGTCCATCGGCGGCGGAAAGGGCTGCGACAAACGGGCCGCTCTGCACATCGCACAAAATGACGATGGTGTCGCGATGCAGCGTCGGCGAACTGGCATAGCCCCACTGCAGGTCAAAACCGGCCGGCGTATTGACCAGCGTGCCGAGATCTTTCTTCCAAAGCAACTTGCCGGCGAGCGAGTATGCGTAGAGGCCTTCGGAGCCAAAGAAAGCGACGAGACGATTGCCGTCGCAGGAAATTGTGGTGTTGGCGTGTGTCGCTTTCGTGTGACGCAAAGCCCGTGGCACGCCCTGCTGTGCGGTCTGCTCCCAAACGACTTTGCCCGTCGCGCGATCCAGCGCGTAGATCTTCCACGCTTGCTCGCCCTTGTCCTCGGCGGAGTCTCCCGCGCCGTAGAGCCCAACCTTGAGCGGGGCGCTGCCCGCCTTCGAAACAGCGGTGGCGACATACAGTAAGTTGTCCCAGAGGATAGGACTTGAATGACTCAAGCCCGGTATCGGTGTTCTCCAACGCACGTTGCGAAGCGGTCCCGCCGAGGCGTCGGCGTTCCAGGTAGTGGACGTCTCTCCTCCCGCCGATACGCCGTTGGCGTTGGTCCCACGGAAGGCGGGCCAGTTCCCGGCGGAGGCGGCCGTGGCCGAGGCGAAGAATGTGCGGCGGGTCACATTCACAATTGAAGCAAAGAAATCGGGCCGCTGCTGTGATATTCTCGGCCCATATGAGAACAGTGATGGTGTTAGCGTTGGCCGGTTCGGCCTTCGCGGCTGCTCCGACGTACAACAAAGACGTGGCGCCGATATTCTATGCGCGCTGTGTGGGCTGCCATCGCCCACATGACATCGCACCCATGTCACTGCTCGACTACAAGTCGGCGCGTCCGTGGGCCAAGTCCATCAAGGCGTCCGTGACGTCGCGCAAGATGCCCCCGTGGTTTGCCGATCCGCGCTTCGGTCATTTTTCAAACGACGCTCGCTTAAGCGACGGCGAGTTGAAAACGATCCAAGCTTGGGCGGATGGCGGCGCGCTCGAAGGGAACCCCAAGGATCTCCCTGCCGCGCCGAAATTCGTCGAAGGCTGGGCCATGGGTAAGCCGGATGCGGTGATTGATATCGGCGAAGACCATCAGGTGACGCCGGGCGAAGATGCCTACGAGCACTTCGTGGTTCCCACCAATTTCAAGGAAGGCCGCTGGGTGCGCGCCGCCGAGATCAAGCCGGGCAATCGGCAGGTTGTGCATCACGTACACGTACTGCTCGTGCAGCAGAGTCTGGAGGCGATGGCGGCTGCTGCCACGAGTAACATGCCCGCGCTCTCGAAGTACTTGTTGGTGGAGGGCAAGTTGAGCCGCATCAAGAAAGATGCACCGGTGTGGAATGACGCTTGTGCAGACAAGCTTCCGGCCTTACCGTTCCTGACCGGAGCGCAGGAGGGCGGATTGGCGGCGTTTCTTCCGGGCCGGCCGCCAGATCAGTTCCCCGCTGGTACCGCGAAGTGGGTGCCGGCGGGCGCCAAGCTGGAGTTTGTGGTCCACTATGCACGCATCAACGGCGCGCCGCAGAAGGATCGCACCAGCGTAGGGTTCTACTTCCTCGACGGCCCGCCCAAGCAGGCGTTGCGGCGCATGGACCTCCGGAATTTCTTCATGCAGATTCCGGCGGGCGAAGCCAACCACGAGGTGCGGCGTTGCTATGACTTCGACACCGACCGCTACCTGCTTTCGTTCACCCCGCACATGCATTATCGCGGTAAGGATGCCACTTACGAGCTCATCAGGCCGGATGGGAAGCGCGAAACGCTGCTCGCGGTGCCGAAGTACGACTTTAACTGGCAACTGGTCTATCGTCTTAAAGAGCCGGTGTTCGTCCAGAAGGGCAGCCGCTTAATGGTGACCGTGCACTACGACAACAGCCCTAATAACAAGGCCAATCCCGATCCGAAGGAAACCGTGCGCTGGGGCGACAAGAGCGAGGAAGAGATGATGACGAGTTGGGTTGAGTATCTCGACGCGCCCGAAGGTGCGACGTCGTCAGATTCGGCGCGGGCTCGATGAAGATCTGGCTCTTCTTTTTGGCGGCGGCGGTTTCCCTGGCGGCTGGCCTTGAGCGCAATGAGATCTTCGCGGCAGACTCGGGCGGCTACGTCGTCTATCGAATCCCCGGCATCGTGGTGACGGGGCGGGGAACCGTGCTCACCTACTGCGAAGCGCGCAAGAGCGATCGCGGCGATTGGAACGCGATCGACATCGTGATGCGGCGCAGTACCGATGGCGGGCGCACGTTCGATGCGGCGCGGCGTATCGCCGAGGCGCCTGGGCCATATCGCAAGAACCCGGTCGCCCTGGCGCAGGGCCTGGCTGCGACTGACGACGTTACTCACAATAACCCCGTGATGATCGCCGACGCGAAGAGGCCGGGTGTTGTGCACATGGTGTTCAACCTCGAGTACATGCGCGCGTTCTATCAGCGCTCCGAGGACGACGGCGTGACGTGGTCCAAGCCGGCGGAGATCACCGCGGCCTTCGATGCGTTTCGCCCCGAGTATGACTGGAAGGTGCTGGCTACCGGCCCGGGTCACGGTATCCATCTCCGCACCGGGCGACTATTGATTCCGGTGTGGCTTTCCCTCGGTACCGGTGGACACGCGCATCGGCCCTCGGTCGTGTCCACCATCTATAGCGATGATCACGGCGCGACTTGGCGGCGCGGTGATATCGCGATTCCGAATACGGAAGAGTGGGTCAATCCGAGCGAAACCGCGCTGGTGGAATTGCGTGACGGCCGCGTGATGTTGAACGCACGCACCGAGTCCAAAGCGCGGCGGCGGCTGGTGTCTGTGAGCGCCGATGGAGCCCGAGGCTGGTCACGCCCGGCCTTCGACGATGCGCTGCCGGAGCCGGTTTGCTTTGGCAGTATCGTGCGCCATCCGCGCGCCGGGATTCTGTTTGTGAATCCGGACAACCCGGATGATCGCACGCGCCGCAATGTCACGGTGCGGCTGAGCCGCGACGAGGGCAAGACGTGGAAGGTGAAGCGATCCGTCGAGCCCGGCGGCTCCGGTTATGCCGACATCGCGGTGGCGAAAGACGGCGCGGTGCTGACCCTGTACGAGCGCAATGAAGATGTGAAGGGCCGCTGGCGCACCCAAGGGCTGGTGCTGGCGCGCTTTGGCGTGGATTGGCTGGGAGAGCGCTAGCAACGTAGCGCCCTCCCTCTGCTTGGCTGGGGTTTAAGCGGGGCTGAGCACCTTGGTGAACAGCGCGGTGCTCTGCATGTCGCGCAGCGTCACCGTCATCTCCAGGGTCTTCGCCGAAACATTTACCTCGCCGTAGAATTGCATCCCGGCCGATGGCGGCAGATTAGCCTGTCCGGCCGGAGGATGTTTCTTGTAGACAACTTCAATGCCAAACGTGTCGTCAGTAGCATTCGGCCCAAACGAGCCTGCATGCAACGGTCCCGACATGAACTCCCAGAACGGATCGAAGTCGGTGAAGCGCGCATTGACCGGGTTGTAATAGTGCGCCGCGGTGTAGTGCGTATCGGCAGTAAACCATACGGTGTTCTTGATGTTGTTGAACCGCATATAGCGGAGTAACTCGGCAATCTCGATCTCTCGTCCGAGAACAGGACCGTTGCCGTTGGCCACGGCTTCGAACTTGTCGCGGCCTTCGCTGTCTTTGCCATCACCCACCAGCAGCCCGATCGGCATGTCGGAGGCGATTACCTTCCACGTGGCTTTAGATTCCTTCAAGCCCTTCTTGAGCCAAGCCATTTGCGGCGCGCCGAAGTAGCCCGTGTCGTCGCTCGAGTTTTCCTGGCGGTTGAAGGTGTTCGGTCCGCGGTAGGTACGCATGTCGATCACAAACACATCCACCAGCGGCCCGTAAGGAATCTTGCGATAGACACGTTCGGTTTCCTCGGACGAGTAGCGCACCGGCGCGTACTCCAGGAAGGCCTTGGCGCCCCTGCCAATCATGAGCGGCACGTCCTTCTCCTTGTAACGAGTATCGGCGCCGACGTCTTTGCTGGGTGACCAGTTGTTGGTTATCTCATGGTCGTCCCACTGCCAGATTTGGGAGGTCTCGGCGTTGAACGCTCGCACGTTGGCATCGAGGAGATTGTACTTGTGGGCACCGCGAAATTCGGCCAGAGTTTCGGCGACCTTGCTCTTTTCCTCGGTAACCACATTCTTCCACTGGCCCCTGCCGGGTAAGGTGACCTCAGCCACGATGGGCCCGTCGGCGTAAATCGTATCGCCGGAGTGGATGAAGAAGTCAGCGCCGCGCCGGCGCATGGCGTCATACGTGCGCATGCCCCCCAAGTCCTCGTTGATGCCCCAACCCTGGCCGCAGGTATCACCGCCCCACAGGAAGCGGACGTCGCGCCCGTCGCCGGGGGCCGTGCGGAAGCTACCCTTGACCGGCTCACTCATCGAGCGTGGCGAAGTCAGACTCTGGAACTGCACCTCGTAACTGATCAACTCGCCAGCCGGGAGATCCGTCAACTCCACGCGGCCCGTGTAGTCGGATGTGTCCAGGCAATGCGGGCCGAGCACCTTCTTCACGTCGCCCTTATCGCCTACCTTCCAGGTCACGAACATGCGTGACGGGCGGTCAGAGCGGGACCATATCATGGCCCGGCCTGGAACCACGTCGCCACTCATGACGCCTTGAGCGGCAACCGGGCGGTCCGTACGAATGTTGCCGGGCGCCTGTCCGAACAGGCGGCTGCCGGCGGTGGCGGCCATCGAAGTGGCCAATAGAAAGTTTCTGCGCGTAGGCGCCAAGATGAGAGGTTTGGGGTCCATACTGAGGACCGATAGTACGTGCCAAAACCTTCAGCCTGACGACACTTCGATGAGAGCTTTGTTACGAAATCCGGATGCTATGCCTTCAGCACTTCCTTGCGTAGCGCGTCCACTTCGCCGCGCAGGGCCCGGCCGTAGACTCCCGAGTCGGTATTCCACGAGATTACGTTGAAGCCCATCTTCACCCACTGTTCGGCCTGCTCCATCGTGCTGGGCTGAATCCCCGCCAGCTTGTTATGCTTGCGCGTGGCCGCAATCACCTGCTGCAGCGCGGCCAGAAAGTCCGGATGCTGGAACTGCGCCGGAATCCCCATTCCCTGCGAGAGATCGAAGTGGCCTACCCATAGAATGTCGATGCCGGGAGTGGCGGCGATGGCATCCAAATTCGCCAAGCCCACGGGCGACTCGATCTGCGCAATGATCGTCGTGTTCTGGTTGGACTCTGTGAAATACGCCACCGGGTCTGGAGCCAGATAGTCCGTGTGCGCCCCGCCCAGGCCCACGCCGCGTTTGCCCATGGGCGCGTACTTCACTGAGTTGACCGCCAGCCGCGCCTGTTCGGCCGTCTCCAGATTCGGGATCATCACGCCTAGCGCGCCGCCATCCATCACGCGCGCCATGAAGTGATAGTGGCAGCCGGGGACGCGCACAAACGGCGCGATGTCGGTGGCCTTGAACCACGCGATCAGATCAGCTACTTTGTCTACGTCGAATTCGGAATGCTCCATGTCGATTAGGACGAAGTCGAGGTTGGCGCTCTCAACGAGTTTGGCGATGCCGCGCGTGGAAAACTCCCACACCATGTGGCCGACAGGAATTCGCCCGGCCTTGACGGCCTGTTGAAGTTTGTTCTTTTTCATCTGATCTCTTTTAAGCTTTAAGCGTGAACGGGTTCACTCGCGCCGCGAAGGACTTCCGTAAGATTGCCGCTGTCGTCGAACTCAAACGGCAACGGGCCTTCCAGAATCTCGCAGATGGGATTGGCCTTGATCTGCGGCAGGAGATTCTCACTCACCAGCGCGCGGCTGACTTCCATCGTGTTACGAATGCGGCAGAAAGTCACATCCTTCATGTCCAGCTTGCCGACGGTTGGCATCATCACTTCGATGCACTCGCGATCGGTGGGGAAATGCACGGGCGTACGAATGGCGGCAGGCGTGGACGCGGTCAAGGAATTGATGCGCGTGGGATTCCAATCGATCTTGTTGAGCAAACGGTCACTGATCACGTCCGCCATACCCAGACCCACGCCATTGCCGTAGGAATTGCTGGACATATCGCGCACGAAGATGCGCTCAATGAGCGGCGCGCCCGGCCAGCAATTGGAGAGACCGGTGACGGAGCGGTTGGCAACCTTGGTGTCCATCCCGGCGCCGGAAATATTCTTGCCGATCTCGTCCAGGATGAGGATATCGACGTGAGGAATGGGGATGTGGCCCTGCCAGCTTTTCACCAGGGCCAGCAATTCTTCCTCGCGCTGCTCCATGGTGGCGGTCGGCACGGCCGTCAGTTGGCCCGTGTTGTGATGCGCGTCTTCAAGAATCGCCAGGCCGCCCAGGATCTTGCCCGACGCCAAAACCTGGCGGCCAATGGCGCGGATCACCGTCTCCAGGCCCATCTTGTAGGCGTAAGTATGATACCGCTGCGCGCCGGCGAACTTCCCGAGGCCGATCGCCATCATCTTGAACAGACCCGATTCTATCTTGCCGGCGAAATCCGTATGCCATTTCACGCGGCCGATCAGCATCACGCCATCGGAGTTGAAGGCGTTCTGGTCCATAAAGGCCTCAATGCCGTCCGCGGTCTTGCCCAGCGAAACTACTTCGAGCGAACTGATAACGGGGCAACCCATCGTCGCCTCGTGAATGCCATAGTGCGCCAGCACATCAGCTTGGCCCTCGGCCGTGGCGGCGCCATGCGAGCCCATGGCCGGGAAGATGAAGGGCTGCATGCCCTTGGATTTCCAGTAATCCACGACGGCGCGAGCGATCGTGGCGATGTTGGTGATGCCGCGTGAACCCACGCCGATCGCTACTTTTGAACCCGGCTTCAAGGCGGCTCCGATGCCAGCCGTGCCGAGCTCCCGGGTGACGGTGCCCGGGATGTCGGCTACGCGGCGATCCGGGAAGTTCTGACGGACAAGGTATAGGCGCGGGAATTCCATATGCAAGGAATTATTTCACGTGCGGGCATGTTAGCGCAAAGGAGAGTATTGTCCAATGCGCGATGAGCCTGAAAACAGATGTCGATTCCAATGCGGAGCGATCCCGAAAGTTGAGTGTGATTCCAATGCGGAGTGAGCTTGAAATCGGAGGGGGCCCATGCTTGGTGTAGATGACCATTTAGGGCGGCTCAGTTTGACTAGTGGCACCCGTAGCGTGGAAGTCCGCTCGGTGGCGGGCGATGGCAATTTCCCGGAGCTGCAAGGTTATTTGGCTAGCCGCAAGCAGGGGACGCTTTCGTTTCATTTCGCTTTGCTCGTAGCCAATCCCACCGAAAAGCTGAATATCGCCATTGCCGGTCCGGCGCACTTTAACTGAATGTTGGTAAGCCACTGGTTCGACCAGTGAGACTTGAACAGGTTTGACCGTTCCGGGAGTCTTTCAGAGTGTAGAATCCCCTCCAAGTGG
>JAYTKJ010000052.1:0-7708 GCA_043730365.1 Acidobacteriota bacterium | reverse complement strand
CGGCGTGCTCATCGGGCCCAGCGTGCTGAACTGGGTCACCCGCGATGGCTTCCTGGCCGCCCTGGGCGATCTGGGTGTCATGTTCCTGCTCTTCCGCGTCGGCCTGGAGGTGAAGCCCGACGAATTGTTGAAGCTCGGAGGGACGGCGGCCTTCGTGGCTGCCCTGCGGCGTGGTGGCGCCGTTCATCATGGGTTGGGCCATCCTGGCGGCATGGGGCGCGCCGCCGGTCGAGGCCATCTTCGTCGGCGCTGCGATGGCGCAGGTATTGCCGGCCAAGGGGCTCCTCCACGAAAAGTCGAGTCAGATCATCCTTGCCGCGGCCGTTATCGATGATGTACTGGGACTGCTGGTGCTGGCCGCGGTAAGTGGCATGGCGAAGGGCAAGGTCGATCTGGTTGAAATTGGGTTGACCTGCCTGTTCGCGGTGGCCTTCGTCGTCGTCATTGCGGTTTGGGCAACCGCGCGATGGGGCGAGTTGTTCCCCGGCTGCAACAGAGCCTGCGCGTGGCGGAAGCGGAATTTTCCATGGCGATGGTGCTCCTGTTCGCCTTGTCTGTCCTGGCCGTCTATGTGGGGGTCGCGGCCATTGTCGGCGCCTTCTTTGCCGGTATGGCGTTGGCCGGCCGGGTTGGCCCTCGAGGCGAGGTGGGCATGGTGGTGGCTCAGATCGGGCTCTCGCTGGGCGCAGTCTCGCGCGACATCTATGGCGTCGTCGTGCTGATGGCCGTAGCCACGACCATCGTGGCGCCGCCGTTGATTGCGATCGCCTATAAAGAGGCCGTGCCCTTGCTCGACACTGAGGTCGCCCGGGTCGGCTAGTGAAGTTTGTCGAAGAGCATCGCCAGCAGGCCGCCGCCGGTTGGATGCTGTTTGGCAAAAGCCTCATCCTGCTTGCGGAGGCGTTCGACGCTCCGCATCCACGGCCGGTGCTCGCGCGTCACCCCGACGGTATCCAAGGCCTGGTCGCGCGGTACGGCAATGACGCTTTCAAAGAGACGAGTAACTCCGAAGTCAGTGCGCTGGCTGCGCAGCCCGAACCGGCCCTCGAAGGCCGCCATGATCTTGGCCGAGGTCAATTCGGGATGGGGCGAGGCGAGGCCGGCGGAAAGCTTGGCGATTTCAGCGATCCGCTGCTGGTTGCGCCACCGGGCCAGGTACCAGCTAGGATGAGCCCGGCGGGCGGCCGATTGGCGAGACGGGTCCGCCCACGCCCAGTCACCATTGCGCGCGCAGATCACGATGCGAGAACCATGGAGCGTCATTCGCGCCGTGTTTTGGACAGCCGCCGCCAGATCGGGCATCGCCGCCAGCGATCCGTTGAACGCCACGACGTCAAAGGGCACGACTGGCTGATACACCCCGAAATTAACGGTCCGGATATCGGGCGCCGCCAGAACCTTTTCCCGGGCGCGGCGCGCCATTTGCGAGGACACATCGATGGCCGTGATCAACTTGGTTGGCATGCGCTGAGCCAACCGCTGCACCTGTGCGCCGGTGCCGGAACCGACCAGCAGCAGCCGCCCGCGGCCCTCATACCACGCCGAATAGATAGCTTCGGTGAACCAGTCTTCGTAGGCGCGGAAGCACGGCTGCATGATCTCGTAGAGGTCGTCGTAGATCACAGCCCGGCGGTTCTGGCGCTCTGCCTCCGCATTGCCGACGGAAGCCTCGCCACCGAACAGGGCGTTGGAGTCAGCCAAAGCGCGTAGGCCGCTGGCGACGTCCTGGCTCGACTGCTCAGGAGAGCGGGTCTCGACGACCGGCTCTTGCGGTGTCTGCTGCTGTTTGTCTGAGGTGGGCTGCTGCACGGCTACACAGTAGTAGTGCCGCCCAATCCGGAAAAATCTCAGGCTATCTGGCCGTGGTGGTCAGTTTTCTCACCTTGACGTTCTTGAACCACGCCTCATCTTCATGATGCTGCAGGCCCAGACGACCGGCTGGCTTGGGATGGCTCAGCATCTCGCGCACCTGCGGGGCCGGTCCCCAACGCTTGGCTGCTCCGGCCGCGACGGGCTCGGAGTCGAGGTTGCCATCCAGCACCATCACGCCATTGATCCAGTGCTCGAAATGCTGCCCCTTGACGACAATGCGGCTTGAGTTCCACTCGCCGGCGGGCTTGGCAATGCCGGTCTTCTGTGGGGCGATCATCGAGTACAGCGCGCCGGTGCGGTGCCGTGCATCCCGTTTGGCATCGGGGTGGCGCTCGTTGTCGATGAGCTGCATCTCATAACCGACGACGTAGACCTGATTGGCTGCACCGGGCTGCAACTTCTTGCGGTCAGATGGATGCGTGGCGTACTCCTGGCCCACCATCTCTTCGAATTTCTTGGCGGTGTTGCGCGTCTCATCAATGAAGATAGTGTCCTGGATGCGGTACTTCACGCCGGTGTTGCCGCCGGGCGAAACCTTCCAGTCAAAGGCGAGCTCGAAATCGGTGTAAGTGGCGATGGTGAGCAGGTCCTCGCGCACGCGGGGTTTGGGCACAGTCTTGAGCGCGCCGTTTTCGATGGCCCAGGCATTGCCAGGAATGTTCTGCTTGGCGGGGTCAATCCAGCCCTTGAGCGAACGTCCGTCGAAGAGCAACCGCCAGCCGGCCTTCTTTTCTTCCGGAGTCAGTTGATTGTCAGAGGCGGCGGCAAACGCGGCAACGCCGAGGAGCAGGAAAACCAATGCCTTCATGTGAGCCTTCAGTGTACGATGAGCCATGGCGGCTGTGCGAGAAATCCGGCTCTACCCGGTGAAGGCCCTGGACCCGTTGACGGTTTCCGAGGCGCGGATTCTGCCTTCGGGGGCGCTCGAGTGGGACCGTCGCTTTGCGCTGTTTGGCTCTTGCGGCGGCTTTCTCAATGGCAAGAATCGCGCCGAGATCCACGCTGTCCGCGCTACGTATGACTTGGCTCGCGGTGAGATCGCGCTTGATGGCCAAACCTTCTCTTTGACGCGGCAAGGCGACGGCATCGCGGCATGGTTTGCTGAGCGGCTCGGCGAACCGGTGGAATGGCGGGAGGATACGGCGATGGGTTTCCCGGACGATACGGAAGCCGCCGGACCCACGTTGGTGTCGGAGGCGTCGATTCAGGCGGTGGCCGACTGGTTTGCGCTCGATGCCGAAGAGGTGCGCCGCCGGTTCCGCGTTAACGTTGAGATCGACGGGCTCCCGGCTTTCGGCGAAGATCGATGGTACGGCTCGGCGATCCGCATTAGCGGCGGCGTGACGGTGAACGTTATCAATCCATGCGCTCGCTGCGTGGTGCCTTCGCGCGACGCGCTCACCGGCAGGCAGGACGCAGGCTTTCAGCGGCGCTTCGCCGAGCTTCGGAAGCAGCATCTGCCGGCATGGGCCAAGACGGCGCCGTTCGATCACTACTACCGGTTCTCGGTCAATACACGGATTGCGGCGGGCCAAATCATTCGCGTGGGAGACGACGTTGTTGATGAAGAGTAGATGGCTTGGATTCGCGGCGGCCGCCGTGTGCCTGGCACAACCGCAAGCCGATCTGGTGTTGCGCAACGGCCGCATCTGGACCGGCGCCGGCGGGTTTGTCGACTCCATCGCCATTAGTGGCAGCCGGATTGTGGCGATGAAGGCAGTGGGGCCGCGCACGCGGGTGGTGGATCTGGGCGGGCGGTTTGCGATGCCGGGCATCAACGACGCGCATATCCATTTCCTGAGCGGCTCGGTCGGGCTCTCGCAAGTGGATCTCACCGGCGCGTGCAAGCTCGAAGATATGCAGAGGCGGGTGGCCGAGTTTGCGAAGGCGAATCCCAATGAGGCATGGATCACGGGGCGGGGCTGGGAATACTATTGCTTCCCCAACGGCCGATTGCCACGCAAGGAAGATCTTGACGCGGTGGTGCGTGACCGGCCCGTGTATCTGAAGGCCTACGACGGCCACACGGGTTGGGCGAACTCGATGGCGCTGCGCTTGTCCGAGGTATTCAAGGGCACGCGCTTCAACGGCTACGGTGAGATTGTGCGCGACGCCAATGGCGAGCCCACCGGCGCGCTGAAAGAAGGCGCGGCGGGATTGGTGGCGCGGCACGTGCCCGAGGTGACGCGCGCGCAGAAGGTGGCGGCGTTGGGACGCGGCCTGGCTTTGGCGGCGTCGCTCGGAATCACAAGCATGCAGAACGCCAGTGGCTCCGCCGATGAGGTAGGGCTCTATGCCCAGATGCCGCACACGGTGCGCATGTCGGTGGCGATGTCGTCAGGCCGCGCGACGGCGGAGGACATCGCCCAGTGGTCCGGGTTGCGGGCGCGGCACGAAACCGAATGGCTGAAGGTGAAGGCCGTGAAGTTCATGATTGACGGCGTGATCGAGTCGAAGACCGCAGCCATGTTGGAACCTTATTCGGACGGCACGAAAGACGTGGGGAGCCCGGCATGGAAGCCGGACGAGTTCAACGCCGCCATCGCGCGGGTCCACAAGGCGGGCTTCCAGATCTATACGCATGCCATTGGGGACCGCGGCGTGCGCATGACGCTCGACGCCTACGCCGTCGCCGGGCCGGGGCGCCATCGAGTGGAACACATCGAGACTATCCACCCGTCAGACCTGCCGCGGTTTGCCAAGCTCGGCGTCATCGCCTCAATGGAGCCGATTCATGCCGACCCCGACACCGTGGACGTATGGAGCAAGATGATTGGCCCACAACGTCTGCCGCTGTCGTTCCCCTGGCGCTCGCTGGAGACGGCCGGGGCGCGGCTGGTGTTTTCCAGTGACTGGCCAGCCTGCATCACGCTGAACCCCTGGCGCGGGATCCACAACGCGGTGAACCGGCGCACGATCGAAGGCAAGCCCGCCGGCGGCTGGCTGCCCGAGCAGCGCGTCAGCGTGGAGACCGCGCTCCAGGCTTACACGGCGGGCGCGGCTTATGCCTCATTTGAAGAGAAGATCAAGGGCAAACTGGAGCCAGGGATGCTGGCTGATCTGATCGTACTGTCCCAGGATCTGTTCCACGTCGACCCGATGAAGATCCATGAGACGAAAGTGTTGTTGACGATAGTGGACGGCAAGCCACTCTACGATCCACTGGGTCTTCAGCGTTAGGACTACGGCGGCCAATAACGCAGGCACATCGGGCGACTTGACTCTCATTTACTTACCCTCCGGCGCCGGCGCAACTGGCGGAGTAACTCCCGGGGGCGGCGCCATCATGCGGCCCGCCGCCGACGCGATGCCCATCGTGCTCCCCAGTCCCATCGATTCCACGGCCGACGAAGGCACGATCACCATGGAGCCCTTCTCCTTGATGGCCTCGTAGAGCATGTTCATGGCGCGGAGATTGAAGGCCACGGGATTGTTCTGATAGACGACGCTGGCGTCGGCGAATTTCTGCGCGATCTCGGTCTCGGCAGTGCCCAGGATGATGCGTGCCTGGCGTTCGCGCTCGGCCTGCGCCTTGCGGGACATGGCATCCTCCAGCGCCTGCGGGATGTTTACCTGTTTGATTTCGACAGACTGCACGGTGATGCCCCACGGATTGGTCTTCTCGTCGAGAATGCGTTGCAGTTCGACGCCCATGCGTTCGCGGCCCGTGATGATATCGTGCAACTCGTGCGCGCCGATGGCTTCGCGCAGCGCCGATTGGGCGCCGAGCGTGATGGCGTCGAAGAAATTCTCAACCTCGAGCACGCACTTCTCGGCATCCCAGACCACCCAGTAGACGATGGCGTCCACGCTCACCGGCACGGTATCTTTGGTCAACGCCGATTCAGCGGTCACGTCGGTGACGCGCACACGCTGGTCCACGACGCGGCTGACCGAGTCAATCAGCGGGACCACGAAGAACATGCCGGGCCCGCGCAAGCCCTGAAAGCGGCCCATACGGAGCACGACGGCCTTCTCCCATTGGTCCGCCACGCGGATGGCGAAGAGGGTGTAGATGCCGATCAACGCGCCGGCAATGACGCCCCACGGCCGCTGGGTCAACGCGGTGATCACGGCACCGCCAACCAGACAGACGATCATCAGAAAGACTCCGAGCGGGCAGATGGACTGCGCTCCGGTGGACCTGCCCTCGCCCAGCTCCTTGTTGCGCTTGGCCGTGGCAGCGATGGATGCGAACGGGATGAACGCCATGACTTTCTATACTCTCCTTGTTACTGCTGCTTATCTCGCAGCGCGGCGAGGACTTCCTCAACCGTAAAACCTTCTTGACCGGCGCGGGCCGCCAGATCACCGATGAACAGACTGAGTCGCCTTTGGCGATTCGCTTCGTCCGCTTTCACCGGCTGCGTTGAGATGAACGTGCCGGTACCCTGTTGGGTGGTGAGCACGCCGCGAATCTCGAGTTCTTTGTAGGCGCGGACCACGGTATTGGGGTTGATGGCGAGGTCAACAGCCACCTGCCGGACCGTGGGAAGCCGGTCACCAGGCTGGAGGGCGGAGGCGGCGATGGCACCGAGCACCTGGTCAATCATCTGGCGATAGACGGGGACGCCGCTCTTCATATCGAGGCGGAAGCCGAATGGATTGTTGGAGATCGCTGCAGTTCCTGCCATGATTTCACTCGACTTGGCTTTGTTCGTTCTTCGCCCGGATGGGAGCGATTTCCTCTCTCGTTCTCTAGTGTACTAGTTTACTAATACAAGTCAAGGAAAATCTTTGCGGCGAGTGTAATGGGTCACGATCTTCCCCCCCGAAGTTGCTGGCGATGAGGGCTTTGCGGCTGACGGCCGAGCGCAAGCCGCAGATGGTCGACGAAGCGGTGCGGCGGCTCGATGCCACCGCCGAGGCGTAGCTGTGAACTGATGGCGCGGTATCGATCTTCCGTGAGGGGTCGCGCGCGAGCGGAGGCCCAAGGCCGGAGGCGCTGGGCGCAAAAACCCTCAACCAAGTCTCGGAGGTTTTGCCTTTACCGCATTAGGGTGGTAATGTCCCCGAGCGGAGGTCCTTGGGCATTCATGCGCGACGACCGCCCGCATAGGCGTCGAGTTCCTGGCGAGTGAGTCCCTCCAAGTGAAAATGCACGCTGATGCGTTGCCGCAACGGTTCATGAATCTACAGAGACAGCACGCGCCGCAACAGGGTTGGCGGTTGAGCAGCGGAGTAAGTAAGCGTGCGCCGAATCTATGTCGAAGTTCAACAGCATCGAGAGTTGTTCGAGCGCCGGGTGCGGCAACAGATGTGCTTCATCGCAGTTGAGAATCGGGTGTTGCTTCTTGCTCTGGTTCAAGTGCACGATGGCGTCTGAGATCAAGGGGCCATGTCGCTACGAAAGTAGGCCGGCTCGAGGTCCAGCGTCAAGGCGATCTGCTGCCGCAGCAAGTCGAGTGTCTAGCCGTTAGCCCGCATTTCTCACGATGAGCTGTGACAAGTGGATGCAAGCAGGTACACAGCTGGCGTTCATCCCGAACCGGCGGTTATGTCGCCGCGGGCGGAGTAGATTTCGTCGTAAGTGCGATTGCTTGTCCCAAGTTTCAGCCACCACGGATGTCACAGATGAAACGCTGGTTTGGTTTACCGTCGATGTGCTCGGCTTTCGCTACCACTCGCCGATTCTGACGCCATGTACCGGTCAGCGTCTCGTGAGCGAACCCGACAAGCACGCGCGCCGGTTGTTGCGTAAGCGATGAATCTGCCCCAACGCCGACACTGATGGGCGCCTAACTGAATGTTGGTAAGCCACTGGTTCGACCAGTGAGACTTGAACAGGTTTGACCGTTCCGGGAGTCTTTCAGAGTGTAGAATCCCCTCCAAGTGG
>JAYTKJ010000051.1:0-16728 GCA_043730365.1 Acidobacteriota bacterium | reverse complement strand
GGGCCACTTGCGTCATCTTCGGAGATGGCGCCGGAGCGGTGCTGGTTGAGGCAGCCGAAGAGGGTGAGCAGGGTTTTGTCGGCCATCTCAACGAGATTGACGGCGCCGGCGGTGACCACTTGAAGATGCCGGCCGGTGGCAGCCGCCTGCCCCCTTCGCACGCCACCGTCGACAGCCGCCTGCACTATGTGCATCAGGAGGGCCAGCAGGTTTTCAAGTACGCGGTGCGTAAGATGGAGGAGATGTGCCGGAACATCCTTAATCTCCATGGCGTGTCGCCCAGCGAAGTCCTGTTAATCCCGCATCAGGCCAATCTGCGCATCATTCGTGCCACGGCCGAAAAACTCGGCATCGACACCTCGCGCGTGGTCATCAATATAGATAAGTATGGAAACACCACCGCTGCTACCATCCCGCTGGCGATGGCAGACGCTTTGGCCGATGGCCGATTGAAACGGGGCGACTTGGTATTGTTCGCCGCCGTCGGTGCCGGCTTCACCTCCGGCTCCAACCTCTGGCGTTGGACAATGGGCTAGCCGCCGCAAGGAAGGTACTGCAATGATGACCCGATTGTTTTGGGCAACCGCGCTGCTGGCGGCACAGAGTGCCGGTCCGGCCGTTGAAGAGCAATTGGCGCGGCACCGCAATCTGGGCAAAGCTTTCTTTGAAAACCCCACCACCCAGGCCCAGGCGGTCACCGAATTCGGCAAGGCCTTGGCGCTGGCTCCGCAATCGCCCCGAGAGCGGCTCAACTATGGGATCGCTTTGCTGGCGGCCGGCAAGACCGCCGAAGGCATCGCCGAGATCGAAAGAGTGCAGGGCCAACAACCGGCGCTCCCTCATTCGTGGTTCAATCTTGGCGTTCAATTCAAGAAGGGCGGAGACTACGAGAAGGCCAAAGCGCAATTTGATGGCTTTGCCGCCCGCGTACCCAGTGAGCCCGCCGGCCACTACAACCTGGGCGTGCTTCTCAAGCTGGCCAATCGTAATCCGGAAGCGATCACGGCCTTTGAAACCGCCTCCAAGCTCAATCCGAATCTGGCGGCACCGCACTTCCAACTCTACAACCTCTATCGCCAGTCCGGACGGCGCGACGAAGCCTCGGTGCAGCTCAAGCTGTTCCAGTCGGCCAAGGACTCCGCGGCCGGTTCGCCCACTTCTGAAGACATGGAGTGGAGCTGGTATTCGGAGATTCTCGACGAAGTAGATCTGAAAAACGCAGCCGCCTCTCCGGCTGCGCCGCGCGAGTGGAAGTTTGTGGCACGGCGACTGTCGCCGCCGATTCCCGGAGCCGTGTCGCGTCCGGTGGTGTTTGACGCACAAGGCGATGGCCGTCCCGATCTGGCGGTGGCCGTAGGCGGCAACCTGCGACTCTATTCCGGCACGGCAGGGGCGTTACCGGTCACCATCGGTCGCGACGTTTATTTTGCGGCGCCTGGAGACTTCAACAACGACGGACTGGCCGATCTGTGCGTACTCACGACGCGAGGGCCCATGCTGCTGGTCAACAACAAAGGGACGTTCGCCGAAAAGCCGCTGCCCGCCGCACCGGCCGGCCGTTATGAGATTGCCGTTTGGCTTGACCACGATCATGACAACGACCTGGACCTGCTGCTGCTCGGCAACGCCAAGAACGCACTGCTGAGGAACGATGGCGCAGGCTTCAGCGACCATACCGTCGATTTTCCTTTCGTCAAAGCGCAACCAACTGGCGCCGTTAGTTTCCGCTTGGTTCCCGATACCAAAGCCTTCGATCTGGTGGTCTCCTACAGCAACCATTCAGCGGTTCTCTATCGCGATAAATTGGCGGGCAGATTCGAAGCTCGGGATTTCCCGACCTTACCCGCGGGCACAACCGTCTTGGCGGCGCTCGATGCCGACAACAGCGGCACGCTCGATCTGCTCTATGAGGGTCCTGGGGGCAAAGGAGGCGTGCTCTTCAACGCCAGTGCTCCCAATCAGGATGCGAAGCTGGAATGGATCCCCTCGGAGTTTGCCTCGCCCATGGTGGCCGCGGACTGGGAAAATCGCGGGGTGCAGGATTTCATCGCCGCTGGCTCGACGTCGCGCTATTCCGGCGTGCGGCAATATCAGGCCGGTCTGGCCGTCGCGGGCCTGCCGCCTGCTGCAGCCTACGCCGCCGCCGATTTCAACGGCGACGGAAAAGTAGACCTGGCCGCGGTTTCGTCCGATGGCGCGGTGCACTTGCTTTCGAATGCTACCGTGTCGCCCAATCAGTCTGTCCGGATCACCTTGGCCGGCATTAAGAACCCGAAGCTGGCCGCAGGCTCGGAGGTCGAGGTCAAGATCGCCGGGCGTTATCAAAAGAAAATCTACGCCGGGCAGCCGGTGCTTTTCGGCGTGGGCGACGCTCGCATGATTGACGCCGTGCGTATCACCTGGCCCAATGGCTTGATTCAAAGTGAAGCGAGTCAAGCGGTGAAGGCGCAGTCCTATCAGGAGGCGCAGCGGTTGTCCGGTTCCTGTCCGCAGGTTTGGACCTGGAACGGCCGCGAGTTCGTCTACGTGACGGACGTGCTGGGCGTGGCGCCTTTGGGCGCGATGTCCGGCGACGGCTCTTACTTTCCGGTTGACCACCTGGAGCACATTCAGATTCCCCCTGGGGCCATGGCGGCCCGCGACGGGCGCTACGAAATTCGCCTTACTGAGGAGCTCAGTGAAATTGCCTATGTCGATCAGGTGAAGCTGCTGGCTGTGGATCACCCAGTTGATCATGCGGTGTTCCTCAATGAGAAGTTCCAGGCTCCGCCATACCCGGACCTCAAGCTCTACGGGGTGGCGCGGCGGATCCGGCCGGTCAGCACCACGAACAAACCCGGCGAGTCTTTCGCCATGACATTTGGCCCGGAGGCAAAGCCGCTTCGGCACAAGCCGATTCTGGTGCTATCGGGCTGGGTGGATTGGGCCGATGGCAGCCAGTTTCGCGCCGCCTCACAGCGTCCGGGCGGGGAACTACGAATGCCGTCGCTGGAGCTCTTTGAGAAGGGCCGCTGGCGCACGGTCATTGCCGACATGGGGCTGCCGGCCGGCAAGCCGAAATCGATTGTCGTCGAGTTGCAACCGGAGTGGCTCCAAGCCGATGCGCTGAGGATTTCCAGCAGTGTCGCCGTATTCTGGACCGAGGCCTTCCTGGCCGAAGCTTCTTCCGCGCAGCCCATCGTGACTGCCGCCGCGCGGCCGCGCAAGGCCGATCTGCGCTTCCGGGGCTTCTCGCGCGTTCGCCTTCATCCCACCCGGCAGGAGCCGGAAATGTTCGCCTATCCCGACCCGCTGCCCGCTGCCATGTGGAACCCGACGCTCGGTCTCTATACCCGCTTCGGCGACGTTGGAGCGCTCATGCAGGAGGCCGATGACCGATTCGTAATCATGGGCTCAGGCGACGAACTCGCGCTCGAGTTTGACGCCGCTGCTTTCCCGCCGGTGCCTGCCGGCCACGTCCGCAGCTTCGTGTTGGCCGTGGACGGCTGGGCCAAGGACCGAGACCCCAACACCGCGCATTCGGCCACGGTCGAGCCATTGCCATTTCATGGCATGAGCCAATATCCCTACCCCGACGCCGAGCGCTTTCCCGACACCGCCCGTCATCGCGCCTGGCGCAAAGAATACAACACCCGGCCGGCACTACGGCTGCTCAGACCGCTGTCGTCCAATTTGAAAGGCCTGCCATGAACCCGAAACTGCGAATCGCCGCGATCACCGACGAATTCACCTCAGACCTCGCTCCCGCCCTCGACGCCATGTCCGCGATCGGCATGACGGGCGCTGAACTGCGGGTGCTCTGGGGCAAGAACATCATGAATCTCTCGCCGGACGAGCTGAAACTGGCCAGCCAGCTCACGCGCGACAAGGGCTTTGAGGTCATCTCCATCGCCTCGCCCATTCTGAAGTGCGTGCTCCCCGGCGGACCGGAAATCGACAGCCGTTTTCAGCACGATATTTTTGCCTCCAAACACACCTTTGCCGATCAGCCCGGTCTGGCCGAGCAAGCCTTCGACATCGCCGAGATGATGGGCGCCAAGATTATCCGCGTCTTCTCTTACTGGCGTACCATGGAGCCGGACAAGTGTTTTGGCGGGGTTGTCGAGGCGCTCACGTGGCTGAGTGAGAAGGCCGCCAAACGAAACCTGATCATCGGGCTCGAGAATGAGCACGCCTGCAATATTGCGACAGCGGCCGAATCGGCTCGCCTGCTGAATGCTCTGGTGCATCCCAACCTCAAGCTGGTCTGGGATCCAGCCAATGCGCTGTGTTCGGGCGAGAACCCTTTTCCAGAAGGCTATGCGCATCTCCCGAAAGACCGGATTGTTCACGTGCATCTGAAAGATTGCCACATGGAAGGGCACAAACCTGTCTGGGGGCCCTTGGGTACGCGTTCGGTGGATTGGAAGGGCCAAATCGCCGCGCTGCGAGCCGATGGCTACGGTGGCTGGCTGAGCCTGGAGACCCACTGGGCCGGACCCGCTGGCGACAAAATGCAAGGGAGCACCATCTGCGGATGGAACCTGCGCGGTCTATCCGCAGCCTGATTACCTAGAACTGACTAGCCAGCCCGGTTAGTCCCCTCCGATCGGCACTGAAGTTCAGTTGTGAGCCTCGCGCCCGGGGTCGTATTCTTCTCATGGAAAGAGAAAAAGCGCCCCAATGAAAGTGAAGATTCGGATTCGTTTGACTCCCTGGTGGCGGCAATCTGCGCAGTCATCGGCCGCGACGCGGGTAATCAAGGTACGTAAGCCCCGCCCCGAGCGCGTTCAAGCCTTTCCAGTGAGGCCCCAGTCCTTGCGAGTTGCCACGCCATTGACCATCTGGGCGTTGTCGGTCCTGCTGACGATTGGGCTTCTCAGCGTGAGCATGTTCGCCACTCTGACTCCCGCCCCGGCACCTGTTGCGTCCAAACAAGTGTTGGCGGTGGCCATGAATGACGAAGATCCGTCTCACCCCATCGTCGGCACGGTTTCGGCCGATTGCCGGGTGATGATCCATCTGCAGGGCCGGCTGAGTTGCGTCGAGGCCATGGAATACCACGAGGACGGTTCTCGCTTGGTGACGGTCGGGCGGGGCTCCGGTACGCGGTATTGATCGGCCTATGCGCCAAGAGTGGACCGCCTGGAGCTGAAGTTTCGTATCGTCAAACGGGGACTGGGCCTACTCTTCTCGGAGAGGTCGCGCAACAGATGAAACTGATCATTCGGGTCCGCTCGCCCCAACTTAAACGATTTCTGGATCGTCCGCGAATTCAGAAGCTCCCTCATTTCAAAGCCTTCACCGACGCCCCTCCCCAGAGCTCGCCTTTCGCGGTTTGGGCTGGTACGACGGCAACGATTATTGCGTTCGTCTGTCTGGCCATGGTGGCGGGTTTGGAGCCTGGAACGTTCTCAGGTATCGGGCAAGTGGGCCAATCCCTGCTCGAGCGGGTCACTCCGCAGGCCAGGCCGATCTCGGAAGCCGCCAAGCCTCCCGGGGCCAGCTATCCCTATGCCAGTGTCCCGCCACTCCAGTCCGAGTTGGCGCCAGTAGCACGTCCAGCCCTTACCCTTGAATCGCCGGGCCGCAGCCGTTAGCTAGACTGCAGCTGCGCCGCCCATCAGCTCTCTCACGCGGTCTGAAAACGTACTCCGCGCCACAACCCTGTCAAAGCCCGCCGCCAGGGCTTCCCTCTTGCGATCTTCCTGAACGTGGGACACGAATCCGAGCAGCGGCGTGGTGCATAACTCCGGATCGGCTTTGAACTGCCGGGCCAGCTCCAGGCAATCCACCTCGCGGCAATGTAGGTCTGCCACCATCAGGCTCGGCCGTTCGGCCCGAGCCATTTCCAGCGCCTGTGCCAGTGTCTGCGCGAATTTGGCTTGGCGCCCAGCGTGTTTGGCTCCGTCCGCCACCTTCACGGCAAAGAAAAGGTCGGTCACCACCGCCAGGATCGTTTCCATTTCTCTCCTAAAGTACCAGACGTTGAAAACAATACACTGGGATTCTGTACTAGTAGTGGTATCGTTAAAATTGTGTCGGAGTCGTCCAACCCTTTTCAGGACCCCCTTCGCTTTGAACGGCGTGTCCCCCCCTGTGTTCTGGTCATCTTCGGCGCTAACGGAGATCTGACCAAGCGGAAGCTCCTGCCCGCTCTTTATCGTCTTGCTTACGAGCATCGGCTGCCGCCAGGCTTTGCGGTGGTAGGCAATTCGCGTACCGAGATGTCGCACGAACAATTCCGCGAAAAGATGCGGGAGTCTGTTCAGGAGTTTATTGAAGAAACCCCCTTCGAAGAGAAGATATGGAGTGACTTAGCTACCGGAATCTTCTATGAAACCGGAGACTTGGCTGATCCCGCCTGTTACGAGAGAATTCGCGTCAGGCTTGCCGAGATCGAGATGTCCCGCCAAACGGGCGGCAATGTTTTGTACTACTTGTCCACCCAGCCCAGTCACTATCAGACGGTAATTCAGGGCCTCGGGTCCGCCAAGTTGGCCCAGGCGCCTGCGGGGGCGTGGCGTCGTATCGTGGTGGAGAAACCCTTTGGTCATGATCTAGTTAGCGCTAAAGAGCTCGACAATTGCATTCAGCAAATCTTCCCCGAAGAGTCGATTTACCGGATTGATCATTATCTCGGCAAAGAGACCGTTCAGAATATTCTGGCGTTTCGCTTCGGCAACGGGATCTTTGAGCCGCTGTGGAATCGCAATTACATCAGTTCGGTCCAGATCACGGCAGCCGAGGCGATCGGGGTGGAGGGGCGCGGGGCATACTACCAGGAAGCCGGCGCGCTCCGCGACATGATCCAAAACCATCTGTTGCAGATCATGGCCACCGTCGCCATGGAACCGCCCGCCACCTTCGAGGCGCAAGCTGTCCGCGACGAGCGCGCCAAATTGCTTCGTTCCATCCGCCATTTCTCGGCTGACGAGGTTAAACTCAATGCCGTAGCCGGACAGTACGGACCGGGTAGTGTCGGCGGGAAATCGCTGCTGGGTTTCCGGCAGGAAGACAAGGTAGCGCCCGACGCCCAAACCGATACCTACGCCGCTGTTACGTTTGAAGTGGACAACTGGCGTTGGGCCGGCGTACCGTTCTTCATCCGATCAGGCAAGCGGCTTGCCAAGCGCATCACCGATATTGCCATCCAATTTCATTCAGCCCCTCACGCGGTTTTTGGGGCCGGCAACGGAGACGCGGGAAGTTGGGCGGGACCGAATCTGTTGGTGCTGCGCGTCCAGCCGGAAGAAGGCATCTCGTTGCGGTTCCTTTCCAAGCTGCCCGGCAGTGGCATGAAGCTCCGTCCGGTGGAGATGGACTTCAAGTATGGCTCGAGCTTCGGCATGCGATCCCCCGCTGCTTATGAGACTTTGCTGGTGGACGCTCTCTCTGGCGATGCCACCCTCTATACCCGCCGCGACATGGTGGAAGCCAGTTGGGAAGCCGTCCAGCCCATCATGAATGTGTGGGGCAATTCGCGATTGGATTTGCCCAATTATGAGGCGGGTTCGTGGGGCCCGGCTGCCTCGGATGAGATGCTGGCCCGGCGCGGCCACACGTGGAGAATCCCATGAGCGTAGCCACGTCTGAGTCGATTTCCCCGGCCAAGATCCTGAAAGATCTGGATGCACTCTGGCTGGGGCTGAGCCAACAGGAAGACCCGAGTCATTCCACCGCTGTATTGCGGGCATGTTCCATGACCTTGATCGCCGTAGTCGAAGGCGATGGTCCGGAAATCGGCGAGACTCTCGCCCTCCTGGTTCGCGAGCATCCCGCCCGTCTCATTGTAGTTCCCGTAGCCGAGTCAAGTGAGCCGCGGATCGAAGCGGGCGTAACCGCTCAATGCTGGATGCCGTTCGGGAAGCGCCAACAGATCTGCTGCGAACAGATCGTGCTGACCACCTCGACGCCGAGCCTGGTGGAAATTCCCCCGGTGATTCGCGGCCTGATTGTGCCGGATCTGCCGGTGGCATGTTGGGTCCGTGGACAGCGGGTTCTTCACACTCCGGAACTGGCGGGGGTGATTGGCTTGGCGGACAAGCTGGTGGTGGACTCTGGAGGCGTTGCCGACATCGCGCGGCAGATCCGGTTTATCCAGGCGCACGAAGCGGGCCCTCGGCGAGTGGGCGATCTGGCCTGGACTCGTTTGACCCGCTGGCGCCAGGCCATCGCGCAACTATTTGACGATGCGGGTGGCGCAGCACGTGCCCGTCGATTGCAGCGGGTGCAGATCGAGTATCAGGGCAGCCACCTGCCGCTATCCGGCTACTATCTGGCGGCGTGGCTGCGCAACTCGGTCGGCCGGCCTCTTGAGGTCGCGTTTTCAAAAGCCGCTGGCCAGTGCGATCGTGCCCGGGTCCGGTCGGTGGCCTTGGATGATGTCTCAATCACCGTTGGACTTGATCGAGACGTGGAGGTGCACACCGCCCTGCGCGACGCCCACACCGTGTTTCCGCAGCTGACCGAATACGATCTGCTCCGGGAAGAACTGTCGGTCTTGGGCCCGGACCCGATCTATGAAGCCGTAATTCGGGCGGTACCCGAATTGATCGGAGCGTAAAACCTGTGAGTGTTCATCAATTCATCGCACCCGACGTCGAGCGGCTGGCGGTTAGTTGTGCGCGCCATATCCTCGCGCAATTGGAGCAGGCCCTGGCCGGCCATGACCAAGCTACGTTTGCCGTCTCGGGCGGAAACAGTCCGAAGCCGGTGTTTGCCGCGATGGCCGCCGCGGATTTTGACTGGTCGCGCGTGCATCTGTTCTTCACCGATGAGCGATGCGTGCGGCCTAACCACGCCGAGAGCAACTTCCGGATGGTTGACGAGGTGTTCATCGTGCCCGCCCGGTTTCCCCATCGGCAAGTCCATCGCGTCTACACCGAACTAGCTCCGGATCGAGCGGCCGAGCGCTACGGCGAGGATATCCGCGAGGTGTTCGACATCGGTCCGAGCGAGACTCCACACTTTGACCTGATCCATCTGGGTATGGGGCCGGACGCCCACACGGCCAGCCTGTTCCCCGGGGATCCGCTGCTCGGGGACCGCGAACGGCTTACCGCGGCCACCTATGTGCCCAAGTTCGACCAGTGGCGCGTCACCCTCATGCCCGCAGCGTTGCTCGGTGCCCGGCACACCGTCGTCTACTCGCCGGGGGCGGATAAAGCCGAGGCGATCCGGACGGTGTTGGACGGTGCATATGACCCCATGCGCTACCCCGCGCAGATACCCGCGCATTTGGGCCGGAGCGTGTCATGGTTCATGGACACCGGAGCGGCACGGCTGATCGACGCTTAGCGATCTCAATCCTGACGCCTTCGAACCAGAACTGCGGTTCCCGAACCCAGCATCGGATGCTGTCCCAACTCGCTGGCGAACCAGTTCAGCGAGAGCGCGTTGTCCGATAGCAGTTTGAGCTGGATCTCGCCTTTGGCGCCGCCGTTCCCACGCCAACCGTACCGGCGGTCTCCCGCAGCCGCGCCCTGGAAGAAGAACTCCACCTCCGGGCTCATCGCACGGTCCGCTACTTTGTAGCGCGCACGGTAGCGCCCCGACAACAGGTCGTTGCGTTCTCCCACCACCAGTTCGATGTACTCGGCCGGGTACCGATTGCCAGGCGACGGGCGCCCGCTTGGAGCCGAATAAATCCACGTGCCAGCCAGATTCGGCTGGACAGCGGGCTTGATGGGATCGATCTCGGGTGAGGCCATTATTGAGGCCCCCGCGCTCGGCCCGTGCGCCAGTTCGGCGGCAGCGGCAGGTGCATCCGTGGCCAGCGGCTTTGATATCGCGACGCTCGAGGGCGGCGCGATGGGAGCCGCCGTCCGCAACGCAGTCAGATTGGCCAAAGCCTGATCCCGGTCGCGCATCGCCTGATTCAGCATGTTCCGAAGCTCAAGGGCATCGGCCTGATTTGGAGGCGGCTGCCCGTTTGGGCGCTCTCGATCCGAGACCGGCGAGCCCTGGCTGCGGTCTACGTAGACCACCCGTTCCGGCGGGCCGATGGTGAGCGCCGCCTGGTATCCAGCTACCAGCGACAACCCCGCCAGGACCGGGACATGCCAACCGGCCCGCCACCACGGCGCCACCGGCGGCGGCACGCGCCAATAGGGAGGAGGAGCAATCGCCAGTTCCATCCCCACGCTCGCCCGGCTGTTGTTCAACTGCAAATCGTAAGTGCGCCGCCGGACTGGATCAATCAGCACCGAGTAGACGTGGTTCAGCCGCTTTAGCTGATTCTCCGCCAAACGACGCAGTTCCTCGTCCTGAATCGGGTCCGGATGCAGGAGCCGGGCCAAATTCCGGTGAGCGCGGTGAATTGCCTCGGGCGACGCCGTGGGCGTCAGGCCGAACTCGTCATAGTGCGTCATTGCCGAAGCGCATGTTTCGCTACAGGTATTAGTGCCGCTACGGATCGAATATTCTCACCCGATTTCGCACCGCCCCGCCTGAGTGGAGTAAAATCAGAGTCTCTCAGCAAACAATCACAGCAAGGAGAACTTCAGAATGGAACACGAAGCGAAATCGTCCCGGCGCCAATTCGTTCAGAGCGCGGGTGCGGTCATGTCGGCCGCGGCACTGGCCAAGCAGGTCATGGCCCAGACCAGTTCGGCATCCGCCACCGGCCTGCCTACCCGCGTGTTAGGCCGCACCGGACAGCGCGTGTCTATCATCTGCCTGGGCGGGTGGCACATCGGCTCGGTTCAGGACGATGCCGAAGCTGTGCGGATCATGCACGCCGCGATCGACGGCGGGCTCACCTTCTTTGACAACGCCTGGGACTATCTCGATGGCCGTTCCGAGGAACTGATGGGCAAGGCGCTTGCGATGGACGGCAAACGCGCCAAGGTCTTCCTCATGACCAAGAACTGCGAGCGGGACTACGCCGGCTCAATGCGGAATCTGGAAGAATCGCTGCGCCGCCTGAAGACCGATCATCTCGATCTGTGGCAGTTCCACGAAAACAACTATGACAACGATCCTGACTGGGTCTTCGACAAAGGCGGCATGAAGGCCGCGCTCGAGGCCCAGAAGCAAGGCAAGGTGCGTTTCATCGGCTTCACCGGCCACAAGGATCCGCGCATCCATCTCAAGATGCTCGGCAAGCCTCATGACTGGGATTCCGCGCAAATGCCGATCAACGTCTGCGACGCTTTCTTCCGCAGCTTCCAGAAGGAAGTGGTGCCCGTGTGCCTGCGCAAGAACGTGGGCGTGATCGGGATGAAGGGGCTGGCGGGCGGCGCCACCCAGGGCAGATTGATCGCCGAGATGGGGCTGACCGCGGATGAATGCTACCGGTATTGCCTCAGCCTGCCGGTGACGGCTCAGGTCCTGGGTATCACGACGATGGATCAACTGAAAGCCGACCTTGCCATGGCCCGTAACTTCAAGCCGATGACAACGGCCGAGATGAACGCGCTACGCGACCGGGTGCGCGAGCACGGCGCCGATGGCCGGCATGAGCTGTTCAAATCCACGCAGTTTTTCGACGGCCCTCATCACCGTAAACAGCATGGCTTTGCGTTGGCTTAGCGCGGAGGCGGTTTCAGAGACAAGCACGCCGACCGATGGTAGCGGACTGCCATCTTCGAGTTGGACGATCTGGATGTCGCGGGATTGGCCACTTATTCTGTCGGCTGGCTTCGCGCTGATTTGGATCTTTCACCGGGCCTGGGTACAGTCAATCACGCTTGACGAGGCCAATACTTTCCTTCTCTGGGTCGCCCCGAATTCGCCGAGCCATTGGGAGCCAAATTCTAACAACCACGTCTTGAATTCCACCCTCATCCGCCTATTCGTTTGGTTCTTCGGCCTGTCGCATCTCACGATGAGATTGCCGGCGCTGCTGGGTGGAGCGCTTTACATATTTGCGAACGGTCGCTTGTGTGCGCTATTGGCCAAGCGCGGCTTGCTCCGCTGGGCGCTTTTTACCTGGTTTACAACCCATTCATCATGGACTATTTCGTAGCCGCGCGTGGCTATGGCTTGGCTCTCGGGTTTCTCAGCCTGGCCGTATACGTGTTCGCCAGGACGCTCTTTGAAGAAGGGCAAACAGACGAGCGCAAGGCCTCGTGGCGCGCTGCCCGGATTTCCGCTTGTGTAGGCTTTTCGATCTGCGCAAGTTTCCCATTCGCATATGCCAGCGGTTTCCTCTTGCTCTTGTCTCTAACTCTTGCGGGTCTACAGTGTGCTTTACTCAAGCGCGGGGCTCTGGCCCTGGGCAGCCTGATCGGCGCGCACCTGTTTCCAGCCTCTGTCGTATTGTTGATTCTGGCCGGCTCGGCCCTCACTCAGCTCCGACGGGAGGATTTAACCTGGGGAAGCGATTCGCTGGCAGTGTCCTGGAAGGACATTCGCGAGGCTTCGTTCTTGAACTCAATCCCTATCTGGTCAACCCTCTGCTCGCCAATATTCTGGATGCCTTCAAGGGCAGGGTATTGCAGGCGATGGCCGCGTTCGGGACCGGATACATCATCTTACTTCTCGCCGCTCGCCGGCACTTGGGGACGTCTCCCGCCCGGCCGCGGCTGATGCTGGCAGGTTCACTTACGCTGGTACTTGTTCTGACGGTGCTCGCCTGCTGGTTTCAATTCAAGCTGATGGGAATCCCGCTACCGCTCGAAAGAACTTCCATCTTCGTCGTGCCACTTGCCACCGTCCTGGTTGGTGCAGCCGTTGCCGCTCTGCCCTTTGGCTCACCTGCGCCCTTCCGCACGATGGCGCTCGCCGTGCGAGCATTGGGGATCGCAGTTCTTTCAATCAGCGGGGTCTTTTTCATCGGCGAGATTCGCGATTCCTACTTTCGGGAGTGGAAAGAAGGCGCGGACGTCAGAGCGGCTTTCCCGGTGATACTTGACCTATGCTCGCGCCTCGGTGTCCGGCAAGTCGCGAGCGACCCGGATCTTACCAGCAGCCTGAACTTCTACCGGGCGGCTTACCGGGCCGAAGATCAAGTTGAGTTTGTCTATTCCGAAGTGATGCCGTCCGACAAAGCCATTTATGTGATCCTGGAGGACCGTTACGGAGAGTTCATGCGAAAAGAGAATCTGCCGATCGCTTGGCGCGGGCCGGGTACCCCCATGGTTGTGCTCATCAGACCCAAGCAATCCGGCGCCGGAGGCCGGTGAACACCCGGCAAAAAAAAGGGCCGACCGGTCGTAGCTTCCAGTAGGCCCCTAGTGTGAAGAAAAATCGCTCGAGTCTTAAGCAGCCGCCAGTGCGCTGGGTTGATGTCGCCGCGCCCACCGCAACAGGACCAAGCCGGATCCCACACTCAGCAGCGTGGCCACTTCGGGGGTTTCTCCTGGCGGAGGATCAGGAGCCCCTCCGATGCTGCCGTAGGCGAAGTTGTCGAACAGGCCCTGCGTTTGGTTCAAAACACCGGTGTCAACCAAAATCCTGACTTGCGAAATTGGCGCGTCCGTGGTCACACCGAAAAAGGTCCGAGTGGGGCGAGCCTGGCTGGTGATAACAATACCCACATCAATGCCGTCCAGTTGAATCCGGAAGCTCTGCGCTTCGGGAAACGCGGTCATCAGGTCCAGAGCGAAAGCGGTAGTGGCCGCCGGGAGCGTGACGTTCAGGTAGGACGTGGCCCGGAGTTCAGGCCCCTTCAACACGGTGGAAGATCCGAAATTCTCATCCACCCCGAGTGGCGGATTGAGGGCGTATAGGAAGAAGGTATTCGGGTCCAATACACCGACGAAGGTCAAGCCTCCGGTGCTCAGGCCGGTCCCGTTGCTGTAACTGGTGTAGCCGCCTACTCCCAGGCCCAGCGATTCAAAATCGACGTTTGTGATTCCGGACGACGCCGCCTCCCACAGGGGGCGCGACGTGAAAGTTGCCACCACCGTCGCTGAAGCAAGCGACGACAGGACGATCAGCAGGATAAACAGATTGCGAAGATTGCGCATGAAGGTTACTCTCTCTCCTCGATATAAAGCGGCAGAGGCGCCCGCCCATTACCTCGGGCTCGACCACCGGAACAAGATTTTTTGTTCAGAGTAGTAGTGTGTCCAACGCCCCAAAGCTCTCAAGCACTGCGGCAAGATCGGGGAGAGTAGCATAGGGGCGGTATTTCCAAGGAGTATTGCCATTTTGTTGTCAACGCTTTGTCCTCGGGCCACGTTTCACTAGTAGACAAGGATGTTCGACGAGACCGTCCGCCAGCGCCAAACGCAGGTAATACGAATCGCGTACCGGATGCTGGGCAATTGGGCCGACGCCGAGGACGTGGCGCAAGAGGCGTTCGTCAGGCTTCATCGGCATGGGCTCGATGGGTTCTTGGGCGACGCCGCCCTGGGCGGCTGGTTGTGCCGGGTGACGGTGAATTTGTGTCTGGACCGGATCCGGTCTCAGGCCCGGTGGTCGATGACGGCGGAGTTGCCCGATCTGGCTTCGCTGGCGGAATCGGCCGAAGGTGTGGTTTTGCGGAATGAGCAAAAGCTGAGGCTCATGGCGGCGCTGGCGGAGTTGCCGGAGCGGGAACGGGCGGCGGTGGTCTTGCGCGAGATCGAGGGGCTATCGACGGCGGAGACAGCCGCGGCGATGGGGTCCACCGAAGGTACGGTGAGGAGCCAGGTGTCCAAGGCGCTGGACCATTTGCGGGCGATGCTGACGACGAAGGAGAAGCGATGACGGACGACGGGATTCGCCAGTTGCTGCGGGAGATGCGCGACGAGCGCGTGCCGGCCGATTCGCTGGCGCGCGTGCGGGCGTGCGTTGAGGAGCGGACCCGGGCGAGGCGCGGGCGTTGGTGGTTGGTGCCGGTGTTCGCAGCGGTGTTGGCGATCGTGTTCTGGCCGTACCACCACCCCGAACAGCCGCTAGTGAGGGTTGCCCGCGAGGCTCCCGTAATCACGCCGCCGCCAGCGCCGAAGGCAGTCGCCGTTGTTGCTAAACCGGCGCGGGTCGCCAAGCGGCTTCCAAAGCCCGCAGCAGAAGCGTCGACAATCCGGATTGAAACCGCGGATCCCAACGTGGTGCTGATCTTTGTGACCGGTGGTGGAGGCGAAGACTAGTGTCGTGTCCCGGCTAAGTTTTTCCACTTGATCGAGAGTCTCGCTCGGGGTCCGAAGACCGCTTGCTGGCGCGCGCGGCTCAGTAACGGAGCCGTGACCGCGAGGGAGCGGTTGTCAATAACTACGCGCGACACCACACTAGAAGGAGAATTATGCGACTGATGGAAGTTCCGATGCTGATGATTTTTGGATGCGCGGCCGCAAGCCTCATGGCGGATCAGGAGGAGGGGGCGAAAGCGGCCCGCCTCAGACAGGAAGTCGAGGAGAAGTACGCCAATCAGCAACCCAATATGGTTTCGGCGGTGATCCCTGTCAAAACTCTCAGCGGCGACGCTTTCTCGCGGCTGGTGCGGCTCCTCAGCGCCTTCAAGGTGAGCTACTCAGCTGATGACCGATTGCGGACGATCCTTGTTTACGCGCCCAAGGACGTAGTGGAGCAGATGAAGAAGGTCGTGCTTGAACTCGACCGGCCGGGCAGCGAAGCGGCAGTGGGCCGCAATATCGACCTGACGTTGACTTTTCTGCGCTGCTCTATTAAGGCGCCTGCCGAAGCCTCCGCTCCCCTTCCCACTGATCTTGAGCCCGTCGCCAAACAACTGCGCACCGCCACGCAGTACAAACAAATGGAGGTGTGGGACGTTGTGCCGCTACGCATCCAGGAGGGCAAGCAGACGGACCAGTCGGCCCGATTGCCCGGCAAAACGCTCGGGATGCAGGGATACAATCCCACGGTTCACATCCGGCTCAACCCGGATGCAGTCAGCCAGCGGGATGGCGTACGCTCGGTTCGGTTTGATCACTTCAACATCAACTTCAAGATCCCCCACTCCACCGGCGGCAACGGACCGTCGGGCACCCAATTCAGCTACATGGATGTGGGACTCAACACCTCGGGCGACTTCAAAGAGGGCCAGAAGGCTGTGCTCGGCAAGGTCGGACTTGACGACGACAGCGCCGTGTTCGTTGTGGTGGCGCTGAAGGTGCTGGACTGAAGAGCGGCGGGTTTTAGCTCACCTGTCACTCTGCAAATTCTCTGGCGTAGGACTTTACACGCTTGATAGCGGCTACTACTTTGTCGAAGATGCGCCGCTTGCGGTTCTGGCTGGTTTTAAGCACCTTCCGGCTCGGGCCTTGCGCCGGGCCGGGATGACGGCGCATCGCGGAAGTCATCAAGGCCCTTTCAGGATAGAAACTGCAAATCAGCGATGTCGTGGAAATGGGTTGCCGCCAAGACCGGCGCAGGGATGGGTTGTGGCGGCTAGAGCATGTCCTGAAACTGCTGAACCGACATCCCGGATGCACGAATCAGCGCCCGCAAAGTGCCGGGCGCAACCTCGCGGTGGAGGGGAACAGATAACACGGCGGAGTGGCCGAGCTTAACCAGGATCACATGACTGCCCACCTGACGGTCTCGGGTCCAACCTGCGCGAAGAAACGTCCTCACCGCTCGTTCGCCAGAGATCACCGGCAAAGGCACTATGCGACTTCGACTTCGACTTCGCGGACCTCTACGGCCAAGGGAAGGTTATTGGCTTTGCGAGCCGCCAAGCATCCTCTGATCGCCTCGCGGACATTTTCGATCGCCGCAACTTCGGTCATGCCTTGCGAAACGCATCCCGGCAAGGATGGACACTCGGCGACAATCACGCCGGTTTCGTCACGCTCAAGGGTGATCAGTAGCCTCATGCTTTCATCTTACCCGAGTCTTTGCGAGGTGGCGAAAAGG
>JAYTKJ010000050.1:0-31265 GCA_043730365.1 Acidobacteriota bacterium | reverse complement strand
CGGGTGGTGGTGTTGCCCTGGAAATCCAATCGGCGCAGAAAGAACTGCTTGCCCTCGTCCACCGACAGGTTGAGGTCAATCGTGCCCTTGACCGGGTCTGGCGCGAAATCTGGTTCGGGCACAAAGTCTATGTAGCCGAACTCGCCGTAGATCTTGCGCATCTGCTCCAGGCCCTTGCGCAGCTTGGTGGTGGAGAAGAGATCGCCTTTCTCCATCTGGAACACCTTGGGGAAGATCGTCTCCGGAGTGCGGAACAGCTTCACACCGGTGAAGTTCATGTTGTTCATCCGGAAAAGCTTGCCTTCTTCGACCGTGATCTTGAGATCGGCCGCTTTGCCGGGCTTGTTCGGCTTGAAGAGGGGGATCTTGAAGCCGCGGCCGCCGGTCTCGCGAATCGTGGAAGTGTGCTCGACGGCGCGCGCAGTGAAGTAGCCGCGCTGCTGATAGTAGTCGCGAATCATCTCCTTGTCCTGCTCGAGCTTGGTTGAATCGAAGGACTTGGCGAAGATGTTCTCGGCAAACCGGGAATAAGGAATGCCGATGGGGCGCGAGTTCTTCATCGCGCGAATAATGGCGTTGTCCTTGAAAGCGGTGTTGCCCTCGATCGTGATGTTGCCGACTTTGACCTTGGGCCCTTCCTTGACGATGAAGTTTACTTCGAGCGAGGAGGGCGGGATCTGGACCACTTTGGGATCGACGGTGGCAAATTGGCGGCCGCGCTCAGAGAGGTACTCTTTAAGCACGATTGCGGCGCGCTGCACCCTGGCAGGATCGTACTGTTGTTCCACCGAGAGGCCGACGCGGCGTTCCTTGAACCGGTCCAGAATCTCGGAGACCGTGATGGACTTCATTCCGTCGTACTTGATGGAACGGACCACGCGGCGCTCGGTGAGCTTGAAGCGGACGATCCAGCCGGCGCGGCCGGGCTCCTGCTCAAGGGTGATGTCGTCAAAGCGGCCCTGATTCCACAGCGCCATAAAATCGCGGTGCAAGGTTTCGCGATCGATCTTATCGCCCTTCTTGGAGAAGATCAGGGCACGCAATGTATCCTGCGGCACGCGGCGCGCGCCCCGAAACTCGATCGCCTCGATAATGTCTTCCACGGGAGCCTCGGCACCAGGTTGAACCGGCTTGGCCGGCGCGGCGGCGGCAGGAGGCTTGGCCTCTTCGGCGGCGGTAGTGGGCCGTTCGAATGGCGAAGGAGGTTTGGGTGCTTGCGCTGGAACCGGCTTAGCCTCGCCCGTTGGCGATTGGGGCACGGTCTCAAAAGGGCTGGGAGCTGCTTTTTTGGCCGGAGGTACGGGCTTGGGAGCCTGAGCCTGGGGCTGAGCAAAAGCGAGTGAAGTGAGAACCAATAACGCGGTGGCAATAACAGACAAACGTACCGCGTTCAGGCTTGGTGGCCTGAAAAACATCATCTAGAACGGTTCCTTTCCACTCTGCGCGCCAGCATGTAGGACGTCTGAGGTCTCCCACCGGTTTCAGACATCGCGGGTCGCGGTGCGTGGGATCAACCTCAACATCTTAGCGAATCCGGAGCAGAACCACCACATTCAGGGTCGTACCATTTTACGGTTCCCCCCCTTGAAAGGGCTTTAAGGCAAACAGCACGTGAGACTTAGCGGGTTAACTCTCCTCGTTGTAAACACTTGCACGAGAAAGGGCTGGCTCAGGCTCGGTTCCGGGTTCTTTCAAATATCCGTAGGCAAGAACGGCCGAAATCGCCACTCCGGCCGACGCAAACAGATAAACCGCCGGGTAGCCATAGCTTTTGGCAACCTTGCCGGAAAGCAGCGCGCTGACGCCGACGAAGGCATCTACGAAGGCCGACACGGCTCCCAATGTCGAGGCTCGCTCGGCCGGATCAGCTCGCTTGAGAACGGTGATAGCAATGGAGGGCCACGGGAACGAAAACCCAAATCCGGTGAGGGCGGCAGCGGCCAGGGCTATGGGCGCGGGAGGAGAAGCAGCCGTAATCAACAGTCCGGCGGCCATCATGGAGACGCCCGCATAGAACGTAATGGACGGGCTGAATTTATCCGGCAGCCCGCCGAGGAAGAAACGGGAGGCGAGAATCATGGCGGCGTAAAGTGCCACGCCCGTGCCGCCCACATTGCCGCGGTCTGCCAAGTGCAGTACGAGAAAGCCTGCGATGGCTGGGTAGTGAACATTGACGAAGCCCAAGACTACTCCAGGCATGATGGCGCCGCGCGGAATCCAGGAGGTGCGTTCGCGGGGCGGAGGCGGCGTGTAGAGCTCCGGGACAAACCGAAGCGCGGCAATGGCCGGTAGCGGCGTCAGCACCAGCATCCAGGCGGCTGAATCAAAGGCGCCGAGGAATTGACCGATCACCGGACCCACGCTAATGCCGCCCCATATGCCAGAACTCAGCCAGCCGAGCGAGCGCGCCTGACGGTCTGCTCCGCCGAGTTCCACGATCCAGGCCGCCGCGCCGGTAAATAGAAAAGCTTCGCCAATACCCTGCAGGATCCGGCCGGCAAAAACAGCCCAGATGCCAAAGGGCAATAGATAGGCTACGCCGGCCAAGCTGCATAGAGCCAAGCCCGCGGTATAGGAATATTTGCGGCCGCGGCGATCCGTCACCGGGCCCGAGATCAGCCGCGCGGCCAGGGCCACGATGGAAAAGATGCCAATGGCAAAGCCGAGAATAACGTCGGATTGGCCGAGGTCATGCCGGACATGGGGAGCCAGCACGGGCAGAATCGCGCCGATGCCGAGAAACCCCAGGAAGGTGGACACCACCACAATCGCCATTTGCTGGCCGGCGTTGGCCTGTCGAGACCCCATCTACTGTTAGTGTAGCCTTAGTCTGAGCAGGTATGGTCAAAACGATAATTTTCGATCTGGGCGGCGTCATCGTGCCCTTTGATTTTGCTCACGCCTATGACCGGATGGAGGCGTGGTCCGGGCTGGGCCGTCAGGAAATACGCACGCGCTTGACCGAGGGCGGGCTGGCTGAGCAGTTCGAACGCGGGCAAGTGACGCCGGATGAGTTCCGGGGCGCGCTGAATCAGCGGCTGGGCACGACTGTCTCAAGCGATCAGTTCGCCGGGATGTGGGTCTCGATCTTCACACCCGGCCAGACGCTTATCGCCGAGAGCCTGATTGCGTCGCTGGCGGCTCGCTACCGCGTGATTCTGCTTTCCAACACCACGGTTACGCATTTTCAGTGGCTCTCGGCCAATACGCCGCACCTGCGGCACATGCATCACTATGTGCTCTCCTATGCGGTGGGCGCGACCAAGCCGCAGCCGGAGATTTATGCCCAGGCGATTCTGCGGGCGCAGTGCGAGGCGGGCGAGTGCTTCTTCACCGATGACGTGATGAAGTACGTGGAGGGCGCGCGGGCGGCGGGGATCGACGCGGAGCAATTTACGGATGAGGCGGCGCTACGAGGGCATCTGGCGGCGCGGGGAGTTGAGGTATGAAGTTGGCCGCCCTTTTCGCCGGGGCAATGAGTGTCTGGGCTCAACGGAGTTTACCGCCAACCGATGCGGCGTGGTCGCCCAAGCCCGCCAAGCCCCCGGCCTACACGGCTCCACACCGGCCTCACGTCAAGCTCGCCGAGGTGCGGGCGCGGCATACCGGTCAGACCCGGTGGCGAGAGCTGGTGGTCGACGATGCTTATCTGCGCAGCGCCTACGTGCAGTCTGCGCCCGGCGAGAAGGCGGGCCCGCAGTTTCATCCGGAGACTCGAACATGGTGGGTGGTGCTGGACGGAGAACTGCGTTTCACGATTGAAGGCGTCGAGCCGTTCGTAGCGCGCAAGGGCTTCATGGTCCAGGTTCCGCTCCAGACCCTGTACTCGATCGCGACGATTGGCGCACGGCCGGCGCAGCGTTTTGAGACCGAAGTTACGGGGGCCCGTAGATTCTATCCCAAGGAGGACGGAGCCGCGCCGCCGCCACAGCTCCCGGGATTCGATTGGGTGCCGGTGAAGCTGGGCCGTCGCAAAGGGCTATGGGGAGAGGGCAACCGCCCGCATGTGAGTTTTGAGGAGATGATGAACTCGGCCAAACCGGATGAACGCGGCTTGGCGGTGCAGGTTCGTCAAAGACGATCGCGGGGCGTCCAACTTCATCTCGGGCCCGGAAAAGAACCTGGCGGCGTTGAACCTGAAAGACAAGGGACACTTTCATCCGGAGTGCCCGGAGTACTGGCTGATCATGGCCGGGCAGATGCGTTATGCGATCGAGGGGCAAGGCGTGATCATCGCATCCGAAGGCGACGTGGTATACGTGCCTCCGTTCACGTATCATGCTCCGAGGTTTCACGGACCGGCGCCTGGCGTGCGGCTATCGATGAATGGCTACCCGTTCATTTCTCATCTCTACTGAGTCCGCTTCAAGGGGGGCCGGACGCAAATTCCATCCTGAACTGGAAGGGCACGTTCGGCTCTCGCTGGTCGAGCACGAGTTGAGGGGGAGCTTCGCCGTTCTTGAGTTCGGTACCACCCCAGTGATAGCTCTTCGCGGCCGAATCATGGACTACTGCCGAGACTCGATAGCTCAACCCCTCCAAGCCCCAGATCGCGAAAGCGCCGTCGGCTCCGGTGGGTTGCGCGGCGCGCTGCAGCAAGCTCAAGGAATAGCCAGGCGGACCGAGAAATACGCGCGCGCCGTCGACCGGCTTGCCTTCGGGCCATCGCACGACGCCATCGAACATACGCTCTTTGAGCAGCGCTGGCACAGCCCAGTCGCCCAGATCGATTACCTGGCCACGTTCCAGCCGGAACACCTGCGCCGATTCGCGCGCCGATACGCCCGGATAGTAGGTGATTGGATAGGGAGCGTGGGGAGAATGTTCCGACACGGGGCTCTTGCCGGTCGTCGGCAAAACTCCAATGTTTAAGCCGACGATGTACTCGACGGGCTCCAATTCGTTGATGGTGAACTCGCCCTTGGCGTTGGTTCGCCAAGTGCGGTGATAGTAGCGATTTGTCGGCGGCACCACCGGAACCGCCTCCATGGCGATACCGCTGAGGGGCAGGCGAGGCGGGCCTACCAGGCGGCCGCGCAGAGAAGCTTGCGTCTGCTTGATGGAAAAGCCCGGTGACGCACAGGCTTTGGCCGTTAGGTCAACCGTCTGTACGTTCGTATTTTTGTGCCGCCCAACCGGGCTCGGCCATCTGAAGTTTGTATTGGGCACGGGCGAGACCGCTGAAACTGAAGCTGCCATCAGCGGCGGTGCGCGCCTCTCGCCTGACTCTCTTGCCACTTAACGTGATCTTAATCCCTTCGGCCGCGTGCCACTCACCCGGCAGGCGGTCTGGGCGGGAGGTGCTATCGGAGACGCTACCTAGGATCCCCGGCTTGGTAGGCTGGCCGCGCTTCCAGGCGCGAAGGGCATCGATCTCGAGCTTGCCGTAACTGGCCGTGGTTGTGCCTGAACAACCACTGGCACTCCAGTGAGACTTCCCTCGTCCGGCGATCACGAGGTACTGTTTGCCAGCTTCGAAGCCGATGCTGCAATCGCTCTCGATCTCCATCAATTCAAAGATTGGACCCGGCGTCCCGACGAAGGCTTCGTCCACGCGGAAACGCACGAGCCAAGAGTGCGGCGATCCCTTGGCTGGATCGAGCGATTCGACCGTACCGAGGAACACGGCCCCGTCTGCCGAAACGGAGCTGGCCGGCGGCTTTTCGCAGAAGGGCGTCCGCGAACCACAGATACAGGCATAGGCGGGGTGCGGAACAAGGGCGCCGAACGCCGCCAGAATCAGCAAGACTATTGCCGCAGGCATAACCCGTGACCGGGCTCGGTGCAACTTAGAAAAACAAAGATTGCTATTCATCGACAACGGCTCACGGGCGGCGACGCTCCGCAGTCTTCTTGATCCAGAAGTGCGGTGAGGCACAGGCTTTGGTAGTTCGGTCAATCAGCTGTGTCCTCGGGCTCAAGTCATCGTCTTCCGCCGTCCAGCCGGGTTCGGCCATCTGAATTTTGTACTTGGCATGGGCGAGCCCGCTGAACATGAACGTGCCATCGGCGTCTGTGCGCGTCTCGCGATCCACTCCGTTGCCGCTCAGCGTGATCTTGAGCCCAGCGGCCCGTGAGGGGCGGCCGCTGACACTGCCAAGAATCGCGGGCGTGGCACGTTCACCGCGCTTCCAGGCGCGAAGGGCATCGATCTCGAGGTTGCCGTATCCGGCCGAAGTCGTGCCTGCGCAAATGCTGGTGGTCCAGCGAGACTGCCACCGTTTGGCAACCACGAAATACTTTCTGCCGACCTCGAAGTTGATCGTGTAGCAATCGCCGGCGCCGGACAGCAATTCAAAGCTCTGACCCGGCGCGCCTACGAAGGATTCTTCCACGCGAAACCGCACCAGCCGGGAATTCTCTTGGAACTGGCTAATCACGTGATTTTCACTGCCCCCCTTGCGGATTTCCGCCGCCTCGGCCGGAGTCACCACGCCTTGCCAGAACTTCAGCAATTGCTCGGGATCTTCTGGCGGCCGGCCAACCTGACCGAGCGGCTCTCGGCCGGAATAGATCGATTCGACGGTGCCAAGAAAAACTGAAGTGTCCTTTGAAACCGAGCTTGCCGGCGGCTTTTCGCAGAAGGGCGTCCGAGGTTCACAGGAACAAGCGCGGACGAGCTGCGGAGCCAGGGTATAGGCCGCCAGAATCAACAGGGAAATTGCCGCAGGCATGCGGTAGTGACGCCGACACGGGCGAAATGGTTGCGTGGGCAAAGTCGTTTTTCACGAATCCAATCCCCGCACCAATCGAGCAGGTCTCGTCGGCCATGTTCAGCGCAGGAGATGCGGGGGGATGTCGCGTGACACACGATCCAACACGATCTTGACTCCCCCGTCTCCAGCGCCACTCGGCTCGGCCGCCTCCCCCCATCGAAAGCCACCGAGAAGTTCCTCAAGCGGCTGGGCGTAAGCAAACACCCGACACTTCACGCCCTCGACGCCCCAAATAACGAAGGAGCCATCCGCCACTGGCGGGAAAGAAGGGGTCGTTATTATGAAACTCGGCTCTCTACAGAGCCAGGAGCCACGTTCCTCCCATCGGCTTCTGGAGACGACCCGGACTTCAACGATGGAAAAGGAATTGCGGGACGCCGGTGCGCAAGGGTATGCGCTGTTGGGGTTCAATGCAGGGAAGACAGCGGGCGGAAACGAGGTCATCGCGATCTTACGGAAAGATAGGTGAATAGCGTCGCCGCCGGGCGAATGCGTCATTAATTACCCGGCAGGCGGTGTTGCGCTCGCGTATGTTTCGCTTGCGGACGGACAGGAGATTTCTGTACGATCCCGGCGTCCTCCCGCGCTGTTGGCCTGCCGGGGCGCTGTTCAGATACCCCGGGCCAAACCTGGCACACGTCGAACCGGCGGGCCGGCTGTAATCGGCCTCGGTCTTACTTCAATCCCGCCAAACTCGCGTGGCGGAACAGCAGACCCGCCGCGGTGAACAGCGCCGTGTAGACGCCGTGCCCGACGGCCATTCTCCGCGCCATGTCGGGCGGCGCGCCCGAAGGAAGTATCACGGAGATCAGCGCAAGTACCGCCGCCATCGCGAACAACGTCCAAGCCAACCCTAACGCCTTCAGCCTCGCCAGGCACGCTCCAATGGCCCCTACCACAAGCACGATGTCGTACCAAAAATTCGCCGGGTTTTCCAAGTCCGCGGCCTGGACCCAGGTTGACCACCCCAACACGAACCCGGCCATCACCGCCACGCCAACGCCGGCCTTGTATGACCACACGCCCATCTGTCTCGAGACCAGCGCGATCACCATCCCAGTCAAGAAGAACAGGACATACACGAACGCGAAACCTCCAACACCCCAGTGCCAGTCCTCCACGAATTGCGATGCCGCCAGCGGCGCCATCAACACAGCCAGCGCCCCCAGCGCCACACGCAGCATCGTCTGTCCCAGTTGCGACATATGAGTTGTGTTCTCCCTAACGATTCCCACCGACGTCTCAAAGAAGATCCACAGCGCGAGCCCGAACAGTCCCCGCGTAGTGTCCCTGTGCTCCCGGCACAGGTCGTGAAATGTCTGCGCCATCCCCTCGCCGAAACGCTCACGGAAAGACCGTGGATACAGGCGCAGCAGCATCGCATACCACCTCCGGTAGCGCCAGCCCGCAACCTTAGTGGCCATGCGCCAAACGTCCTTCCGCCACAGCCACCACGCCGCGATACCGCTTCAGCTCCGCTTCCAGCGCAGCCCGCCCCGCGCCGGTGAGCTTGTAATAGATCCGCCGCTCGTCGTCCATCTCCGGATCGACCCGCTTATCGCCTTCCCGGATCAGCCCGGCCTCCATCATCCGCACAATCGAGCCATACAGTGTCCCGGGGCCCATCTTCACCTTGCCCTGCGAGTCCGCCTCCACCTGTTTCATGATCCCGTACCCGTGCCGCTCCCCAGTCGAAAGGGCCAGCAGGATGTGCAGCACCGCGGGAGTCAGCGGAACTTGGGCTGTGGTCCTCTTCGCCATGTTCCGATATTATATCCGTTACGGATACATGTCAAGCAGATTAAGTGATAGGGTGCGGACGCCCCCTGTCGCGCATGGGACCGCAGTCGGCGCTTCGGCGCTACTTCTTTTTCTTCTTCTCGTTGGTCGTCACCGCCGGGGGCGCGGCCGCGCCGGCTGCCTTGTTCTCGTCTTCGGCGCCTTCGTATTTCACGGATGAATCGGTAGCAGAAATCGTGGATTCAGCGGTGAAGCGGCGGTAGTTGCGGAACTCGAGTTCGTTGCGGTGGCAGGTGACGGTGTCGCGCTGGCAGCTGAGGTTCTCAGCTTTGACGGGCAGCAGATAATCTTCGCCGCTGATGCGGACCACGCCGAGTTCGGTGGTCATCTCGACGACGTTGAACGGGAAGTCCGAGGGCAGTTCGCGCGCTTCCATCTCCACGCGCAGAACGCGGAAGGTCTGGTTGTCAATCCAGATGGCGCCGCGGTAGGCGGGCTTAATGAGATGTCCGGACGGCTCGACGCGCCAATGTGAGTTCTGTTGCTTGACGCTGTAGCGATAGCGGCGGGCGGGGCGGCCGCCGATCGTGTCTTCTTTGTCGAATTTGAAGTTGGCGTCGGTGCCCGGATGGATGACATCGCGGGCAATGGTGACCCAATCACCGGAGGACCACTGGCCGGAATCGAGCGGCGATTTGCCCTTACCGAGGATCTTGCCGCTGACCTTCATGTTGCGGTAGCTCTCGGCGCCGTCTATGTGCATCAACTCGGCAGTGACACGGTCCTTCAGCTTCCACGTGGGCTTGGGCCAGCCTTCGCCCTCGTGCCGGAACGTGATCTGATCGCAAAGGAAATTGGGCACCTTTTCCTGAAACTCTTCCGAAACCTGACGGGCGCGGGCGATGGTGTCATCGGCCGCCGTGACCGAGCGCTTGGATGCGGCCGGGAGACCGGCTTCGCTGACGACCGCGCCATCGGCATCGGTAACCACGACGCGGACCGCGGCCTCAGCTGGCGGGGCGTTAGGCGGAGTGGGATTGGCTTCGGGGATGGGCTTCTGTTCGGGCGGGAGTTCGCCGCGCGCATCCGTAGCCTTGGGTTGGCCGCGCTTGAGGCGGGGCGGGGCTTTGTCTTCTTCCTGGCCGGAAAACACAACCGCGCAAGCAAAGAGTAGAAGGGCCGCAGTCCGCATACTCTAATTGGACCTTCTTGAGAGCACAAATTCAAGGCCCACCAGCGCGGCGCGGCCGGGCATGGCGACGCCGAAGATTTCCTGATAGACCGCATCGTTCAAATTGGTGAGCTGAAAGAACGGGCGAACTTTGCCGCGGGCGCGGGCCACGTAAGCGTCGACCACGGCATAGGGGTCGCGTGCAAACCGCTGCACCGCACCCACGCGGAGGCGCGCGATCAGGCCGCCAGGGAGTGACGATTGCCAGCTGGCGACGCCGAGGTGGTTCGGGTAGTTGAACGTGTATTTGGAGAACGCCCCGGCCAGCGCGTCCTGCGCGCCGTGGAGGCCGGTGTAACTGAAATCGAGACGGTGGTTTTCGTTCAGGCGCACGCGGGCGGCGGCCTCGACGCCGGTAAAGTGGAGGCGCTGGAAATTGGTGGCGCGCCAGATGTCGGCGGCGGACCGGCGGACGTAGTCGATCCCGTCGCGTTCGCGTCTATGAAACACGGTCAGCTCTCCCCGCATCTTGCGGGACGGGTTCCAATCGACTCCGGTTTCATAATTCCACGCGCTCTCGGGCCGGAGATCGGGTGAGCCGCGATTGCCGGGGTCCTGATAATAGAGGTCCGTGAACGTGGGGAGGCGGAAGGCGCGGCTCAGGCTGGCGCGCCATTTGAGCGTACCCGTGAGCCAGGCGCCGCCGGCGATGCTGGGCACGAATTGCGAGTTCAGCCGGCGGTAGACTTCTTCGCGCGCGCCGAGCGAGAGTGAAAAGCGGCGAAGAGCTCGGACGTCCAGCGCGGCGTAGGCAGAGCCGCGGGTGCGCGAGTGCATGCCGAGGTTATTGGACACGATGGCGTCCCGCCACGCTTCAACACCCCAATGGAGCCGGGTACTAGCGCCCAGCGGCTCACTGCGGCGGAACGACCCTTGATAGCTCTCCGCGGCATGGCGATTGGTGAACACCTGCGGGCGGTCTCGATAGAGCACGAATAGATCGGTGTGGCGGCGGAAAGCGAACGAGGCCTGCGTGCGCTCGCCGAAGGATTGCTGGCCCGACGCCCACCAGGTTTTGGTGCGCTCCCAGGAGTTGAAGTTGCCGTAGTATTGCTCGGCGCCAAAGGGCTTGTCGTTGTGCGCCAGCAGAATGCTGGACGCTCCGAGGCGGGTGCGGAAAAAAGTGGAGCTGGAAAGGGCGAGATTGCGGTAGTCGCGATTGGGGATGAAGCCGGTGGAGAAGTCGCGATAGACCGCCAGTTGCTGGGTGAAGCGGCGGCGGACGAGCGTGGCGGCGGCGCGTTGCTGGTTGGTGCCGAAGCTGCCGGCCGCGCCGCGGAGCCGGAATTCACTGGCTTCGGGCGTGGCGGTGATGAAGTTGATCACGCCGCCGATGGCATCCGAGCCGTAGAGCGTGGAGCCGGCGCCCTTGAGGATTTCCACGCGCTCAAGCGACTCGACGGGCACGGGCACATCCATGTTGTGATGGCCGCTTTGGACGTCGTTGAGGCGGAGACCGTTGAGCAGCACCAGCGTTTGGCCGAAGGTGGAGCCGCGGAGCGAGATGTCGGTCTGGATGTTTTGGCCGCCGCGCTGGCGAAGGTCGATCGAAGAATCGCGATTGAGAAAATCGGTGAGCGAGTTGGAGACCAGCGCTTGTTCGCCGCGGATCTCCTGGCGCGTGACGGCGCGGTCGGACTCTTCGATGGCTACGGGCTCATAGACTCCGGTAACTACGACGGTTTCTTTCTTAGGCTGCGATTGTTGCGCTGCCACGGACACAGCGATGGCGAGAAGGAGCGGCGAAGCGCGCATCATCACGAAGAAATCCTCTCGAAGCGCCCGTCGGCGTGCAAGTAGTAATTCTGACCGCGCCAGGCGATCGTGTTGCCGAAGAAGCCGCCGAACCAGTACAGGAAGCTGGCGAGTTCGGCGACAGGAATGAGGAGCCACGATGGGCGCGCGTGCACAGTGAGCCGGGCGGTTTCTATTTTGGACCAGATCCAGATGGGCGCGGCGAGGAGCGACCATGGCAGTCCCAAGAGCAGCCAGGGGAGCGTGTAGGTGAAGAGCTGGCCCGCGTATCCGGCCGGGCGTGAGCGGCGCGTCGAACGGCACCAACGGAGGCGATGGCGGGCGTTGGCGGCGAAGGGCTGTGAGCCGATGCGATGCTCAATGACGTAGCGCGAGAGTCCCACCCCGAGGCCTGCGGCGGCGGCGAGTTGGCCGAGCACGAAATCTTCAGCGAGATAGTCTTTGAGACGCGGCCAGCCACCGACGGCTTCGATCGCGCTCTTGCGCGCGACGATGGTGGGGCCGACGGTGAATTTCATGCCTTCGAGCAGCTTGGCGACCAGGATGCCTGCAATGAACTCGGTGTTCATCATGATGGCTTCGAGTTGGGACCATGGGCTCGCGCCGGCGACAGCGCGATAGGGACAGGTGGTGACAGCGAGCTTGTCGTCGTGTTGGAATTCGGCGGCAACCGTCGCGAGGAAATCGGGTGTGACGCGGATGTCTGAATCGGCCATTGCAAGCAGGTCATACCGCGCGGCCGCCGTCATTTGTTCGAGGCTCCAGACCTTGGCGTTCGGATAGGGCGGCTCTCCAACGATGAGCAGACGGCTGGGCACGTGCGGGAACTCGCGCTGGATCTGTTCGGCGATCGCGGCGGCGGGATCGGTAGCGTGGCGGAGCGCGAGCAGGATTTCAAACTGGCCTGGATAGGCCTGGGCAAAAAAGCTGCGGAGATTCTCGGCCAGCCCTTCGTCGACGCCCGCGAGCGGCTTCAAGATACTAACCGGCGGGGCAGGCGCGCGAAGAGCGGGAGCCGGCTGGCTGCGATACCGGCGCGCCGCCACAACGACGAGCACGCAGAACACGCTCGACCCGGCCAGCAGCAGGCACCACAGCAGATGCACGGCTACTCGTGCGGCGCTTTCGAGGCGACGAGTTGGTGCAGGTTGGCAATGAAGGCGTCGAGCGACAGCACGCCCTGGTCGGCATGTTTGCGATTGCGAACGGAGACAGTTTTGGTTTCGGCTTCTTTGTCGCCCACCACCAGCATGTACGGGATCTTCTGCATTTGGGCGGTGCGAACCTTGGCGTTGATCTTCTCGTTGGCCGCGTCCACTTCCACCCGGAAACCTTCGGCGGCCAGGCGCGCTTTCACTTCGTTGGCGTAGGGCTCATGACGATCGGCGATGGTCAGCACGGTGGCTTGCACGGGCGCGAGCCATACCGGGAAAGCGCCGGCGTAGTGCTCCAGTAGAATGCCGAAGAATCGTTCCACCGAGCCATAAAGCGCGCGATGGCACATCAGCGGCTGGTGCTTCTTCCCGTCTTCGCCGACGTACTCGAGCTTGAACCGGCGCGGCAGATTGAAATCGAATTGCACGGTGGAAAGCTGCCACGGGCGGTCAAGCACGTCCACGAGTTTGACGTCGATCTTGGGGCCGTAGAAAGCGGCCTCCTCAGGCATGACCTTCACGTTAAGCCCGACGCGATCCACGGCGCGGCGCAACGTGCGTTCGGCCAGCTCCCATTCTTCCTTGGTGCCGAGGTACTTGGGGTTGACGCCGCCATCCCAGGTGGACAGCTCGGCGCTGTACCGGTCAAAACCGTAGGTCTTCAACGTATCCACGGCGAACTGGAGGCAGTTGACGATCTCTTCCTCGATCTGATCGGGTGTGCAGAAAATATGTGCGTCGTCCTGCGTGAAGCCGCGGACGCGGAACAGGCCGTGGAGAACGCCTGAACGCTCGTAGCGATAGACGGTGCCGAGTTCGCCCAAGCGAATCGGCAGATCGCGGTAGCTGCGTTGGCGGTCCTGATAGATAAGGATGTGGAACGGACAGTTCATCGGCTTGAGCCGGTAGGTGGCGTCGTCCAGCTCCATGCCGACGAACATACCGTCGGCGTAGTTTTCCAGGTGCCCGGAAGTGTGCCAGAGCTGCTCGCGCCCGATGTGCGGCGTCGAGACGATCGAATAGCCGCGCGCCAGATACTGCTCGCGCATCCAATCTTCCAGGAGCTTGCGCACCAGCGCGCCCTTGGGATGGAAGAAGACGAGCCCCGGGCCCGCCAGTTCCTGAATAGAGATGAGGTCCAACTCGCGGCCCAGCTTGCGGTGATCGCGCTTCTTGGCTTCTTCGAGGCGATGAAGATAATCTTCGAGGTCTTTCTTCGAGAAAAACGCCGTGCCGTAGATGCGCTGCAGTTGCTCGCGTGTTTGATCGCCCTTCCAATACGCGCCGGAGACGGAAAGCAGCTTGAAAGCCTTGAGGCGCTTGGTGGACGGGACATGCGGGCCGCGGCAGAAATCAATGAAGTGGGGGCCGAGCGTGTATTCGCTGAACCAATCGTCGGCTTTCTCGGTGATGAGCTCGCACTTCATCCACGCGCCTTCTTTGCCGTATTTGTCGAGGCCCTCGGGCTTGTGCGTCATGACGCGGTCATAGCTGAGATCCCGCGCTTGAATCTCCCACATCTTGGCTTCAATCTTGGCGAGCTCTTCGGAAGAGAACGGCGTTTCGCGCTGAAAGTCATAGTAGAAACCGGTCTCGGTGGGCGGGCCCACGCCGAGCCTGGTTTCGGGGAACAGTTCGAGCACGGCGACGGCGAGGAGGTGCGCGGTGGAGTGGCGGTAGACCTCGAGGGACTCGGGGTGCTTCGAGGTGAGAATCTCGACTTTGGCGTCGGCCTCGAGAGGACGGGCGAGGTCGTACAGGTCGCCGTTAATGCGCGCGACAACCGCGTCGTCGGCCAGGCGCGGGCTGATGGAACGCGCGATGTCGAGGGGTTTTGTGCCGTGTGGAACCTGTTGCTGGGATCCGTCCGGCAGCGTGATCGTAATGGTGCTCATGCTGGGAGACTGCCTGAAGTAGAGTGGAAAACCCAGAGTAGCATGCGAGTGCTACGAAATCGTCCACGGTTTCCGCATCGGGCGAGACAGCATCTGGTTGGCCGCATCGTCGCCGAGGAATGCTTCCTTCTTTGGATCCCAGCGAACGTCGCGGCCCAGGCGCAGGGCGATGTTACCCAGGTGCGCAATCGTGATGGAGCGGTGGGCGTGCTCAATCGGCGCAATCGGTTCCTTACGCGACAGCACGCAGTCAATGAAATTGCGTTGGTGGTTGTCGCTGCGGTACAGACGCACTTCGCTCGCACTGGGCTCGTAGTCAAGCAGCGACATCGGGCTGGCCTCGATGGCGCCCCGATTGGCCCACACCCAACCGTCGCTGCCCTGAAACGTGACGCCGCCTCGCACGCGGCTGGAGTAGATCAGCTTCACACCGCTCTCGTACATGGCTTCAAAGTGGAAGTCGGTGGCCGTGTTCCAGAGCTTCTCTTTGGCCCACTGAGCCTGGCCGTTACGGATGGCGATAGGTCCGGTTTCCATGGTGCCCATGCCCCATTGAGCAATGTCAGGATGGTGGCCGCCCCAGTCCGTGATCTGCCCGCCGGAGTAATCGAGTATCCAGCGGAAATTTACATGGCAGCGGCCCGGGGCATATGGGGCCTCGGGCGCTGGCCCGAGCCACATGTCGTAGTTGAAACCATCGGGCACAGGCTCCGGGTCCTGCCGTCCTTGCGTCCGGCCAAAATCGGGTGTGCCGCCAGGCAGACCGCACAGCACGGTGTGGAGTTTGCCGATGGCTCCGTTGCGAACAATCTCGCAGGCCTTACGGAAGCGGACGTCGGAGCGTTGCTGGCTCCCACATTGGAATACGCGTTTGTTGTCGTGCACAGCGTTGGACATCGCGCGACCTTCGGAAATCGTCAGCGACAGCGGCTTCTCGCCGTAGATATCCTTGCCGGCGCGCGCCGCCTGAATGACCGGGATGGAATGCCAATGGTCTGGCAGCGCAATGAGCACAGTGTCGATATCTTTGCGATTCAGCACTTCGCGAAAATCTTCATGGGCGGTGCAGCCTTTGTAAGTGCCGGACCGTTTCTCGCGCGCGTAATGCCAATCGCAAATGACGCGGGCAGGCTCCCGCCCCGCCACGCCGCCATCCCAATAACCCGGCGTCTCCTTGTTAACGTCGCAGACCGCCACCACCTGCACGCGTTCATCGCGCAGGAAGAGCTTCATGTCGCCGATGCCTTGGTTGCCCGTGCCGATGACGGCCATCGTGACGCGATTGCTGGGCGCGGGCCTGTTCGCGGCGCCCTGCTGGGCGAGGACCGGAGCGGCGGCGGCTGTTGAGAGAGCGAGGAATTGACGGCGCTGCATATCTAAAAGAGATGCTACCGCCGCTTTAGCTCCGCCTCAATGACCGGCTTCAAGTCTTCCAACTTCAACTGCCCGCGATAGAGGCGGCCGTTCAGGAATACCGTGGGGGTGCCTTGCACGCCGGCTTCGATACCCTCGCGCACTTCGCGTTTCACCGTAGCCTGATACTTGTGCGTCGTCAGTTCTTTGGCGAAGCGCCCCGTGTCCAAGCCGAATTCCTGGGCCCAGGCAATCAGATTCGCCTCGGTCAGTGACCGGGGGTTGGCAAAGATACGGTCATGCATTACCCAGAACTTGCCTTGGGCATGAGCGGCGAGACTCGCTTCGGCTGCCGTGGCGGCCTGCGAGTGGCTTTCGAGAGGAAACTGTTTAAAGACCAGCCGTACGTCGTTTGGGAAGGCCTTGGCCACCGCACCCAACGCTTCGGCGCCACTGCGGCAGAACGGGCATTGAAAATCGGAAAACTCGACGATCGTCACCCGGGCCTTCTCCGGGCCAAGCGCAGGCACGCCGGCCAGTTTCAAGTCCGCCGGTTGGTTCTCCAACTCCTCCTTCACCTTGGCGATGTGCGCGGTATCCTTGAGTATTGCTCTGGCTGCAACGGCCGTTTTGCCGGCCTTCAACTCTCGCGCGACGGCGGTAGCCAGAGTCTTGCTAGTCATGCAATTCGGGTCGCGCGCAATGCAGGGGGCGATCTTCAACCCACACTTACACGTACAGTTCTCTTGCTGGGCGATGGCCAGCACCTGCGCCTTTTGCGCGGCGGTCAGGCCCGTCAGCTTGACGCCAGGCATTTCGCCGGCCGATTCAACATCGAGAGCAGTGGTTTGGGCCAGCAAAAAGACCGGCCAGAGCGCGGCGGCGAGAAGACGCATGTTTCCTATTGTGCCAGTTCAACCAACCAATTCTCCAGAGGCACTTACAATGAGAGGAGCACCATGCGCCTCTCTATCGCCTTTGTTGCCGCCACTCTTTGCGCCGCCGATCCGCAGCCGGCTTCCTTCACCGTCGCGCCCGCCAAAGCCGACTTCAAACTCACGGCCAATCCCGGCGCCTCGCATTGGAAGCGCGTCAAGCCCGTGCGCGCCGCGGTGGACCCGTTCGGCAAACCGGCCTCGGCCGCCAATGCCTTTGAGTTCCGCACTCTTTGGACCAAAGACAATCTCTACTTCCTGTTCACCTGTCCCTATGATTCGCTGAATCTGAAACCGAATCCGTCGACCACCGAAGAAACCAACAAGCTATGGGAATGGGACGCGACGGAAGTGTTCGTCGGATCGGATTTTCAAACCATCACCCACTATCAGGAGTTCCAGGTGTCGCCGCAAGGCGAATGGGTCGACCTCGATATCGACCGCGTCAAGCCCCTTCCCGAAGGCGGCTGGAAATGGAATTCGGGCATGAAAGTAGCTGCGCGGATCGATAAGAACAAGAAGATCTGGTATGGCGAAATGATGATCCCGATGCGCTCGATCGACAAACGTACGCCGCAGGCAGGCAATGAAATGCGCATAAACGTGTACCGGTTGACAGGGGTCGAGCCCGCGCGTGTGTCCACCATGTGGACGCCCACCCGGCAGCGGAGCCACCATACGCCGGAGGCGTTTGGAAAGATGGTGCTGGGCGCACGATGAGCCTGGAGCGATCGCTGCGGATTTCGCACGTGGGTCTGCGTGGCGTGGTGGGTCCGGGCGGGCTGACGGCGCGGCACGCGATCGATTTTTCGACGGCTTTCGGCACTTTCCTTGAGCCAGGCGGGGCAGTGGTGATCGGGCGCGATCCACGCGCTTCGGGCGTGATGATCGGCGAAGGCGTAAAGGCTGCTCTGACGGCCACCGGGCATGACGTGGTGGATCTTGGGGTTGTCTCGACGCCGGTCACACAGCACGCGATCCGGCGCATGGGCGCGTCCGGTGGTATCTCGATCGGCGCCAGTCACAACGCCGCCGGTTGGAACGCGCTTAAGTTCCTGGGCCGCAACGGAACGTATTTATCGACGGGGGAAGCGTCCGAGTTGCTCGACATCTATCACCTGCGCCGGTTCCGTTTCGTCCCTTACACCGGGATCGGCGTCGTCCGCCGTGAGACCGGCGCGCTAGACGCATATCTGGACGAACTGGCCGAGGCGTATGACTTTGACCGCCTCCGCCGCTTCAAGGTGGTGGTGGACTGTTGCAACGGCACCTCGGGGCTGATTCTGCGCCGGATCAATGAGCGTTTTGGTTTCTCCTTTATCCTGATCAACGGGCGGGCCGAGGGAGTGGAGTTCGCGCATGAGCCCAACACCAGTGCTCGGACCGCCGGGCTGCAACTGGCCCCGCTGGTTAAGCCGCTCGGGGCCGACGCCGGGTTTCTCTTCGATGTCGATTCCGATCGGGTGTCGATAGCGACCGAACAGGGCGAGGCCGTCTCCGAGGAAATGGTAATGCCGCTCATTGCGGACCATGTGCTGCCCAAATCTGCCGGCAAGCTCATCATCGCCAACCTTTCGACGACGGCGCTGCTGGAGGAAATTGCTGCCCGTCACGGCGGCGAGGTGGTGCGGGTGCCCGTCGGGCGTCAGGCGGCGATGGATGCACTGGCGACGCACCGGCCCGAGCAGATTGCGCTCGCCGGCGAGGGAACGGGCGCGGTGATGTTGCCGCGCTTTCGCTTTGTCTATGACGGCATCACCTCGATGCTGGATATCCTGTCGCTGATGGCCGAGCGCGGGCAGCCTATCAGCGCGATCCTGGACAGTTACCCGAGCTACTTCATGCTCAAAGGGCAGACGGCGCTGGTGTCGCGCAATATCCCAACGCTGCTGATGAACCTGCAGCAGGACTATGCGGACGGCCGCGCCAGCACCCTCGACGGGCTACGCGTCGATTGGCCGGATCAATGGTTTCACGTGCGGGTATCGCAAACCGAGTCCATTGTGCGGGTCATAGCCGAGAGGCGCGGCTCATCGCCCCGCGAGTTGTTCGACGCCATCATGGAGCGGGTGCTATGAGCGGGGCGGTTCGCGAACATAATCTCAAGATCGGCGTCTCCGGTATTCGCGGCGTCGTGGGCGAGTTTCTCACGCCGGCTCTGGCGGCGGATTTCGCGCAGGCTTTCGGCACCTACGTCGGCGGCGGACGCGTGGTGGTGGGCCGTGACACGCGCTCCAGCGGTCTGATGATCGAGCACGCGGTGGCGTGCGGCTTGCTCGCGGCCGGCTGCGAGGTGGTGCGCGTGGGCATTTTGCCGACGCCGACGATTCAGGTCTATGTTGGCGCCACGCATGCCCGCGGCGGCATCGCCATCACTGCCTCACATAATCCGGCTGAGTACAACGCGCTCAAGCTCTTCAATCACGAGGGGCTCTTCTTCAATAGCTATGAGCGCAGCGAACTCATGGACCTCTACCACCAGAGCGATTTTCATCACGCCACCAATTCCGAGATCCGTGCCATGAGCTCTGATCTGGAACGGCCGGTGGCCATGCATTTCGATCGCGTCCTGGCACACGTGGATGCCGCCCGCATTCGCGCGCGGCGGTTCCGCATCGGGCTGGACGCGGTGAACGGCGCCGGGTCTCTGGTCTCGCAACGCTTCCTCCGCGACTCCCTGGGCTGCGAGTTGGAAGCCATTGCGGTGGACCCCACCAAGCCGTTCCCGCGCGACGCCGAGCCTACGCCGGCCGTGCTGAGCGAAATCGCCGGGATTGTGCGGGACCGTGGTTGTGCCGGCGGCTTTGCGCAGGACCCCGATGGGGACCGGCTGGCCATTATCGACGAGACCGGCCATGTACTGGACAATGACGACGTCCTGGCCCTGGTGGTGGACGCGGTTCTGGCGCGGCTGCCGGGAGACGTGGTAGTGAACCTGACCACCTCGGCGGCGATCGACGATATTGCCAAGGCGCACGGGCGGCGCGTCTATCGCACGCCGGTGGGTGAGGCGAACGTGGTAGAGCGGATGCGCGCGGTTAAGGCCGTGATCGGCGGAGAGGGCTCCAATGGGGGCATTATTTTTCCACCCGTCCAGTATTGCCGTGACAGTTACACGGGCATGGCTTTTGTGCTTGATCGCCTCGCGGCTACCGGTGAGTCACTCTCGACACTAGCGGCGCGGCTGCCTCGCTATTTCCGGCGGATGGGCAAGGCCGCGTTCGAACACGGCAGGCTGGGCCCTTTGATGCAGGCCGTGGAGGCGGCTTTTCCCGGGGCCGTGGTGGACCGCTCTGACGGACTCAAGCTGAGTTGGCCGGACCGCTCCATCCACGTCCGTGCGTCCAATACCGAGCCGCTCATGCGAATGTCGGTGGAGGCGTGGGATGACCAGGTATGTCAGGAACTTTTCGACACCGTTCGCGCCGCCTTGAGCCGCTAAACGGCGCAGGATCTACTCAGCCGGCTTGGCCGCGGGATGGGACGGCTTCTTACGGAAATCCGTTTCGCCTCCGCGCACCCAACTGGTCCGTTTGCGGATCAAGGGAATGACCACTTCCGGTTTCTTGGCCTTGACGTCTTCGACATACTGCGTCTTTTCGGCGACCCTGTTTTCCAGCAGCCGATTCTCTTCCTGGAGCGCCTGGATCGCCTGACGCTTATCCATGAACGCGCTCACTCCGTTGGGGCCGCTCAAATGCGCCACAGCCGAAACCAGGGCGGCGACGGTTAACATGATAAACAACGTACGACGGATCGTGGGCGACATTACTGCTCTCTACACAATAGTAGGACCATTGGCCTCCCGGTCTCAAGCCCCCAATTGCGAATTTGTCACAGATTCTTCAGACGGACCGCCGATCTCCAGTCTACGGGCAAAGAAGCCGGTGCGCCACGCACAGTAACATAGCCCGGCCAGCATCCAGGCGGCGCCTGTGAATTTAGCGGCTGGACGCAAGCTCCCCCAGATGTAGAAGCAGACCAGGAACCCGCTCAGCGGCGGCAGGAGGTTGGTGAGGATGCTACGCAGGCCTCGCGAATTGCCGCGTAAGTAATAGCGCGCGATCGCCGCCAGGTTGACTCCCATAAAGGCGACGAAAGCGCCAAAGTTGAGAAGCTCGGCGCCCGTTTGATAGCTCATCGTCAACGCCCCGGCGGCGCAAATCACGCCACTAAGCAGCACGTTGTACTTGGGCGTGTTGTGAACCGGATCGAGGTATCCGAAGAACGAGCGGGGCAGAGCGTTGTCGCGGCCCATCGCATAGAGAAGACGGCCGGCGCCTAACTGCGCGCCCAGGCTCGAGCCCATGGTGGCCACCAGCAGGGTGAAGTTCATCAACTGAAACATCACGGGTCCACCGGCGCGTCCGGCCGCCGAGACGAAAGCCGTGTCCTGGTCTGGAAACGTTCGGAAATCCGGCCAGATCAGTTGACCGGCATAAACCTCGAGGCAGCCCAGGATCCCGGTAATCACGCAGAGCAGGATCGTAGCCAACGGAATGGTGCGTTTCGGATTCTCGACGTCCTCGGAGAGCGTGCTGATGCTGTCGAAACCCATATATGTAAGGACCGCGATTGACGTGCCCGTGCTGAGCAGCGGCCAGGAAAAGGTGGCCGGATCGTAGAAGGGTTGCGTGGAAAACAGTCCGGCGAACCCCGAGAGCCTGACGATGTAGCCAACTGCGGTGATGAAGAACGCGACCAGAACGGCTGACATTCCGATGGTCAGAATGGCGTTGGCCCGGGCATTGGTCCGGATGCCGCGCAGGTTGAGCCAAGTGAAAACGGCGGCAAAGAAGATCACCCAGACCGGGAAGGGCAGCGGTAATGCGTTCATCGCCGCTTTGCTACACCAGATGGTTCCAATGGTGGGGCCCAGCAGGTAGTCCAGCGTGATGCTCCAGCCGGTGAGGAAGCCGAGATTCGGATGCAACTCGCCGCCGACGAACGTGTATGCCGAGCCCGCGCGCGGATACGCCACCGCCATCCGGCCGTAGCTGACCGCGGTGAGAACCATCGCGAACATGCCGATCAAAATCGTCGTTGCAACATGGCCTTGCGCCACTGTGGCGACGATGCCAAAGGAGGGGAGCGGGGCCGTTGGCTGGATGACAATGATGCCGTAGAGCAGCAGGTGTTTGAGCGAGAGTACGCGCCGGAGGCCGCCGGCTGCTGCTGGGGCGGCAGCCGTTTGGTTCACGGCTTGGCGCTCGCGGTGGCGACTGGGACCAACCGGAAAGTCTGCATCTGTGAACTCTGCGCTTGGGCGGCCACATGGCCGGACGGCGCGACGGGCAGTGTCTCCAGCGCGGTTTCGATGTGCGTCACCCGCTTGGCCCCCGCCAAACCTCCCGTGAGCGTCAACGAATAGTCCTGCGGTTTGGGAGACAGATTCCAGAGCCGCGCGATCAGCGCTCCATCTCCGCCGTCTTCGGCCGGTTTGAGCGACCACAGCAGCACGTTGGGATTCGACACCGAGAGCATGGAATAGGACTTCTCCGGATAGGCTTTGCCGGCGCGAACCCAGCCGGTCACCGGCGGATTCTGATGCTCCAACGCGAACTTCATGGCGTCCACCGGGTCAAACCCGCCGTGCGTCCGCAGCGCGAAGCGCTGGAGGAAATGCCGGTCTCCACCCTGCCGCGGAATACCCGCTTGCGGCGCGTCGATCTGTCCGCCGGCGAGAATCTTGAGCTGCGGTGTGGCGGTGTCCAGACGCGACACACCGTCTACGATCTCGCTGTTGCCGAGCTTCATGAAAGCGAGGTCCCAATTGGAGAGCGTCACGCCTGCGCCACCGGTGCCGCTGATATCGGCAAAGTGATTTAGCGTGAGCCACTCCAGCCGGGACATGACCGGCGAGTAGTGCCCGCCCTGCGTGGTCAGCTTGGCCCGGATCACCGCGCCCACCTCCTCATGCCACACGTCGGGCGAATTCACGTTGACCGCGAAACTCCACTCGTGGGTCGCCCCGAAGTTTTCCTCAATGTCGTTGCGGATCTCGATGCGCCGGGAATCGCGATAGAGCGTGATGCGGCTGGTGTGCTTGAGCGGGCTCTCGCCCCGAGCCCGCATGGTCACCGAAACGGGCCCGGCGTTTTCCACTTCCAGCACGCCGGGATCGAGGCCCAGATCGTTCATCAAATGGCGACGGTCCTGACGCCCGGCAAAATCGCGATTGCCGCGCGTCTTGTCGATCAGGCCGGAAATCGCCCCCCGGTCTTCGACCGTCAGCCGGTACACAGCATTCTCCACGGTCCGGCCGTTTACCTGCGCGGCGGGGCTGAAGTCCGCTCCTTTACCGGCGCGAAGCTCAAACACCTTGTAGCCGGTGGGCGGAAGATCTTTGGCCAAGATGCGGAGGCGGCGGCGTTGAAAGCTCTGCGCGTCGTCAGACGAAGGCGCAAACTGCGAAGGGGTCTCCTGGCCGTTGCTGAGGTCGACCACGTGCACCGGGCCCTCTCCATCCACAACAATTTCGGCGGCGTCGGTGCGCGTCCAGCTCAATGGGTTGAATACGTAGAACCGATCCTTGCCGCCACCGGCAATCAAGCCACCGAGCGCGTACGCGGCGTCGCCGTGCAGTTGATCCACGTATCGCCCGACGCCATCGGCCATGCGCCGGCCCCAATCGGCGCGCTCCTGGCGCGAGACCCAGCGGCCATCGGCGGTCCAATTGTGCTCCCAGTACATGCCCAGGTTCATCCAGGCCTGGCTCCGGGCTGTCTCGCGTCCGGCCATGAATTCGGGGCGTTGGCGGGTGACCATCGCCGCTAGCGCCTCGGCCGCGCGAAGCTTTTCCACCGAGCGGCGGACTCGCGACGAAATCTCGGTGACGGAGGCTGTGTAGAGATCCCACTCGTTGCCGAAGGCGGCATTGTAGTCGGGCAGGGTCTTGCCGTGATTGGCCTCAAAATCGGCGAAAAAATCGTTGATGTTGGAGACGATCACCTTGCGTGCGGCCGTAGTCTTGGCGCGAGCCGCAGTGACGAATTCGTCGGTGAGCGTCTTGAGATCGTCCCAGCCTTTACCGAAGATGCCGACCACCGGGAACGGATAGGCCTCGCGGAAGGTTGGATTGTTGTCAACGAACTCGATTACCTTGCCCGGTTCCCGCGCCTCGGCGTAGCCGCCTATGGTTCGCGAGTCCAATCCGCCGGCGAACATGGAATTCCATTTCATGAGAATGCGGCTGTCGTCGGCGCCTTTCCACCAATAGATTTCATGCGGGCGCCGCGTGGTCTTGTGGAACTTGGTCAAGCAGCCGCAGATGCCCTTCCAGCTATATTTCGCACCGGCGCCGGCCCAGAGGGCGCCGAGTCCATACGGTAGCGTCTGGTTCTCCATCGCAATCGCCAGTGGGATCCGCAAATTGAAGCGGCGCTCGAGCGAGCCGGCATAGTACATGCCGCGCAGGACGGCTTCGGCGGGCGTGCCGCCATAGGTCGAGACCAACGCGTTGAGCGGCAGGCTGATGTGGCCGCTGCGCACCTGCCCGATCAGCCGCTCAAACTCCTGCGGGCTCTTGTTCCTCTCGTACGTCCACAGCCAGATCGAGCCATCGCAGTGCCAACGGCTCTGATGCTCAGGAGAGTTTGATTTCGTTTTGTCGGCCAGCTCGAGGTAGTAGTCGAGCATCTCTACGAAGGCGGCCCGGTATTGCTCCTCGTTGCCGGTCCACATGTAGTCCGTGTGGTCATCCGGCGCGATGTAGATGCGCTTCTGTTGTGCCAGCGCGGGGCAGCAGGCGGCGAGTAGCAGGAGGAGAGCAAGCGGGATTCGATTGAGCATGGGTCGCAGCTGCAAGCGCTGTTCAGATGACGATAAGGCCGGGTAGACCCTATGTCAAGGACAATCGGGTCAGTCTAGTCTAGGCATCTTCCCAAGGGACACCCACGAGCGAAGCCTTCCACTCGGTCTCGAGGTCAATGAGGATTGCCTCCATCTCGCTTCGCCGAATCTCCTCTGCGGGCCATCCGGAGTCGCCCAATAGTTGTCGGCACAGCGCGATCCTGCCTAGGATCTGAGCGAGGCGGCGGCGAAAGCGCAGGAGCTCTTCGCGGTTGAGGCGAATGTTGTCGAGGGTGTATTCCCCAATTGGCGTTTGCGCGATTAGTCGCGCGTCATTACTCTGTGCCAAATCACGCTCATAGGGGTCGTATTGACATGGGTCGGCGAAGGCGTAGCCAGCTTCCGCCTCGACCGCATCCGGCCAAGTCCCGCCTTTGTAGCTGTTGCACTGATTACAGCAGTAGTACAGGTTTGGATAGTGGTGCTCAAGATCCGGGAAGAGGCTCTTTGGTCGAAAATGGTCTACCCCAAAGCTGTCGACTGCGCGCCGATACACCTCGGTGATCCCGCAATACGCGCATTGATAGCGGAAGTCTCTTCTCAGAAGCGGCTTGAATCCGGTCGCGCTCTTGAGTTCAGGCACGGCGGCCGAGCGCGTGAAGAATGGCATCAGGTGATATTTCTGTGACCTGACTTGACGGCCTGAATCGAGTTTTCCAGCCGTTCCAAAGCGGCCTCGATCCTGCCCATAGAACTCTGTTCGTACCCAACGTCTAGTTCGTCGGCCTCCACAATCTCGATCCTCTCCAACTGCTGCTCCAGTTCCATCAATCGATCCCGTTCGGGTGCTGTCAAACCTTGGCTGAACTTTGCTTTGAGCAGTGGCGCACGTTCGGCGAGTAGGTTGTCCTTAAATCCGGTTAGCTCGGAAACGGCAATCCGTCCCGGATCCATCGGTTCGCGCAACAGACCAGTTGTCTCGTTGGAAACGGTCTCCGATTGCTCAAAGAACCGAGCCTGGCGCTGGGACCAGGTCTGGTACTCGCTCCTGGCCATGGGGCCTGGCGTGTAAACCATCATCCAGTCCGGCTTCCCCTCGCCGTCCTTCGTCGCCAAAAAGTCCACGGACTTCAGGTACCCGGAATCGAAGTGCGGTTGGTGGAGCTTGCACATCTGGAGCCGGAAGCGTCCGGCGTCGTAATGTCGCCGCTGCGCAGAGTACTCGCAGTAGTCGGAATACGAGATCCGAGCCGTTGGTCGCCCGTTCTTGAACGCCGCGATGAACCACAAGCTCAGGATCTCCTGGAACCGCTGCGGCGTTGCGCCACCCACGTCGTCCACACTGGCAGAAGGGGCCGACTGATGGAGCAAAGCCCAGCCACGCACGTACTGAAGAACAGCATCTCGAATCTTGGCCTTGGCAAACGACTCCAGCCGTGCCTTGGAAGCCGCATCGAAGCGGGCGAGATCGGAAACCGGATCGAAGTGGGCGAGCGCCGAGAACAGGCCGAGTACTCCAGCGTGAACAAGATCATCGAAGCTGACGCCAACAGGCAATTGCTGGTGAACTCTACCCGCGACGGTTTTCACGAGAGGCAGGAGTTTGAGGATCAGCTTGTCTCGTTCAGAAAGAGGCGAGCCTTCACGGACCTTGGACTCGACTTCGGCCAATTGCTGCGAGAGCTCGCCAGTGAGCTTGGCCACCGCGCGCAAGGCTTGGGTGTCGGATAGGTTGAGGCTGCTTTCCGCCACAGCTTCTATGTTATCAAGCCGGCCAGTTCCATGATCAATCTCGGCAACACGATCCCATCGTCCGGCCCGTTCGAATGGCCCCGCCGAAAGAGCTTGTCTCGGTTCATGGACACGAAGTCCCGGAACCAATCGCCATACTCATCGTCGATGGGCTACGCGGCTGCTTAGGCTGGATAGCCCAGGAGTCCGGGTTGAATTCGTAGCGCGGAACGTGGTCTGATAGAGCGGTCCCACATGGCTACCAAGACCGTTCCCATCACACGAGCAACCCACGTCCCGGGCCAGGCGCCGACCCACGCGCGGCATTGGGTGATTTTTTTTGCGGTCACCCTGGCGATTCTTGCCTACATTGACCGCGTTAGCATCTCCATGGCGATGCCGGATATTGCGCGCGACCTGAAGCTGGACAAAGTCCAACAAGGCTGGGTCTTTGCCGCTTTCGCGATCGCCTATGCCGCTTTTGAAATACCGGGCGGATGGCTGGGCGACAAAATGGGGCCCCGCAGTGTACTCATGCGCATCGTGCTTTGGTGGAGCGTGTTTACAGCCGTGACGGGCGCTATGACCGGCTACACCTCCATGCTGGTCACGCGCTTCCTGTTTGGCGCGGGCGAAGCGGGCTGCTTCCCGAACCTCACCAAAGCCTTCACCACCTGGCTTCCCAAGCTGGAGCGCGTGCGCGCCCAGGGCATTATGTGGATGTTCGCACGTTGGGGTGGGGCCTTCACGCCGCCGTTGGTGATTCTTATTTTTGGCTGGATGTCTTGGCGCGGCGCCTTCACCTTGTTTGGCGCTCTGGGCCTGATCTGGGCCTTCTTCTTCTATCGATGGTTCCGGGACAACCCGCGCGATCATGCCAGCGTCAATGCGGCCGAGTTGAAGTTGCTTGAAGGCAACGAAGCCAACGCCGGAGGCCACGGCGATGTGCCCTGGGGCAAGCTCCTAAGGTCGCGGACGGTGTGGCTGCTGTGGGCGCAATACTTTCTGCTGTCGTTTCCCTGGTACTTCTACATCACGTGGCTGCCTACCTATCTGCAGGAAGCGCGCGGGCTTGATCGAGTTACCGCTTCCCGGTACGCCATTTTGCCGCTGCTGCTCGGCGGCCTCGGCTCGCTCACCTGCGGGATCCTTTCCGGCAAACTGGCGAAAGCCACCGGGAACTTGCGCTTCGTCCGGCGAACGATGGCGATGATCGGATTTGCTGGCGCGGCACTGCTGCTGGTGGCGTCGATCCGGACGCAGGACGTACTGCCGGCGATGCTACTGATGGGGCTCGCCAGCTTCTTCAACGATCTGGTGATGCCGGGCGCCTGGGGCGCTTGCATGGACGTGGGCGGCAAGTACGCCGGAACCGTATCGGGCTCAATGAACATGGCCGGCAATATCGCCGGGTTTGTCGCGCCCCCGGTCGGCGGCTATATTCTGCGTGCTTACGGTGGTGACTATAACGTGTTCCTGTATCTGATGGCGGCCGTCTACACGCTCGGCTTGTTGTGCTGGCCGTTCATCGATCCGGTGACCCCTCTGGAAGCGGATACGGCCACCAACGCAGCGTGAGCATCGAGACTATGTCTTTAGCCTATGTTTTGTTACCGCCGGGGCTCTTTATCCCCGGCTTCTACCGTTTCCCGTCCTGAGGAGGGCAAACCGATTATCCGGTAGAACGGACTATCTCATCGTCTCCGACTCTGCCGAAGACGCCGGGCGCTCTTGGGATCGTTACCGCTTTCGCTCGGATCCTAGTCTCTGAACCTTGCCAGCCACTTGATGCTATCGCCATGCCAGCCTTGGCTGCCGATAATCCGTCTCCGGACCTCCCGGCAATTCACCCGGTTTTCACTTACCGCTTGCGCGGCAAGGGGCCTTTCATTCAAAAGCCTTCTCAATGCTCCTTCTCAGCGTATCGCATCAGGATTCTTGGAGCAACCTGAGATCCACGCGATATGCAAACCGGTACAGACCGAAATCTCGATCATAATAATAGACGACTAGGGGTTTGCTTCCAATCGCCAAAGCGCCGATCAAAGGCCCAACGGCCAAGGGTCCGCGGTAGAACAAGTGAAACTCTTGAAACCGGACCTCCCCCATACAGTCCCGAAGCCAGCTTCTGAACTCGCGGATCAGGTCCGGCCATTGTTCCACTTCTACCAGACCAGGGTGGTGGTAGGAGCGAATTCTTTCATCGCCGATGTCCTGGAATGCCGTAACAGATCTACGAACGAGCCCAGCGTCGATTGGCGGGAAGCCAATCGATATAAGCAGAGTCCCCGCCTGGGGACTGACGGCCTCCTCAGTGGAAGTGGGTTTCCAGGATGGTGGTTGGTAGGCCGGCACCGTCACGTTGAACCAGGCACCCACATCGAACTTGAGTTCCTGGCCGGTCAGCGCTTTGGTGTCCTCGATGGCCTTCACCAGCCCCGAGCCAGCCTCTTGCGCCCACTCGAGTTCCAGTAGATACTTGGCCAGCGCAGGGTTGCGCCAGTGAGTATGGCCCTTCGCCTCGTCTATGCTTTTGAAGCGCACCAACCCGCCAGGGCTCTCAAACTCGATGCGATCGGGAAACACATAGATCTTGGTCGAAAGAGGGTCTCGATACTCGCGATGCGCGAGAGCGTTCACCAGGATCTCTTTCAGAGCCTCTTCCGAATATCGCCGGCGGTTCTGACCGCCATTGCGATAGGGAAGCGTCTTATCCGTAATCATGCCGGCTTCCGCGGCAAGCACGCCCATCACTTCGCGCATCAGCAGTGGAATGGGTCCGAAAAACTCGTTGGACGAAAAGATGGCATCGGCGCGGGTGAGTCCCTGGAAGCGAGTCACCTTCACAAAGGCGCCTGGAAAAAACCGTTCCGGCTTATCGCCGATCAGGAGAATCGCGAAGCGGTTCGGCGTCACGATGTCTCCACTGGGGCTCGCAATCCGGCTCACCAAGGGCCGCGCGCTTCCAAACATGAGGACGCCCGGCTGTAGAAACTCGGCTCCTGTTCCTCCAACCGGCCGGCGGCCCTTCGAGATCTCAGCCAGTGCGACCGGGCTGAGGTCATCTAGAGTGGCGCCTGGACAGGGCTGATCCAGCCAATCGAGGTGAGCCTTCCTGAGAACCAGATCCGAGTGCTGCTGGGGAGCTGCCCCCGTGGTTTTATCTCCCCGCCGGACGACGACTTTCCCCTTAAAGAAATGCACCTCACTGCTGGCGCCAATCCACACCACAAGCACCTGCTTGTCCGCCTCTAGGGTAACGAAATCGAACCGCGGTGCAATCGACGGCTTGACGCGTTCAAAGCTCAATTGGAAAATTCGGTTCTGCAGTCGCTTCGATTCACCGCTTGAGATTCCTACTACATTCGGGGTGCTGATTCCGTCCGCCTGCTTATTCTCTTCGACACCACAGATCACTGACCCGCCGCCCGACTCCTCATAATCGTTGGCGAAAGCCGCTAGAGTCTCGACGATGTCCTCTGGATCCCCAGTCTTCTTCCAATCCAGCGAATTCGATTCGTCACCGAGCATCGCTTGCAGTTCCTGTTCGGTCATTAGATTCGATGATACAGTCTTGCCTGACACCCCGGAACGCTAATGTGTTACCTTGGCGTTGATGAAACGCCGGGACTTTATCTGCAAAGGCGCGGTCGCTGCGGGTGCGGTGACTTTCGCCAATTTTCCTCATCACCTTCTGGCCGGAACCAGGAAGACTGCCTCGGACCGGATTCTGCTCGGGCCCAAGAAAATTGAGTTGAGCCGGCTCGCTATGGGCACGGGCACCAATGGCGTGGGCGGTAGCTCCAACCAAACCAAGAAGAACGGAGTGGCTGGACTGGGCGATTTGCTCAAGGCCGGCTACGACAATGGCGTCACGTTCTTTGACTCGGCCGATCAGTACGGCTCTCATCCTCATGTGCGCGAAGGCTTGCAGCGCGTGCCGCGCGACAAAGTCACGATCCTGTCCAAGACCCACGCCAGCACCTACAAAGAGATGAAGGCGGATCTGGACCGTTTCCGCCGCGAGTTGAACACGGACTATATCGACATCCTGCTGCTGCATTGCATGCTCGACGCCAATTGGAACGAGCGCAAGAAGGGCGCCATGGACGCTATCACCGAGGCGCAGGAGAAGGGCATCGTCCGCACCAAGGGCGTCTCGTGCCACACGATCGAAGCCTTGCGGACGTCGGCCAAAACGCCGTGGGTGGAAGTGCAACTGGCCCGCATCAATCCGGCGCAGGTGGCCATGGACGCCGATCCCAAGACCGTGATTGCGGTGCTGCGCGAGATGAAGGCAGCCGGCAAAGGCGTCATTGGCATGAAGATTCTAGGCGCCGGGCGGCTGCGCGATAAGGCCGACGAATGCCTGCAGTTCGCGCTGTCGCTCGATTGCGTGGACGTATTCACCATCGGCAGCGAAAGCCGCGCCGAAATGGAAGATTTGGTTCGCAAAATACCGGCCGCCAGTACGCGCGGCTAACCGATCCTTTCAATTTTTCAATTCAACGAGGTTGCATGAAACTCCGATACGCGACGTTTGCCCTGTCCTTGATTCTGGCGGCGGCGCCGTTGTTGGCGCAATGGCCGGCTGTGCCCGGGTTTGAGCCGATGAAGTACCCGGCCGATAATCCGATGACGGCCGAGAAGGTCGAATTGGGGCGTGTGCTGTACTACGACAAGCGACTGAGCGGCGACGGCTCGCGCGCCTGCTACACGTGCCATTTGAAGGAGAAGGGTCTCACCGACGGTGAGCCGCTCGCGATCGGCGCCTACGACGCCAAGCTGACGCGCTCGTCGCCCACAATGTGGAATATCGGCTACTATCCGGCTCTCTATTGGGACGGTCGCGCCCCGTCGCTCGAGCGGCAGGTGCTGGGCGCATGGTCCGGCGGCAACATGGGCGCCACGGGCGCGGGCGGCAAGCCCAGCGTGGACGCCAAGGTGGCCGAGTTAAACAAGAT
>JAYTKJ010000049.1:0-8164 GCA_043730365.1 Acidobacteriota bacterium | reverse complement strand
GGCGTTTCAGGCCGTTTCGCATCGTGAAGACCAACTAAGACAAAGCTGTGGAGCCCACCGGCAAGCGAGAGTGGCGGTGGATGATTATGCTATAGTTCTTCCTGATAGTGACAGGATCAGGAGGAACTTTATCATTATGCGCCCCACCGTCTATTCCGCCGATTTGATCCGGCGCTTTCTGCTCGACCAGCGCATCTCTACTCTGCCGCAACTGAAGCAGTTGTTGGGTTCCGATGCCGGCGTCACCGTCTTCCGCAAGTTGAAGGAACTGTCCTATTTGACCAGCTATTCTCACCGTGGCTCCTTCTATACGCTCAACGAAATTGCGGCCTTCGACGAACGGGGGTTGTGGTCGTACGGTCCGGTTCAGTTTTCCGCTCATGGAACGTTGATCGCCACCGCCGAGGCGTTGGTCACCCAGTCCGCGGCTGGCCACTTCGCCTCTGAACTGGAGGTGATGCTCCACGTGCCGGTCAAGGAACCGCTGCTGCATTTGGCCAGTCAAGGCCGCATCGCTCGCCAGACTGTTGACGGCTTGTATTTGTATTGTTCCCACAACTCTCCGGCCCGACAGCGGCAATTGCGTGCGCGGCGCGTTCTGACGGAATCCGCGCCGGCCACGCCGGACGATTCCCGGTCCAGTGAACTGCAGGCCGCCATCATTTTGTTCGCCAGCGTTTTGGACGAACGGCAACGGCGCCTGTTCTGTGGTCTGGAATCGCTCCAGTTAGGTAGCGACCAGCAAATCGCCAGCATCCTTCATATGGACCCGCACACCGTGGCCAAAGGACGCCGCCAACTCTTGGCCCAGGACGTCGAAGCTGATCGGATCCGGGCCGTGGGCGGTGGACGCAAGCGGACGGGAAAAAAACTCCTGAAGTGATCGAGGCCATCCAGAAGTTGATGGAGAAGGAAACCGCTGGCGACCCCATGAGTGCATTGAAATGGACCAGGAAGACCACCTCCAAGATTGCCCGTGAACTCAAGCGGTTGGGCATCGCAGTCAACCGCAATACCGTGGGCCGGTTGTTGCGGCAGATGGACTTCTGCCTCCGCACAAATCGCAAGACCGTTTCTTGCGGTTCCACTTCTGATCGGGACCGCCAGTTCCGCTACCTGCGCCGCCAACGGAATCGTTTCGAAAAGCGCGGTGATCCCGTTCTCAGCGTGGACGCCAAGAAGCGAGAGTTGATTGGGAATTTCAAGAACCCCGGGGTGAAATGGGAACAGTCCGCCACCCGGGTCAACGATCACGACTTCCGATCCAACGCCACCGGAATTGCCATTCCCTACGGCATCTACGATACGCAGGCCAATCGCGGCTCGGTGTTCCTGGGCGTCTCCCATGAAACTTCCGCCTTCGCCGTCACTTGCCTTCGAACGTGGTGGAAAATCGAAGGACGCCAACGCTATCCCCACTCCAACCACATTCTCATTCTCGCCGATACCGGTGGCAGCAACAGCGCCCAGCGCTCCGCCTGGAAGCATCAGCACCAGCTCTGCGACCGCATCGGGCTCACCGTCACCGTGGCCCACTACCCGTCTGGTGCTTCCAAGTGGAATCCCATCGAGCACCGTCTCTTCAGCCAGATTAGCCGCAATTGGGCCGCCGAACCCCTCGACAGTTACGAGAAGGCCCTCAAATTCATCCGCACCACCAAAACCGATACCGGCTTGAAAGTCACAGCACGTCTGGACACCAAGGCTTATCCCACTGGCCTGAAGGTCTCCAAACAGGAACTCGCTCACCTCTCCTTTCGTCCCAAACGCGTGCTCCCAAAATGGAACTACACCATCTCACCCAATGTGAAATAGTTTATGTGCTGTTCCTTAGTGGAGTTGCCGGAGAAAGTCTGAAGCACAAGAACAGCCATCCCGTTTTTGAACAATGACATCGGCAACCATCAAACTCTTCCTTCCGCGCGGAGATGCGAGAAGCCTACGGACTGCCGAAATCTCAAACTGGACCGGTAAGGCCGTCGCCGCGCCCCGCACCGAACTAGCCGAGCTTCTCGCTCGCGAGGAACTCTCGCGATCGCCTAAAGCAGCACAGGACGAAAGAGTTTTGGGTTTCGGCCATCATCTTCGTCAGCAAGGACGAGAATCTTACCAAGGCTCACGTCCGCTATCTTGAGTTCCGTCTCCTCGCCGAAGCTAAGCGCGTCAACAGGTTCACTCTTGACCAGAACCAGGCGGGTGGCTCGCGGCTCCCCGAGTCAGACCGGGAGGACATGGAAGTCTTCTTAGCCCGCATTCGGCAACTTCTTCCTGTTCTTGGCTCCGACATCCTCGCCCCGATCGCTGAATCCACGGCGAAGGCTCAGCCCGGTGGGGTGCCGTTCTGCCGCATCAAGGAAGCCGAGGGACGGGGTCAGCGGTCGGCTAACGGCTTCGTTGTGTTCCAGGGTTCCACCTCCGTTTTGGAGCCGCGCCGGTCGGCTGATAGCTACCCTTACGTCTTAGTTAGCCCAGCGAAAGCAGCTCGTTGCCAATAGCACACTCGTTGAGAAAGACGGGGTCTTGGTCTTTAGCAAAGATGCGGAATTCTCTAGCCCTTCGGCGGCCGCTGCCGTCATACATGGCGGGAGTGCGAATGGACTAATCGCTTGGAAGAGTAAAGACGGAACTACTCTGAAACAACTAGACGAACAGTCCAGATAAGGTGTTTAGCTTTCGGGCGGATCGCGCACGCCGTCGTTCCGGCTACTAAGGCAGCACCCTCACCTTGATGGCCGACCCCGCCTGCCCGCGATGCACCCGATGCGTCGCCTTCTGGAAATCGGTCTCGCGCGCCGTGTTGATGTCCACATACTTCTGCGGATTTCGGTCCACCAGAGGGAACCATGAGCTCTGCACCTGAATCATGATGCGATGCTCGCGGCGAAACGTATGGTAGATGTCGGGCAACTCAAACTCCACCTTACTTACCTTGCCCGGCTCAAACGGCTCGGGCTTTGAGTAACTATTGCGGAACCGCCCGCGGAACGGCTCACCGCGGACCAGCGCCTGATAGCCGCCCATCTTGATCTCTTTCGGATTGGGCGTCGGACTTGGGTAGTCATCCGGGTAGACGTCCACCAGCTTGACCACGAAATCCGCATCCGTCCCGGTGACTGAGACCTGCAAGCTTGCCGTGAACGGACCGGCGAGGGTAACGTCGGCGTCCAGCGGATCAGTCTGATAAGTAAGTACGTCTGGGCGGGTAGAGGCAAAGCGCTGGTCATCCGTCATATACTCGCGCGTCATGCTCTGAGCCACGTAGTCGACAAACGGCACGGGCTTGTGGGGATCGCTCAGATACTCGTCGAAGCCCTCGGTTGCCGGTGCGTTCCAGTCCAGCTTCCCCGCCGCATGAAAGTAGAGCGTCTTGGGCCGAGCCTGCTTCGGCGGCCATGCGTCATGCTTGCGCCACTGGTTCCGCCCGGTTTCAAAGACGTAGGCTTCGGGGAGCTTGGCATCGTCCTTCCCCTTGAGGTGTTGTTCGAAAAACGGGAACTGAATCTTCTCGCGGAAGAAATCGCCGGTCTTGGCATCAAACGCCACATTGCCCAGTTTTTCGCCGGCGTCAGAGGCCCACTGGCCGTGATACCACGGACCCATCACCAGATGACTCGACCCCACCGGTTGACGCTGCTCGATCGACTGGTACACCCGCAATGCGCCAAACAGATTCTCGGCATCGAACCAGCCGCCCACGGTGAGCATAGCCGGCTTGATCTGCTTGAGGTGCGGCCGCATGTTGCGCGCCTGCCAGAATTCATCGTAGTTGGGATGCTTCATCATGTCGGCCCAGAAGGCAGACTTGCGCTTGAAGTACTTCTCGTCGGCGTTGGGCAGCGAGCCCATACGCAGATAGAATTCATAGCCGTTGGGTGTGCCGTAGTCGAACTCCGGCTCGCCCTTCTTCACCGGTTCCGGGTGCGGCTTGTCGTTGGCGATCAGGAAGCGGAAGGCGTGCGCGAGAAAGAGCGTGCCGTTGTGATGGAAGTCATCGCCGATGAACCACTCCGAGACCGGCGCCTGCGGGGAGGAAGCTTTCAACGCCGGATGAGCGTCAATTGCTCCCATGGCAGCGTAGAAGCCCGGGTAGGAGATGCCCCATAGCCCGGCGCGCCCGTTGTGGCCCGGGATGTTCTTGATCAGCCAATCGATCGTGTCGTAGGTATCGGCGGACTCGTCATACTCGGCGCCCGTCTTGGCTGGCAGATGCGGCCTGACGTGCAGGAACTGCCCTTCCGATGCCCACCGGCCGCGCACATCCTGATAGACGAAAATGTAGCGCGACTGAGCGAAATGCGGGGAGGGGCCGAGCGTCTCGCGGAACTGATCGGCGCCATAGGGCCGCAAGCTGTAGGGAGTGCGGTTGATCAGGATCGGGTAGTTCTCCGACGTGTCCTTGGGTGTGTAGACCGCCGTGTAGAGCTTGACGCCATCGCGCATCGGAATGCGGAACTCGTGTTTGGTGTAGTGCTCCTTGTTGTAAGGGACTACCTGGCCGGATAGCAGCATCGGCAAAGTGAGAAGGAGCAAAGGCAAGCGGCGCATAAGAGGGATGGTATCAGCAAGACCCGATACCATGGGTTCTCCCAACCCTATGATTTCGCGTCGAGGGATCGACGCCGCACTTGTGATGCGCATGCCGCGAATACACGGATGGCCGCTGGCTCGATAGTGTTCCTGTCGAACGGCTTGCGGAGCTGCATAGGTTGACGATCGCCGAGTGCGGAGGCACCGGCGGATGGCAGAAATTTTACTCCAGCCACAATCCCGGCGTCGATCAGCATCCCGCCGGCCTCGGCCGCCGCGTCGCGCTCCATGGCCTTCAGGATCTACTCTCGGCCAGCGTGCGTGAGCTCGACACGGTCAGCTCGACGACCAGCGCGGATGGCCCGACGTTCTGATACTCAATCTCGGCGATCGGGATCTACTGCGCCACAACCTGCGCGATCATCTCCAGCTGTTTCACTTCACGGGCGCCCAATCGGCCTACCGCGAGAACTCATAGACGTGAGCTTCGATTGTCCTGGCTGGCGTATCCCGCGCCCACACGGTCTTCTGCAGACGCGCAGCAATCCCGGGGGCGAATGTGGTCTCTCCGCAATGGTCGCAAACCACCGCTGGGACGTGGTCGACTACGACAAGCGTGCCTTCAATATCGAGATGGTAGCGGACAAGCCGCTCGACGCGGTTGCCAACCGTACAGACATCGCATTTCACCATTACTGTGGCCTTCTACGCCGGAAGTCGGCCCATTCGTTTGGATCCGGCTGATACAAGGTTATCACCTTGACCGGGTTGCGTTCGGGATAGCTGCAATGCATGTGGAGAGGGCGGCGATCCGCAGTCAGACCGAAGATGAGGCAACTCGGGCCATACTTGTCGGCTGGATAGTTTTCAATGACCTCATCCACCTCGATGACCTCCTTCACCTCGTGGGTCAAGATACGCCGGCGGATGCTTTGATCCACCGCATGTTGCGAGTATTCGTACTCGAGTCTGGCGAATCGCCGGCGGATGGTAATAATCACTTCACACCGCTACTCCAGCCACTCAATCCCGGCGCTAATCAGCATGCCGCCGAGCTCGGCCGCCGCGTCGCGCTCCACGGCTTGCAGGATCTGCTCGGCCAGCATGCGGGAACTCGACACCGTCACGGCGGCGATCAGCGCCGACTGCCAGACGTCCTGATAGTCAATCTCGGCGATGGAGATATTGTGCTTGTGGCGCAGGCGCTCTTTGACGCTCTTGACCACGTGACGCTTGTCCTTGAGAGAATGCGCGTGCTCGATGTGCAGCTCCATCGTAAGCACGCCGACGGCCGGCATAACTCAGTCTGGCCCGGGCTCCTACGCCACCACCTGCGCGATCTTCTCCAGCGTAAAGGCTTCGAGAATATCGCCGGGCTTGACGTCTGAATAGTTCACCAGCGAGATGCCGCACTCCATGCCGGTTTTCACTTCGCTGACGTCGTCCTTGAAGCGCCGCAGGCCGTCGATCTTGCCCGTATGCACCACTACGTTGTCGCGGAGCACGCGCACGCTCGATCCGCGCGTCACCAAGCCGTCCAGCACCGAGCAGCCGGCCACGATGCCCACCTTGGTGATCTTGAAGACGTCGCGCACTTCGGCGCGGCCCTTGTAGGTTTCCTTGATCACCGGCTCCAGCAAGCCCGTCATGGCCTGCTTGATCTCATGCGTCAGATCGTAAATGATTGTGTGCAGCCGGATGTCGACGCTTTCATGTTCGGCCACCTGCGCGGCATTGCGCTCGGGCCGGACATTGAAGCCGATCACGATCGCTTCGGAGGCCGATGCCAGCAGCACGTCGGTTTCGGTGATGGCGCCCACGCCGGAGTGGATCACCTTGATGCGGACCTTGTCGGTGGAGAGCTTCTGCAGCGTTTCGCTGAGAACCTCGGCCGATCCGCCCACGTCGGCTTTGATAATGATGTTGAGCTCCTTGAGCTCGCCTTCCTTGAGTTGCCTGTGCAGACTTTCAAGCGTGAGGCGCTTGCTCTTGGCCATCGCCACTTCGCGCGTCTTCTGTTCGCGGAACACGACGATCTGCTTGGCTTTGGCGGTATCGGTAACCACCTGGAGCGTGTCGCCCACGTCGGGCAGCGAATCAAACCCGAGCACCTCTACCGGCGTCGCGGGCTCGGCTTCGCGCACAGACTCGCCTTGATCGTTGACCAGCGCCCGCACGCGGCTGAACACGGTGCCGCAAATGAAGTGATCGCCCACTTTGAGCTTGCCGTTGCGCACCAGGACCGTCGCCACCGGACCGCGTCCGCGATCCAGCTTGGCCTCGAGCACCGTGCACACCGCCGGGCGGTTCGGGTTCGCCTTCAGGCTCTGCATGTCGGCGACGACGAGAATGTTCTCAAGCAGCAGTTCGACATTCTGCCTGGCTTTGGCCGAGACAGGGACCATGGGTACATCGCCGCCCCAATCCTCGGCCAGGAGGCCGCGATCGGAGAGCTGTTGTTTGATGCGGTCCGGCGTGGCGTCCGGCCGGTCGATCTTGTTGATAGCCACGACGATCGGCACTTTGGCCGCGCGCGCATGATCAATCGCTTCCAACGTCTGCGGCATCACGCCGTCGTCTGCCGCGACTACCAGCACCACGATATCGGTGACTTTGGCGCCGCGAGAGCGCATGCGGGTGAAGGCTTCGTGACCGGGCGTATCGATGAAAACGATCTTGCGGCCTTTGCTTTCGATTTGATACGCGCCGATATGCTGAGTGATCCCGCCCGCCTCGCGCCCGGCTACGTTGGCCGAACGAATGGCGTCCAGCAGAGACGTCTTGCCATGATCGACGTGGCCCATCACGGTGACGACGGGCGCCCGGGGGACGCTATCGCCAGTATCTTCGGCCAGTTCCACTTCCCACGTGGCTTCTTCCTCAAAGCTCATGTGGCTGGAGCTGGCCCCGAAGGTGGAGGCAAGATCTTCGGCCAGCTTGAGGTCCAACGTCTGATTGATGGTGGCGAAGATCTTCTTGTCCACCAGCCGCTTGATGACGAGACTGGCCTTGATGCCCAGCTTTTCGCTAAGCTCCTTGACCGTAATGCCTTCGCCGATAGTGATTTCCTTGTTGACGGCAACCACCGCTTCTTCGCGCCGATGCCCGCCCATGGGGCGCAGACGGCCCTCTTCCAGCTCACGGTCCACGCCGCGCCTGCCAACGGGTTTGGCGGCCAAACGCCGTGGATCGGTGGGCGGCAGGGTGTCCGGGGCCGGAGGCAGCGGACTGGTGGGATGCATGCCGCGCCCGCGAGGCATGCGCAGGCCGGGAGGCGGCCCGGGAGGCGGCCCACCAGGCATGCCGGGGCCGCGCAGTACAGGCATGCCGGGGCGCACAGGTCCCCGATAAATGGGTTGGCCGGGCAGCGGGCCGCCGCCGGATTGCGGCCTCATCTGAGGCTGCTGTGGGGCGCCGGGACGCGGAGCCGCTGGTTGTCCGGGCCCGCTTCGAACCTGTTGTTGTTGCTGAAGCCTGGCCACCATGTCTGGCCGCGCGGGGACAATGGGCCGCGCCGGCAGATGTCCCGCACCGCTACCAGGGGAGGAGGCGGGGGAAGCCATCGGTGGACGCGTGGGCATCGGCGCGCCCGGCGTCATCATGGAAGCCGGAGGACGTGGCTGCATCGGCGGGCGCT
>JAYTKJ010000048.1:0-17203 GCA_043730365.1 Acidobacteriota bacterium | reverse complement strand
GAGCACATCCTGCTGGCCCGCCAGGTGGGCGTGCCGTTCGTCGTCGTGGCGCTCAACAAAGTGGACATGGTTGAGGACCCCGAGTTGCTCGAACTGGTTGAGCTGGAAGTACGCGAGCTGCTCAAGAGCTACGGCTTCCCGGGCGACGAAGTCCCGGTGATGCACGTCAGCGCGCTGGGCGCACTCAACGGCGAGCCGAAGTGGGAAAAATCGGTGGAGGACCTGATGGCCAAGGTTGACTCCTATATCCCCATGCCGGAACGCGTCATCGACAAGCCGTTCATTATGCCGATCGAGGACATCTTCTCGATCCAGGGCCGCGGCACCGTGGTCACCGGGCGTATCGAGCGCGGCATCGTCAAAGTCGGCGAAGAGTGCGAGATCGTAGGCTTCACCGACACCAAGAAGACCGTGGTGACGGGCGTGGAAATGTTCAAGAAGCTGCTGGACGAAGGCCGGGCGGGCGACAACGTCGGCCTGCTGCTGCGCGGCATTGAAAAAGAAGGTGTCGAGCGCGGGCAGGTGATTGCCAAGCCGGGCACGATCAAGGGCTACAAGAAGTTCAAGGCCGAAGTGTACGTGCTGAGCAAGGAAGAGGGCGGCCGTCACACGCCGTTCTTCAAGGGCTACCGGCCGCAGTTCTACTTCCGGACGACGGACGTGACGGGCGTGGCTGAGTTGCCGGCAGGCACCGAGATGGTGATGCCGGGCGACAACGTCTCGCTGGTTATCGAGTTGATGGTGCCGGTCGCCATGGACAAGGGGCTGCGTTTTGCGATTCGCGAAGGCGGCCGCACGGTGGGTGCTGGTACGGTGAGCGAGATCATCGAGTAGTAGGCGAGAAAGAGCGTTACCAGAAATGGCAATTCGAGATAGAATCCGGATCCGGCTCAAGGCATACGATCATCGCGTGCTCGATCAATCGACTACCGAAATCGTCAATACGGCCAAGCGAACCGGTGCGCAAGTGGCGGGGCCGATCCCGCTGCCGACGGTGAAGAATAAGTACACGGTATTGCGGTCGCCGCACGTGGACAAGAAATCGCGCGAGCAGTTTGAAATTCGGACGCACAAGCGGCTGATGGATATTCTCGAGCCCACGCAAGATACCGTGGATGCGTTGATGAAACTTGATCTCCCGGCCGGTGTGGACGTGGAAATCAAGGCATTTGGAAAGAAGTAGGTAGGTTAGGAGTGGAAGCCGCTGCCAATCGGGCGACAACGCCAGGTAAGCTTCGCATCGAACTATGAGCCCAGGAATTCTCGGCAAAAAGTTAGGGATGACTCAGGTCTTCCGCCCCGACGGGCAAGTGGTCCCCGTGACCGTGCTCAAGGCGGGCCCCTGTGTGGTGGTCCAACGCAAGACTCCGAACACGGACGGGTATGACGCCATTCAGCTCGGTCTGGTGGAAGGCATCAAAACCAAGAAGCTGCCCAAGCCTGCGCAGGGTCACACCAAGAAGGCTGGCGCTGACGGCGTCAAGTACATGCGCGAGTTTGTGCTGAACCCGGGCGATGGCGACTTTAAGATGGGTGACCGTATCCTGGTTGACCAGTTCAAGCCCAAGCAGATGGTGGACGTGATCGGCATCAGCAAGGGCCGCGGGTTTCAAGGCGTGGTCAAACGCCACAATTTCCGCGGTGGCCCGGGTGCTCACGGATCGATGTTCCATCGCGCTCCCGGTTCGATTGGCGCCTCCAGTTTCCCGTCGCGCGTCTTTCCCGGCATGCGTATGGGCGGCCACATGGGCACCGATCGCGTTACCGTGCGCAACCTTGAAGTGATTGAGGTTGACTCGGACGACAATTTACTAGTTGTGAAGGGCGCCGTGCCCGGACCCAATGGCGGCTACGTCATGGTCCGGCGGGCGAAGTAAGGAGGATTGACGCGTGCCAAAGATAGACGTTGTCAATCTTAATAACGAGAAGGTCGGCTCGATCGACCTGAGCGACGCCGTGTTCGGCGCCGAGGTCAACGAGGCCTTGCTTTGGGAATCGGTGCGGCACCACCTGGCCGCCCGCCGCAGTGGTTCGGCCAAGACCAAGGTTCGCCGTGAAGTAGCCGGCTCGGGCAAGAAGCTCTGGCGTCAAAAGGGTACCGGGCGCGCCCGTGTGGGCTCGGTCCGGTCTCCGCTGTGGCGTCATGGTGGCACCAACCATGGTCCGGTGCCGCGCAGCTATGACTACAACATCCCCAAGAAAATGATTCTGGGCGCGCTCAAGTCTGCCCTGAGCGCCAAGCTCCGCGACGGTGAAATGACTGTCGTGCAAGAGCTCGCCATGACGGATCACAAAACCAAAACCGTGCAAGCGGCCCTGGGCAAGTTGAATGCGGCTGGCTCGTGCCTGCTGGTGGATGTCGGCGACAACCGCAATCTTTCGCTCGGCTCGCGCAACATCCCGCACGTCAAGCTGGTGACCTCGCATAAGGTAACCACCTACGATCTGCTCCAGCACACGCGAGTGCTCCTGAGCGAATCGGCGGCCAAAAAGCTGTCGGAGGTACTGGCGTAATGAAGCACTACGATGTCATTGTCCGGCCGCTCATCACCGAGAAAGCGGTTGGGAAAAAAGACGACGAGCGTACGCTCTGTTTCGAAGTCAATCCCGAGGCCAACAAGACGCAGATCAAGTCTGCCGTGCAGAAACTTTTCGGTATCAAGGTGGAAGAAGTGCGGACCTCAGTTACAGGCGGCAAGCTCCGCCGCCGGGGCCGTTTTTCTGGCTACCGCGCCGATTGGAAAAAGGCCTACGTCAGGATCAAGGCGGGCGAAAAGCTGCCCGAGTTCGCTGAGGTATAACGCGCCATGCCAGTCAAAAGTTTTAATCCATTTACGCCCACCCGCCGCTTCCAGACCGTGGAAGACCGCTCGGATGTGACGCGGCAAACGCCTGAACGTTCACTCACCGAAGGCAAGAAGCGCACCGGTGGCCGCAACAATTACGGCCGTCTGGCCATGCGGTTCCGCGGCGGCGGCGCCAAGCGCGCTTTGCGCGATATCGATTTCAAGCGCGACAAGCATGGTGTTGGCGCGGTTGTGGCCTCGATCGAGTACGATCCGAATCGCTCGGCCCGCATCGCCCTGCTCAACTATGCCGATGGCGAAAAGCGTTATATCATTGCGCCGCTGGGCCTCAAGGTTGGGCAAGCCGTCGCGTCCGGTCCGGACGTGGACATCCTGGTAGGCAACGCCCTCCCGCTCAAGAACATTCCTCCCGGCACAATCGTCCATTGCATCGAGTTGCGGCCCGGCAAAGGCGCACAGATGGCGCGATCGGCGGGCGCGCAAGCCAGCCTCGTGTCGCGCGAAGCCGAGTACGCCTTGCTCAAGCTGCCTTCAGGCGAAGTCCGGCGGGTCAGAGTAGAGTGCCAGGCTACCATCGGCCAAGTGGGCAATCTCGATCACGAGAATGTCACCCTGGGCAAAGCCGGCCGCACCCGTCACCTGGGCCGTAAACCTCATAACCGCGGCGTATCCATGAACCCGATCGACCACCCGCACGGCGGTGGTGAGGGCCGCACTTCGGGTGGCCGCCACCCGGTCACTCCGTGGGGACAGCCCACGCGCGGATTCAAGACCCGGAACAATAAGCGAACCGATCGCATGATCGTCAGCAGGAAGAAGAAGACGAGATAGTATGGGCCGTTCACTTTCCAAGGGACCATTCTCGGACGACCACCTGGTGAAGAAGGTGGAGACCACCGCTGCCCTGATGGGCGAAAACAAGGGCCAGCGCATCGTGATTAGAACCTGGTCGCGCCGGTCAACTATTCTGCCGCAGTTTATCGGCCACACCATCGGCGTGCATAACGGCAAGAAATTCATCCCGGTCTATGTGACCGAAAACATGGTGGGCCACAAACTCGGTGAGTTCGCCCCCACCCGTGTTTTCAAGGGCCACTCGGGCAAGGCCGCCGAATCCAAGGGCAAGCCGTAAGGAGACGAAGCGATGAAAGCGAGAGCAGAAGCCCGATTCCAACGCGTCTCAGCGCAAAAGGCCCGGCTGGTTGTGGATGAAATCCGCGGCTTGGCTGTGAGCGACGCCCTGAATACGCTGCGTTTTACCAACAAGCGGATTGCGCCGGTGGTGGAAAAGCTCCTCCAATCGGCCATCGCTAATGCAACCAACCGCTCCAATGACGTCGACGTCGACAAGTTGTTCGTCTCAGAGGCGTACGTGAACGAAGGACCGCGCATGAAGCGCATCCGTCCGGCGCCGATGGGCCGTGCCTATCGCTATCAGCGGCGCAGCGCTCACATCGCCCTCACTGTGGCTGACGAGAAGTAAAGGAAAGGGAACAGGATGGGTCAGAAAGTACATCCCTACGGCTTCCGCCTTGGCGTGACCAAGACGTGGCGTTCGCGCTGGTATGCCAAGCATGACTACGCCAAGCTTCTCAAGGAAGACCTCGATCTGAAGGCCGGCCTCACCGAGCGGCTCAAGTCCGCCGGCATCAGCGCCATTGAGGTGGACCGTCCGGGGCAGAAGCTCCGCATCTCAATCTTCACCTCGCGCCCCGGCATCATCATCGGCCGCAAGGGAGCCGAGATCGAGAAGCTGAAGAGCGACTTGGCCAAACGCACCAAGCGCGAAGTCTTCATCGATATTCAGGAAGTGCACAAGCCCGAGCTCGACGCTCAGCTGGTGGCAGAGTCGATCGCCCTCCAACTGGAGAAGCGCATTGCCTTCCGCCGCGCCATGCGCAAGAGTGTGGATTCAGCGCTCCGCTTCGGCTGCAAGGGCATTAAGGTAAGGGTGTCGGGCCGTCTTAACGGCGCCGAAATCGCCCGATCTGAATGGTATCTGCAAGGTCAGCTGCCGCTGCATACGCTGCGCGCCGACATTGATTATGGTTTTGCCGAAGCGCACACCACCTACGGCATCATCGGCGTAAAGTGCTGGACTTACAAGGGCGAAATTCTCGAGGGTCACGGTTCGCGCCAAGTGCTGCGGGCCAATGAGCCGGAGCCGCGCCGCGCTCCCCGCCGTGATACCCGGGACCGTGATCGCGGTGATCGCCGTGGTCCCAGCGGCCCCAGTGGTGGTGGTGATCGTATTGACCGCAGCGGCCCGAGCCGCAACCCCGCGGCCCCGACGTATCAGCCGCCGCCGCAACAGGCTGGCACTCCGGTGCAGGCCGCTCCCGGCGACATGCCCAAGCCGGCGATGCAGGCGCCGATCGCTCCTCCGGTGGCGCAACCCACGCCCGCCTGGAAGACTGATCCCGGTACCGGCGGCGCCGCTACTACTGCCAAGCCGGACGCCAAGCCGGAAGGCAGCGAGAGCTAGAGAGATTTGAAACGGTAGGAGATCAACTCAATGTTGATGCCCAAGAAGGTTAAATACCGCAAGCAACAGCGCGGCCGCCGCAAAGGGTTGGCCTGGCGCGGGTCTACGCTCGCCTTTGGCGAGTACGGCCTCAAAGCGATGCGGGTGTCGTATGTGACGGACCGGCAGATTGAAGCGGCCCGTATTGCGATGACGCGCTTTATCAAGCGTGGCGGCAAGATCTGGATTCGGATTTTCCCGGACAAGCCGGTCACCAAAAAGCCCCAGGAAACCCGCATGGGTAAGGGCAAAGGCGCACCCGAAGGCTGGGTTTGTATTGTCCGGCCCGGCCGGATTATGTTTGAGATGGAAGGTGTGGATCTGGCCACAGCCGAAGAGGCCATGCGGCTCGCGGCTCAGAAACTGCCGATCCCCTGCAAGCTGGTGTCGCGCCAGATGGCGGCCGTCGACTAGCGGCGGCGAAAAGAAATTAGACGAGAAGAAGAAAAGACCATGAAAGTCGCCAAGATCCGGGAAGCCGACGCAGCCGAACTGGCCAAGCATATGGCCGATGCCGACGAACAGATGTTCCGCATCGGCATGCAGATGAGACTCGGCCAGCTCGAGGGCCTGAAGAAGTACCGCGTGCTGCGCAAAGACAAGGCGCGGCTGCTCACCATCCAACGCGAGCGCGAACTGGCCAAGAAGTAGAGAAGAGATCACGACGATGCCCGAACAGCAGCAGCAGAAAGCCCCAGCCAACAAAAACGAAAAGACCGGCCAGGTGGTCTCAAATAAAATGGCTAAGACCATCGTGGTCGAAGTCACGCGCCGGGTGCCGCACCCACTCTACAAGCGCATCATCACCAAGCGCTCCAAGTTTTACGCCCATGACGAAGAGGGCACGGCCAAGACGGGCGACACGGTCCTGATTACCGAGGCTCGGCCCATGTCCAAGCTCAAGCGTTGGACACTGACCACCGTGATCCGCCGGGCCGTCCAAGTGGGCTCAACTGCCGCCGACGTGGCCCGCGAAGTGTTGCCGTCGGTCAAGAAGAAGAAAGGCGCCAAGGCGTAAGCCAGCAGCGACCAAGGTTTAAGGAGACACTGCCATGATCGGAATGAGAACGATCCTCGAGGTTGCCGACAACAGCGGCGCCCGCAAACTCCAGTGCATCCTGCCTCGGGGCGGCGATCTGGGTTTGACCGCCGGGTTGGGCGACATTGTTACGGCTGCCGTCCGGGAGGCAGCGCCGGATTCGGCTGTCAAAAAAGGCAAGGTCGTCCGCTGCGTCATTGTCCGGATGCGCAAGGGAACCCGCCGTAAAGACGGCACCTACATTCGCTTCGATTCCAATGCGGCTGTGCTGATTAACGAATTGGGCGAACCGGTGGGCACGCGCGTGTTTGGCCCGGTGGCTCGCGAGTTGCGCGACAAACGATTCATGAAGATCGTTTCCCTGGCGCCGGAGGTTATATAAGCAATGCCCGAAAAGAAACAGGCTCCGGCCCCCAATAAGATTCGCCTCAAAAAGGGCGACATGGTGAAAGTGATTACTGGCCGCGACAAAGGCAAGACTGGCCGAATCATTGAAGTGGATCGCGATCGTGGGCGTCTCATTGTTGAAGGCGTGATGATGATCAAGCGGCATACCAAGCCGAACCCGGCGCGCCAGATCAAGGGCGGGATCGCCGAAAAAGAAGGTACGATTCACCATTCGAATGTCATGGTGCTGACGTCAACCGGCGTCCCGACCCGGATCGGGTACCGGCTGGAAACATCGGCGAGCGGCGTGGTCACCAAGACCCGCATCGCCCGGAAAAATTCGGAGATGCTGGGCAAAGCCTAGCCTCAACAAAGACCTAAGGAAGTTCAAGAAGATGGCTGCCCGGCTCAAAGATCTGTACCTCACCAAAGTGAGAACCGCGCTTACCACCGAGTTCTCCTACAAGAACGCGATGGAAGTGCCGAAAATCGACAAAATCGCGGTCAATATCGGTATGGGCGAGGCCACCCAAAATGCCAAGCTCATCGACGGCGCCGTTCATGACCTGACCGCCATCAGCGGCCAAAAGCCGCTGGTGACCAAGGCGCGCAAATCCATCGCCGCTTTCAAGCTTCGCGAAGGGATGCCGATCGGCGTCAAAGTGACGCTGCGCGGCGACAGAATGTACGAATTTTTGGATCGCCTGCTCAACGTGGCGCTGCCGCGCGTGCGTGACTTCCGCGGCGTATCTTCCAAATCATTCGATGGACGCGGCAACTATACGCTCGGTCTGAAAGACCAGTTGATCTTTCCGGAAATCGACTATAACAAGGTCGAAAAAACCAAGGGCATGAATATCTGCATCACCACCACGGCCAAGACCGACGCCGAAGGGCTGGCGCTGCTCAAGCACATGGGGATGCCGTTCCGCCAATAGCGGAGGAACGCCAAGAAGGAATACGATGGCCACCACTGCCAAGATCGCCAAAGACGAAAAGCTCTACAAAGCGCGCCTTGCCAAGACACCCAAGTTTGCCGTCAAGCACCGCAACCGCTGCATGGTGTGCGGCCGGCCGCGCGGCTTCATGAGCAAATTCAAGCTGTGCCGGATCTGCTTCCGCAAGCTGGCGCTCGAGGGACAAATCCCGGGCGTGACGAAGTCGAGCTGGTAACCGGTAGGCTGAAGCGAAGGATTAAGGAACGATGATCTCCGATCCCATCTCCGATATGTTGACGCGCGTGCGTAACGCGCTACAGGCCCGCCACCCCAAGGTGGACGTCCCCTCGTCCAAGCTCAAAGTGGAGCTGGCCCGGGTTTTCAAAGAAGAGGGCTACATCCTCAACTTCAAGCTCGTCGAGGAGGGTCCCTTCAAGACCATCCGCCTGTACCTCAAGTACACGGCCACCAACGAGCCCGTCATCAGCAAGATCGAGCGCATCTCGAAGCCCGGTTGCCGGATCTACTCCGGCAGCAAGGAAATCCCCAAGGTGCTGGGCGGCCTCGGCGTCAACGTGCTCACCACGTCGCGAGGCGTCATGACCGGCGCCGACGCGCGCAAGGCCGGCTTGGGCGGCGAAGTGCTCTGCCGGATCTGGTAAAGGAACTACACGATGTCGCGAATTGGTAAAAAGCCCATCCCGCTGCCCAAGGGCGTGCAAATCACGCCGGCCGGGTCGCATCTCCAGGTCAAAGGACCGAAGGGAACGCTCCAGGTGCCAGTGCCCAAGGGCATCACGATCACAAACAATAACGGGACGCTCGAGCTGTCACGCGATAATGACTCGCTGGCGGCGCTTCACGGGCTCACGCGCGCTCTCACTTTTAACGCTGTCACCGGCGTGGCCACCGGGTTTGTTCGCGAACTCGATATTGTCGGCATCGGCTACCGCGCCGAAGTGAAGGGCAAAGTCATCATCTTCACATTGGGCTATTCACACCAGATCGAGTTGCTCATGCCAGACGGCATGGACTGCAAGATCGACAAACAAACCCATTTGGTGCTGTCCGGCCATGACCGGCAGGCCTTGGGCCAAGTGGCCGCCAACATCCGGGCCCTCCGTCCGCCGGATCCTTACAAGAATAAGGGTGTCCGCTACACCGGCGAAGTGCTGCGCAAGAAGGTCGGCAAGGCTGGCGCGGCGGGCAAGGGAGGTAAGTAGCAATGATCTCAAGACCATCCCGCGACGAGCATCGCCGGCGCATCCATACCCGTATTCGGGCCAAAGTGGCCGGAGACGCCGCACGTCCCCGCTTGGCTGTTTTCCGCAGTATCAAGCACATCACTGTCCAGGTGATAGACGACCGGAAGGGGCAGACCCTGGTCGCGGCCTCGACGGCGGAGAAAAAAGGCACCAGCGGCGGCAATCTGGCCGGGGCCAAGACCATCGGCAAGCTGATTGCCGAGCGGTGCGCCGAAAAAGGCATCAAAAGCGTGGTCTTCGACCGCGGCGGCTTTCTCTATCACGGCCGCGTCAAGGCGCTGGCCGAAGCGGCGCGTGAAGGCGGACTGGAGTTTTAATGGCCACTACTCAGAATCCTAAGAAGCTCAACTTGAACGAGTTGAACCTCAAAGAGCACGTGATCTCGATCAACCGCGTTACCAAGGTGGTAAAAGGCGGTAAGAACATGAGCTTTGCCGCGCTGGTGGTGGTGGGCGATCCAAGCGCTAAAGTCGTGGGCTTCGGCACCGGCAAGGCGCGCGAAGTTCCTTCGGCGATCAAGAAGGGTATCGAGGCCGCCAAACGCAATCTGCGCAAAATCAACTGCCTGGAGCATTCCATTCTGCACCCGGTGCTCGGCCGCTTCGGCGCGGGCCTGGTGATGCTCAAGCCGGCTCCGGCCGGTACCGGTGTCATCGCCGGCGGTCCGGTGCGCGCGGTCATGCAAGCGGCGGGCGTGCCGAACGTGGTGACCAAGTCAATCGGCTCTCACAATCCACACAATGTTATCCGCGCCACCTTGGCGGCGCTAGACCAGTTACGCGACAAGACGCAGATGAGCGATATGCGCGGCGTCACTGTGGATAAGCTCAACGGCTAGAGGTTTCTAAAATGGCAGTAGACGGAAAAATGATCAAGATCAAGCTGATCGGTTCGCCGATCGGCCGCATCGCCCTGCAAAAGCGGGCGGTGGCGGCGCTCGGGCTTCGCAAGATGAATCAGGTGGTGTCCAAGCCGGACTCGCCTTCATTCCGCGGCGTGGTGAAAAAGCTGCCCCACTTGCTGGCCATTGTCGACGAGGGTTAAGCTGCAGTTAGGGAAGCCAAGCACATGAATCTCAGTCAATTAAAACCACCGGCCGGGCAACAGAAAACCCAAAAGCGAATCGGCCGCGGCATCGGGTCGCATCGCGGCAAGACATCTGGCCGCGGTATGAAGGGCGCCCGTTCCATTTCCGGCTATAGCAAGATGCGCGGCTTTGAAGGCGGTCAGATGCCGCTGCATCGCCGTCTGCCCAAGCGCGGATTTTCCAACGGCCCGTTCAAGAAATATTTCGCCGAGTTGAACGTCGGCCGCTTTGAGCAGCTCGTGGGCGACGCCTTCGAACCGGATACGCTCAAGTCGCTTGGCGTGGTCAAGAAAATGTATCTGGGCCTGCGCATTCTGGGCTCGGGCGACGTGAAGCGCAAGCTCCACGTCAAAGCCCACTATTTCACGCCTGAAGCCAAGCGAAAGATTGAGGCGGCGGGCGGCGTCGCCGAGCTGATCATCGTCAAGGCTCCGGCGCCCATCAAGAACGAAGGCGTGGCGGCCCGCACCGCCCGGCGGGCCGCGGCGGCTGCTGCCAAGAAATAACAAGCCATGAATAAGTTCCTCGAAGCCTTCGCGAATATCTTTAAAATCCCCGACCTTCGTCGGCGGGTGATGTTCACGCTCGGCCTATTGGCGGTGTATCGGCTGGGCGCGCTCATTCCCGTGCCCGGCATCGACGCCAATAAGCTCGAGGCGTTCTTTGCACAGAACCAGGGGAGCTTTTTCGGCTTCGTCGACATGTTTAGCGGCGGTATGTTCCGCCGCCTCACCGTTTTCGCGCTGGGCATCATGCCCTACATCACCGCCTCGATCATCCTGCAATTGATGACCGTAGTTGTGCCAGCCCTTGAAAAGCTTCAAAAAGAAGGCGAACTGGGCCGGCGCAAGATCACGCAGTGGACGCGTTATCTCACCGTGATTCTAGCCGTCTTCCAGTCGGTCAGTATCGCCTTTGCGCTCCAGAATTCACAGGGCGGATTTGTGGTCAATCCGGGCTGGAGCTTCGTCTTCCTCACCATGCTCAGCTTGACCACCGGCACTGCCTTCATCATGTGGCTGGGTGAACAAATTTCCGAACGCGGCATCGGCAACGGCATGTCGCTGATCATTTTTGCCGGCATCGTGCGCGGCGTTCCCCATGCGATGTCCGAAATCTGGACTAACCTACGTACCGGCAACTGGAACATGTTGCACGTGCTCATCATCCTGCTGGTGATGATCGCCGTCGTGGCCTTTATTGTCCTGGTGGAACGCGGCGAACGCCGCATCCCGGTACAGTATGCCAAGCGGGTCATAGGCCGTAAGATGCTCGGTGGCCAGTCCACCCATTTGCCACTCAAGGTCAACGCGGGTGGCGTGATTCCAGTGATCTTCGCCTCCAGCTTGCTGGCCATCCCGCAGAGTTTCCTGAACTTCGATATCGTCCGCAACAACCCCTGGCTGCGCGGCATCCTCGAAACCATCAACCACTCCGAGCCGCTCTACTTCATCCTGTACACGGCCGGCATCATTTTCTTCTGCTTCTTCTACATCTCGATCATTTTTAACCCCAACGAAGCAGCCGACAACATGCGCAAGTATGGCGGCTTCATTCCGGGTATCCGCCCGGGCCGCAATACGGCGGACTTCATGAACAAGATTCTGACCCGGATCACGCTCGCCGGCGGCCTCTATCTGGCGCTGCTTTCGCTCATTCCGGAAATCATGATCTCCGGCATTAAGTTGAATCACCTGCCGCTGATCGGCAACTTTATCGACAACACCTTCCCGCGGGCGGTCCTGGACGGTCTGGGTGTGAGTTTCTATTTTGGCGGTACGTCTCTGCTTATCGTAGTGGGCGTCGCCATGGACTTGGTCAATCAGGTGGAGGCGCAGTTAATTATGCGCCACTACGAGGGCTTTACGCCCCGGTCGGGCCGGATCCGAGGACGCCGGTCCGGGTTCTGATAGGATTATAGTAAGCCTCCCCAGCAAAATGGTTGTACGTAAGACTCCGTCTGAGCTCGAAAAAATGCGTGCGGCCGGATTGTTGGTCTACGAGGTCTTGAAGGCCCTGGAAGCCATGACCGTCGAAGGCGTTAACACGCTGGAGCTGGAAATGGCGGCCGAAAAGATGATTCGAGATGCCGGTGCACGGCCTGCCTTCAAGAACTATTTCGTGCCGGCGGTAGGACAGCGATACAAATTTGTCCTCTGTACGTCGGTGAACGACGAAATTGTCCATGGATTACCCTCGGACAAGCGGGTTTTGAAGAGTGGCGACGTAGTCAGTATCGATACGGGTGCTGAGTTGAACGGTTACTTTGGCGATTCGGCCATTACGGTGCCAATCGGACAGGTGACGCCGCAAATCACGCGGCTCCTGCAGGTGACCAAGGATTCGCTGGAGAAGGCGATCGAGCAGGTACGGCCGGGCAACCGGCTGTTTGATGTGTGCGGCGCGGTGGAGCGTCATGTGATGGCCAACGGGTTTGGCATCATCCGCGAGTATGTGGGTCATGGAATCGGAACGCAGTTGCATGAGGAGCCCCAGGTTCCCAACTATGTCGATCGAAACCATGAGAATCCGCGGCTCAAAGAGGGCATGGTGCTGGCGATCGAGCCGATGATCTCGGCCGGCAAGCCGGATACCAAAGTGGCTGCCGACAAGTGGACTGCCAAAACGAAGGATGGGTCCTATTCAGCCCACTTCGAACACTGCGTGGCGGTGACGGCCGACGGGCCTTGGGTTTTGACGAGGCCGTGAACCGGGAGCCGGTTCTAGGGACTGTGATCGAGTTGCTGCCCAGCCAGAAATGCCGGGTGGAACTGGAGAACAGGCGGCGCGTGATTGCGCATTTGGCGGCGGCGACGAAAATCAATTTCGTCCGTCTGCGGCCCGGCGATCAGGTGGCTGTCGTGATCGCTGAACGCGATCAGACGCGTGGACGGATTGTGAAGCTGCTCGATGCGCAGGCCTCCGGCCGCGATCGGGGCGTGCTGTAGTGAGCGTAGGCAGAACAGAAGGGTTTTGAGTCATGAAGGTTAGAGCTTCGGTAAAGCCGATTTGTGAAAAGTGCAAGCTGGTCAAGCGTCAGGGCGTGGTGCGCGTGATCTGCGTCAACCCCAAACACAAGCAGCGGCAAGGCTAGAGGTAAGGAGAAAATATTATGGCGCGTTTGGCTGGCGTTGATCTCCCCCCGCGGAAGCGGGCCGAAGTGGGACTAACTTATATCTACGGTATCGGTCGTACCCGGGCGAAGTCCATCCTCTACCGGTGCAATATCGACTTTAACAAGAAGATTGGCGACCTCAACGAAGAGGAAGTCAACCGTATCCGCACCGTCATTGAAGATGAGGGCGCGGTTGAAGGCGATCTGCGCAAGGAAGTTTCGCTCAACATCAAGCGCTTGATTGAAATGGGCGCCTATCGCGGCCTCCGTCACCGGCGCAACCTGCCCGTGCGCGGCCAGCGTACCCATACCAACGCCCGTACTCGCAAGGGTCCGCGCCGCGGTACTGTGGCCAACAAGAAGAAGGCCGGCATTAAGTAGTCGTAGGATCAATCATCAATGGCCAAAGCTCAACCAAAAGCCGCCAAAGCCGCCAAGGCCGCGGGTGGCAAGAAGAAGTCTTTCAAGAAGCGGGAAAAGCGCAACGTCCCGGTGGGCGTGGTGTTCGTGCAGGCGTCGTTCAACAATACGATTGTGACGATCACAGACCAACAGGGCAATGTAATCTGCTGGTCCAGCGCCGGGTCGCTCGGGTTTCGCGGCTCCCGCAAGGGCACCCCGTATGCCGCCCAACAAGCGGCGCTGACGGCTGGCACTAAGGCCAAGGACGTCGGCATGCGCACCGTGAATGTGTTTGTTTCTGGTCCGGGCGGCGGCCGTGAATCGGCCGTGCGGGCGCTGGCCAGCGCGGGTATCGAAGTTCGGACTATTAAGGACTCGACTCCCATCCCCCATAATGGCTGCCGCCCTCCTAAGAAGCGGCGAGTCTGATCGGTTACCGGTCAACCTGTTTTGCTGTTTGAAATTTGTAAGCGGGACGAAGGGCGTTCACTCGCCTGTAAACCGCACCTGAACCCAGATCAACCTGAAATCAGGTAAGGAGAACGAAAAGAAGTGGCTCGATATACTGGCCCCGTGTGCCGCCTGTGCCGGCGCGAGGGCGTTAAACTATTCCTCAAGGGCGAACGCTGTTATACCGCCAAGTGCGCTATTGAAAAGCGCAACTTCCCGCCGGGGCAGCATGGTAAGGATCGTAAGCCCAAGATCCTTGGCTACGCCTTGCAACTGCGCGAAAAACAAAAGACCCGCCGCATTTACGGCGTGCTGGAGCAGCAGTTTCGCAACATGTTCGAGAAGGCGAATCGGATGAAAGGCATCACGGGTGAAAACCTGCTCGGGCTGCTCGAACGGCGCCTCGACAATGTGGTGCATCGCATGGGTTTCGGCACCAGCCGCGCTCAGGCCCGTCAGGTGGTTCGCCACGGGCACATTGAAGTCAACGGCCGCAAGGTCAACATTCCCTCGTTCACCGTCAAGGCCAATGACGTGATTGCCGTCCGCGAGGGCAGCAAGCAACATCCCGGACTGCTGGCCGCGCGCGACGCGACGGCTCATCAGCCCTCACCCAATTGGCTTGAGGTGGATGGCGAGAATCTCAAGGCGCGGGTATTGCAGAATCCCAAGCGCTCCGATCTCGTCCAGATTCAACTCAACGAGCAGCAGATCGTCGAACTGTACTCCAAGTAGTCGCAGTGAATCAACCACAGTAAGTGCCCGAAAGGAGACGAACGAATGTTTAAAGGCTTTCAAAAACCCAAGCGTCTGGTGGCTAACACCGAGTCGCTCACTGAGCGATATGGCATGTTCTGGGCTCAACCGTTTGAACGCGGTTTTGGTACCACGATCGGCAACAGCTTGCGCCGCGTGCTGCTGAGCTCGATCGAGGGCTGTGCGATCACGGCCGTGCGAATCGATGGTGTTTCGCACGAATTCAGCCCCATTCCCGGCGTGGTCGAAGACGCCACCGACATTATTCTCAACCTCAAGCAAGTGCCCTTCAAGATGGCCGGCGAAGGTGTGCGCACGGCGCGCATCACCGTTGACGGCTCCGGCGAAGTCACTTCCGCGCAGATTCAAACCGACGCCGACGTGGAAGTGCTGGACCGTCACATGCATATCGCCACGGTGAGCGAAGGCGGCAAGCTGCAAATCGAGATGCGTCTGAAGTCCGGCCGCGGCTATGTCGCGCAGGACCGGAACTTTGACGACGATCTTCCGGTGGACTTTATCCCGATCGACTCGGTTCACTCACCCGTGCGCAAGGTCAACTTCTTTGTCGAAAACGCGCGCCTCGGCCAGATGACCGACTATGACAAGCTGACGCTCGAGGTCTGGACCAACGGCGCCATCTCGCCGCAGGACTCCATCGGCCAGGCGTCCAAGCTACTCAAAGACCACATGACCATCTTCATCAACTTTGAAGAGGTCCCCGATGCGGTGGAAGAGCCGGCCGAGCGCGCCATCAACCAGATGAACGAGGTGCTCAACCGGAGTGTCGAAGAACTCGAGCTGTCGGTTCGCTCCTACAACTGCCTCAAGAACGCCAACATTCAGACGATCGGCGATCTGGTTCAGAAGACCGAAGCCGAAATGCTCCGGACCAAGAACTTCGGACGCAAGTCGCTCAACGAAATCAAGGAAATCCTCGGCAACCTCGGCTTGGGCTTCGGCATGCGATTCGATTCGCAAGGCCGGCTGGTCTCGCCGTCGGGAACGCCGGTCGCCCTCAGCGGCGCCGAAGAACTCGGTAGCGGTGGTGGTGGTGGCGGAGCGATCGCGGCTGGTGGAGCCGACGACGAGGATGACGACGATGACGACGACGATGTGGCGGAAGCATAAGCGCTAGAGGAAGGAATCAAAAAGGTAAAAGAAGATGAAACACGGAGTTTCCGGATTCAAACTCAAGCGTGACTTAGGCGCCCGCCGTTCGCTGTTTCGCAATCTCGTGACCAGCGTGATCGATGCCGAACGCATTCAGACGACTATCCCGAAAGCCAAGGCGATCAAGCCTTTGGTCGACAAGATCATCACGCTCGGCAAACGGGACACGCTGCACGCCCGCCGTCAGGCCGCGGCATTCCTGATGACTGTAGACTCGGTCAAAAAGCTGTTCGACAAGATCGGTCCCCGCTTCAACCAGCGCAACGGCGGCTACACCCGCATCGTCCGCCTCGGTTGGCGCAAGGGCGATGGCGCCGAAATCTGCATGCTGGAACTGGTGGGTTCAGAACTGATCAAACGCGCCGACGAGCGGAAGAAGCGCAAGGAAGATCGCCTGAAGGAAATGCGCGAACAAGGCGGCGAAGCGCCGGCTGAGTAGAGAAAAGGTTACAGGACTCGGGGTGCAAACCCCGAGTTTTTGTTTAGTGCTTGTAAGTTTCTGAAAATACATGGTATACTGCCGTATCTTACAGCCCAGCATAGCCCCACTTTTAAGTGGTTGTACCCGCGTCCCCGTCGCGCGAATCCAAGATACTGAAGGGCTCCACTGGCAACTAACGGAAACATCGGTCTCGGTCGATGAGAAGGAGGCGGGATGGACACATTGATTCAACCGGGGGCCGAACCACTACGACTCTGGGACCGGATCGTTTGCACCTTGCAGGAATGGGTGCCTGGGGCAAAGGCACCGTCAAAACCCGTCGCACTGGCGCCGCCACCCCAATCGCCGCCTGCGCCGCCGCGAGCCGTGCGATCGGCACCCGGTACGGAGAGCACGAAGCCCTATGTAGCTGCCGCGACCTTTGCTGAGCTGGAAGAGCGTCGAAAAGCGCACGCAATCAAGAAGGGCGGCCCGCTGCAAACCTTCATTGACCTACAGCTTAAAGCAGCACGGCTCGAATTGAAAGGTTCATCGCACATCGAATTTGGGCGCCATCTGGATGAAGCCAAGAAAATCCAGGATCTGCACCCTGAGTGGCTGCCGTCCTGGAACAAAAGCATTGTGAAGGACCACCAGTTCTTCGCGGGCTGCCTGGAGCGGGTCACCGTCGAACCCCAGGCATTCCTGGACTACGGCAGAGAAGTATTGCGCTTGGCCCCGAAGGTCCGTCATCTGGATCTGCCCCGTGGATCGGTTATTCCCGCCGGTTTTTTCAGCAGCCCAGTTCTCAATAAACTGATTTCGCTGCGCGCCGATGA
>JAYTKJ010000047.1:0-4895 GCA_043730365.1 Acidobacteriota bacterium | reverse complement strand
GAAGTTCACCAGATTCTGCCAGTGGATGCGCGCGAATCCCGTGGCGATGGCGACCCGTAGACCCGGATACCGGGGCGCGAGTGCCGCATGCTCCCGGCTCGATCCTTGCCCATAGTTTCTTCCCCCGATGATGGCGTGATCCCCGGCTTCACGGGCGCGGCGAGGATAGCTTGGATCCACCATCTCGAACGCAAACTCGCTGATCCTCCTGGGGATGTTGCTCCGGTAGGGCAAAACGCGGGCGCCGGCCGGCATGATTTCGCCGGTCGAAATATCATCCGCCGTCTTGAGTAGAATCGGAAGGTCTAATGCCTCTTTTTGGCAATCCGGCGGTGGCGGAGGAGGCTTGGACGGAGTTTTTGGAGGGTCCGCCGGAGGAGGCGCGGCGGAATGTGGGGCGGTGTCCGGGGCCGTATAACCGCGTGTTGGGCTGGGTCGCGCCGCCGATGGTGGTTGCGGTGGGAGGGCCGCCGGGCTAGGTGTTTTTCTTAGCACTCTTTGCCCGTAGCCCGCTGGAATCTGCACCGTAGCGCTCGTAACCCCGTAGCTCAGTTCTGCGCCCGCCTCGACGGCCTAACGGCTATCTCGCCCCCGCTCGCCCTTGCTGATTTTGGCTTGTCCGCTCCCCTTGGCATGCCCGGCACGGACTGCCAGGATGAAACTGGGCTTTGCGCTTTTCAAAACAATGGGTTACGGCGGACCGGAATCGAGATCGGTGTAGGAGGGTGTTTGACGCCGATCCTCTGACGCCGATCCTCCCCGGAATTGTGTCACAATCACAATCGATCATCGTAAATGCTGTTTTTCATCGTAAATGCCGTTTTTACAAAATTGAAGCTCTTACGGGCCTTGGGGAGATACATTTCTCACCGGCGGAGTCGCGCGATCCCGCCCTGCGTGAATCCCCGCTTGAGTGCTTGCCGGGCAGTCCTTCCATGGTGGGTGTTTGCCGTTTTGTGGTTTGTCTCCCCCGCAAGCGCGCAGTACCAGTTTGATGCGTGGACAGCGGATAACGGTCTCCCTCAGAACAGCATTCGCGGCATCCGCCAGACCCCCGACGGGTATCTCTGGCTAGCCACTCTCGATGGCCTGGTCCGCTTCGATGGAGTGCGCTTTACAGTGTTCAATAAGAGCAACTCTCCCGGAATCAACTCTAATCGTTTCGAATCGCTGTATGAAGGTCGAAACGGCGACTTGTGGCTCCGTACGGAAAACAGCGGCGTGACGCGCTATCGTCAGGGACACTTTACCACTTACACAACCCGGCATGGGCTAACGCACAACCTTGTTCGAGGCATTGCGGGCGATGAGGCCGGTAACATGTGGGTCTTGTCTGGTGACTCCATCGCGCAATGGCAAGAGGCCGCCGGACGATTCATTGACGTTACCCCGAAGGGACTAAAAATCTACGGTGCGTTTCGCTGGGAAGGGCAAGGCGGTTTCTGGGGGTGCGACCAGGCGGGGATCCACATTTTCGTGAAGGGACGAGTTGTCACCTATCGGCTCCCGCCCTGGCTATCGGGCTGCCGGATTACCAGCGCGGAACAAGATTGGGATGGGGCGATCTGGCTGGAAACCTTCGACGGAAGACTCGCCGGCATCAGAAACGGCAAGGTGCAGGACGAGCGTGCGGAAATCTCCCGAAATGAGATGAGGATCGCGTACCGGGATCGTGGCGGAAATTCCTGGAAAATGGGTCTTGCCCGCCAATTAATCCGAACCATGAATTACCGGCCATCCGGCCGCCAGGAGAAAATCTCCGTCTACTCGCTATGTGAGGATCGGGAAGGAAATCTCTGGCTTGGGACCGATGGACAAGGTCTATATCGGGTACGCAGACAGCCCATCTCGGTCTACTCCAAACAACACGGTCTGGCGGATAGAAATGTCTATCCCATTTACCAGGATCGAGCCGGCGCCATATGGATCGGAGCGTGGCCGAGCGGTCTTAGCCGCTTCAAGGACGGGAAATTCACAAACTACACACCCACGGATGGTCTGCCCTCCAACCTGACTGCGCTCGTTGAAGATCGTGAAGGGCATTTGTGGGTCGCCGGGGACGGGGGGCTTCGAATATTCCAGGGAGGGCGATTCAGGCAACCGAAAGGTCCAGTTCTTCCGGAGCACACGGAAACCCACGCTATCCACCAGGATCGGGAGGGAACGTTTTGGTTCGGAACCACGCACGGGCTGGTGCGCTACAAGGACGGACTTTCCAGGCTCTACACAGCGAAAGATGGGCTCGCGGGTGATGATGTCAGAGCAATCGTCGATGGCTCGGCGGGAAATCTCTGGATTGGAGGCTACGGGGGCCTCACGCGGATTGCAAACGGCCAATTCACGGGCTTCACGGAACGCGATGGCCTGCCGAGCAATACCGTCCGGTCAATTTATGAGGATAGCGGCGGCGTACTCTGGATTGGGACCTACGATGGTGGCCTGGGCCGCTTCAAAGACGGCAAGTTCACCCGCTATACCATGCGCCAGGGGCTATATAACAACGGTGTTTTCCAAATCCTCGAAGATGCGCGCGGAAATTTATGGATGAGCTGCAACCGCGGAATCTACCGCGTGAGCAAGCGGGAGTTGAATGAGTTCGCCGCCGGAACGCGGCGCACTGTCACTTCGATTGCCTACGGGAAGGGCGATGGCATGCTCAATGTGGAGTGTAATGGCGGTACTTGGCCGGCGGGTGTCAAAGCGCACGACGGCAAGCTGTGGTTTGCTACGCAGGATGGCGTCGCCGTGATCGACCCGGAAACCGTGGCCGGCAATCCCCAACCTCCGCCGGTAATGATCGAATCGTTCCTCGTCGATCACGAACCGGTCCCTTTCGACAGGCCGCTGAAGATCGCGCCAGGCAAGGAGAACTTCGAAATTGGATACACGGCGTTGAGTTTCATCAACTCCGAGCACATCCAGTTCAAGTACAGACTGGAAGGCTTGGATCCGGATTGGACCGATGCCGGTCCGCGGCGCACGGCCTATTATTCGCATATCCCGCCGGGCGGCTACGTCTTTAGAGTGATTGCCGCCAATAGCGACGGCGTGTGGAGCGCCGAAGGCCAAAGCCTCCGCATTGCGGTGCTGCCTCCGCTGTATCGAACGTGGTGGTTTGTGACATTGGTATGCATGGGCGTGACGGCGTTGGTGTCGCTTGTTTGGCGGCGCCGGGTTGCTCAGTTGACGCGGGTACAGGCCGCGCAGCATGCCTTCGCGCGCCAGTTGATCGTTTCGCAGGAGAGCGAACGCAAACGGATCGCCGCCGAACTGCACGACAGCCTGGGGCAGCGTCTGGTCGTGATCAAGAACCTGGCGTTGATGTTTTTGCGAGCCTCCACCAGTACCTCCGGCGGCAATGCCGACGCGCTCAAGCAAATCGAAGAGATCTCCGCTGAAGCCTCGCACGCCATCGGCGAAGTAAAGGAAATCTCCTATAACCTGCGGCCGTACCAGTTGGATCGCATCGGTTTAACCAAAGCCCTCGAGGCACTTGCCAGGACGGCCGCGACGTCTTCGCCGATCTCCTTCACAGCCGATATTGACGATATCGACGGCTTCTTCCCACAAGAGTCCGACATCAACTTTTACCGGATCGTGCAGGAGAGCGTCAACAACATCGTTAAGCACTCGCAGGCGAGCCGGGCCGGCGTGAGCATTCAGCGCGACCCGGAGCGGCTCAGGCTGGTTATCCATGACAACGGCAAGGGATTCACGCCGGGCGCGGCGAGTCTGGATCCCGATCCGCACCGGGGCGGGTTCGGCCTGATCGGGATCTCCGAACGCGTACAACTGCTGGGCGGCGGCATCGCGATTCAATCCGCGCCCGGACAGGGGACTACCATGACCATCGAAATCGATTCGCGGAGCGTGCGGCATGGCCGATGAGGTGCGCATCCTGGTTGCCGACGATCATCCCGTGCTGCGCAAAGGGCTGCGGCAGGTGATTGAAAGCGACCCAAAACTGAAGGTTATTGCCGAAGCCGGCGATGGTGAAGCGGCGCTCGCGGGGATTCAGGAATTAAAGCCGGACATCGCGGTCCTCGACCTTGACATGCCGAAGCTGGACGGCTTCGGCGTCGCCAAGGAGATTCAAAGAAGGAAGATCCCGGTCCGGATCGTATTCCTGACGATCCACAGCGAAGAGGACCTGTTTCACGCCGCCATGGATCTGGGCGCAAAGGGCTACATCCTCAAAGAAAGCGCGTTGACGGAGCTCGCGCACGGTCTGCGGGCTGTGGCGGAGGGACAGCATTACGTTACTGCGTCGCTCACGGCCTATCTGCTCAATCGGCGCGGCCGCGCCGCGGCTCTGGCTCAAATCCACCCTGCGCTCAACGATCTTACTCCAACGGAGCGGCGCGTTTTGCGGGCGGTCGCCGGCTACCGTAGCAGTAAGGACATTGCAGCCGAACTCTTCCTGCACTACCGCACCGTCGAAAACCACCGCACCAACATCTGCCGGAAACTAGGTCTGCAAGGCTCCAACGCTCTACTCAAATTCGCGCTGGAGCATAAGTCCGAGCTTTAGCCGGCGGCTAATTCCGTTTTTTGCCACGACATGTGGAACCACACAGGCATCGTGTGGTTACACATGGGCAAATTGTGTAGCGCCCTCTATTTCCTTTCACGCTCAGCCAAAGTACATTTGAAATTCATGAGAGAGCCGGGGCAATGAAGCTTTTGATCGTCGAGGAAAGCGCCTCCGTTCGGCGGCTGATCGGCATCATTTTGGCGAACCGCGCATATGAGATTCACGAGTGCGCGGACGGCGTGGATGCGCTAAGCGCTTATAGCGCACACCTGCCGGACTTTGTGCTCATGGACATGTCCATGAAAGGGCTGGATGGGATTACGGCAACCAGACAGATCAAGGCGGCCCATCCCGCGGCGAT
>JAYTKJ010000046.1:0-2673 GCA_043730365.1 Acidobacteriota bacterium | reverse complement strand
ATCCCGATGCGGAAACAACTGACTGGAGAGCCCGTCGCGGGAGAACTGCACAGCGGGTTCGGAGGGAGGGGACGGCGAGCGCCGTTCCCTACCCCTATTCAACGAGGTTTATCCGACGCCACCGGCATCAGCGCGTCGGGGCAGCTTCGGCAGGGCGTCAGATAAACGCTTTCCGTTATGGATAGCTCTCCATAACGGCCAGGAGCGGGTACTCCAGAAGGCGCGCTTTCGGGCCATCTGGCTACCCTACGATTGGTGGCCAGCTTGAGGCTGCGTTGTCCGTGTTGGAACTGGGCCGACCTGGCTGGGCGGCCATACTTGGGACCATCGGACCCCGGGGCTCGTCGAGCGCCAACCGCTAGGGGGCAAGGATGACCATCGCACTTGTCGAAATCGGCACACGCGCTATCCGCCTACTGGTAGTCGCCGCAGATGAGAAATCTGGCTTCCAGATCGTTGCAACCGGTGTCGAAGACAGCCCACTCAGTGCCGCACCAGTCCCGTACGTCGGCGTTGCCAAATCGGCCCGTGAACTCCGTTCCACGATCGACAAACTGCTGCGTTCGGCCTCTCATCACGTTGTCGACGAAGTGCTGGTCTTCGGCACTCACTCGGTAAGGAAACTTGGTGACGTTGCGGTCCAGGAACTACTCAACAACGTGCCGAATCTCAGAGTGCTCTCAGCCGTAGAAGAGGCCCGAGCGTGTCACGCGAGTGCGTGTTTGGTTGCAAACTTGATTGGAGTACACGCGAGCACGATCATCTCCGGCGACATCGGACATGGCAGCTTTGAGTTGTGCGTTGGCGGCATGCCCACGCCAGGCATTTGCGACCAGTTTTTGGTGACCGAGTTCGGTTCCCAGCGCCTGCTGGAGTTGTACTTGAATGGGGGCGTGGCGGAGGTAGAGCGAGGCGTGGCCGGAGCATTTGCGAAGGAGCCGTTCGCTCACGTTCCGCGGCAGGGGGCGCTGCTCTTCTTCTCCGGGAGTCCGGCGACGAAGTTCGCGTGGCTCATGTACCGGTCCTCGATCTGCGACAACATCGGCATTCCCTACGACATGCAAAAGGTCCAAGGTGCAGTATTCACCCAGGACGTAGTCGTCGAAAACCTCGCCGTGCTCGATCGACTCCGGACGAAGAACAGAGACAAGGCCGCTCAACTAGTAAGCCCCGCGAATCCCCAAAGCCATGAGGTCGAGGTCCTTATTGCGGGCCTTCAGGTGATCCGGAGCACCATGGAACGGACACACCAGGGGCGCTTCCTGGTCAATGCATTCGGCGCACGACATGGAGTTGCTTGGATGAGGCTGCACGGGCTGACGCTGTGAACTTGGTGGCATTGAATCCACGGCAACGGGCGTGGCTTCGATGTCACCTTCGCTTCATCGTCACACCCCACGACGACGAGCGCGGATGATCAACCAAACGGTGAGAACGTACGGCAACGTGAGCACTGCAGTTGCACCAAAAGTGGAGTACCCGGCCACTTCCCTGAGGAGTGCCCAAAGGGCCCCAAAAACGGCAACAGCAATGATGCAGGCTGCGTCCGCATGCCATCGCGGCGCCTGGAACGTTGGACGCCCGTTATCACGAGGCCGCACGCTTGAACCTTGCATGAGTCTCCTGGTTCATCGGGTGTTCGGTCAGCAAGCTCTTAAGCAAGTATCACATGGACGGGAGGCTGGCTTACGTGTAGCGAACACCTCCCCATTGAAGACGGAGCCATCCGCGATGGTGGAGCTCACGTTTGCCTCCGGCGCGAGCGCCACATAAGGCGACGTGACCTCAAAAGGAAGGTGTTGCGCTCGTTCGAGGTCTGCCGAGGCTGACTGCGATGACCACCGCGCAAGCGGTCTTCATCGCCGTACCAGATCCTGGCAATCTTCTTGCTGCGACTAGCGACGGACTCGGCTAGGTCGAAGATCACTTCCACCAAGAAGCCGAAGGCTCCGGCGATGGCGAAGCCGATCTCAATCCAACTAACCCACCTCCCGACGAGAGTGGCGGGCGCACCAAACTGGCGTAGCAACCAGCCGGTGACCTCGATAATGGCCAAGGTGATCGCGACGTAGATCAACCACCTTGCGCCGTGCGCGACGTTTCGGGTCAGCGCCTGACGGATTGTGTCGCGCACATGCACGTAGCCGCCGTGGCCGACGAGGCCTTTGATGACGGCGCGAAGGCGCGAAGAGCTTTGCTTGCTGGCTTGACGTGGGGAGTACGGAAAAGTCATGCGGGTGCCTTAGATCGGCACCTCCTGCGGGGGGGGGCGCCGCGAACTTTTCCGCTTCCAGTCTAACATCAACGGAGCCCCATGTGGGCCGAAATGAATGCCCTGGATTCACAATCGCGTTGCAAAGAAGCGGTAGACCGAGACCAGCGCAGGTAGGGCGGCCTGACGTGCTGCCGTGGACGACGCGTCCAGCAATGTCGGCTTATCGGCGAGGAGTCTCGACCGTCGTATGACAACTGTGGGTCGGCAGCACGCACTCGCGGCCGGTGGAAGCTGTCGGTGGCCGGTCACTGCGCTGCACCTGGCGCTCTCATCGGCTCGACCGCCCACGACCGGCTGGTTCCGAGGTACAGCAGCCGGACGCGTGGGAGAACCGCGAGTGGCAGGTTCCGGCGGCAACGGTCGTTCAGCCGCCAAACCTGACCGGCCGCACCCAGTCT
>JAYTKJ010000045.1:0-9184 GCA_043730365.1 Acidobacteriota bacterium | reverse complement strand
CGCGAGAAGAAATGACGGCGAGTGAGTTGGAGGGGATTCATCGCAGGCTTGTTACTCCTTACTCACCGCTTCGTCCAGATTCAAGAGCAAGCTGGCCACCGAGGCGTAGGCGGCGAGCTCCCGGCGCGGAATCGAGGCCGCGGCAGGTGCGTCGCCTTGAGCCAGATACTGGCGAGCCTTCTCATCGGAGGCAAAGTAGTCAAGATGGTAGTTCAAGCTGTCTCTGATCACGCGCTCTTCGGCGGCGTGCGGCGCGCGGCTCAACACCAGCGAGAAGCCGTAGCGGAGGCGTGACTCAGGTGTCGAGCCGCCTTCGTTGATCATGCGTTGGCCGATGAAGCGGGCCGCTTCGAGGAACGTCACGTCGTTCATGAGGTTGAGGGCCTGGAGCGGCGTGTTAGTGCGATTCTCCCGCACGACGCAAGCCTCACGATTGGCCGCGTCGAAGTTCACCATCATCGGCGGCGCGATGGTGCGTTTCCAAAACGTATAGAGGCCGCGGCGATACAGATCGGGGCCTTTGTCGCGATCGTAGTTCGTGTCCTGCATCGAAATCTCATTCCACAGGCCTTCAGGCTGATACGGCTTGACGCTCGGCCCGCCCAGCCGCTCATGCAGGAGCCCCGCCGTGTGAAGCGCCGAATCGCGAATCACTTCGGCCGGCAGGCGGTAGCGCGGCCCACGCGCGATCAGACGATTCTCCGGATCGCGCTGAGTCAGAGCAGGAGTGGAATCTGAAGACTGGCGATACGCGGCGCTGGTGACGATTAGCCGGTGCATCGCCTTCATGTCCCAACCGGTGCGCACGAATTCGGTGGCGAGCCAATCGAGCAATTCAGGATGGGAGGGCCACTCGCCCTGCTGCCCGAAATCTTCCACGGTCTTGACCAGGCCGGTACCGAAATGCAGTTGCCACATCCGGTTCACTTCCACGCGGGCAGTGAGTGGATGCTTCGGATCGGTGAGCCATTGCGCCAGACCCAACCGATTGTTGGGCGCACCGGCGGGCAGCGGCGGCAACACGGCGGGGAGGCCGGGCTCAACCTGCTCACCCTTCTTGTCATAGGCGCCGCGATTGAGAATGTAACTCGGTTTGCGGACCGCGCTCTCGGCCATCACCATCGACGTGGGGAAGGTGCGCTCGAGTTTGTCGCGTTCAAAAATCAGTTCACCGAAGCGCGTCCAGGCGTCATGCACCGGCGCCGGCGCGCGCAAGGAAAGATAATCCATCCGCTGCAGGAATTCGCGCGGGGCCGAGCCGGCTATGCCCGCCACTTCGTCGGCCGTCAGCGCCCTCGCATAGACCAGCACGTCATCAATCAAGCCAGTGAACCGGTTGGCGGGCCCACCGCCTCCGCCGATTCGCAGCGGCTCTCCATATTGCGCGCCAGCGTTGCGGAAGGGGCGATAGAGCGTCTCTTGCTCGATCTTGTATTCCACAGACCGGCCGTCGACGTAGAGCCGAATACCCGCCGCCGTAACCGAACCATCGTAGGTCACCGCCACGTGCGTCCAGCGGCCCGGCTCGATCACTTTGGCGGTGTCCATCCGGATTGCGTCGTTCTCGTAATTGCTGGTGACGTGGAAATGCAGCTTGCCGTCGCGTAGGTAGATGCCGAAACCTTTGCCATGCTCTTTGTCGGCCATTCGCGTCGCCACGGCGCCGGTGAGCGAGTCTGGCTTGATCCAGGCGGCGAGCGAGAAATGATCAGTGATGTCGAACGGCGCCGCTCCGGCGAAATCGAGTGAGGTCTTGCCATCAAGCTGCGCCGCTTTGCCGTGACGGCCTTCCGCGGCGTTGGTGGCGTGGTCGAATGTAAACCACGTCTGCAGGCCCGACGGCGGCCACCAATGAATCGGCTCGCTCGTGCGCGGCGGCGCGGCCAGTGTGGCCTCATGCTGCGTGACAACCTCGCGTTCGGCGGCGATCCTGGCGTCGAGCGCAGCGAGTGCCTGGCGTTGCTCGAGGGTGGGGGCCTTCATCAGCGGCGGCGAGTTGCCGTACTTCATCGCGCGGCCGTTCTCGGGGATATTGTTGAAGTAGGCGAAGAACTGGTAGAACTCTTTCTGCGTGAACGGATCGTACTTGTGGTTGTGGCAGCGGGCGCAGCCAAGCGTGAGGCCGAGGAAAACCGTGGAAGTGGTCTCGAGCCGGTCCACCACGTACTCAACGGCGTATTCTTCGGCCACGATGCCGTCTTCGGTGTTGCCGCGGTGATTGCGGTTGAAGCCTGTGGCCAGGCGCTGCTCAAAGTGGGGATTGGGCAACAGGTCACCGGCGAGTTGCTCGACCGCAAACTGGTTGTAGGGGAGGTTGCGATTGAACGCTTCGATCACCCAATCGCGCCAGCGCCACATGACGCGCTCGCCGTCGTATTGGTAGCCGTTGGAGTCGGCATAGCGCGCCGCGTCCAGCCAGCGCACGGCCATGCGTTCGCCGTAGCGGGGTGAGTCGAGCAGGCGGTCTACGGCCGTTTCGTAAGCACGGGGAGAGGCGTCGGCCAGGAATGCACGGAGTTCGGCGGGCGTAGGCGGCAGCCCGGTCAGATCGAGCGAGGCACGGCGCAGGAGAGTCTCGCGCGGCGCTTCCGCGGACGTGACCAAGCCTTCGCTTTCGAGGCGCGCCAGGATGAAGCGATCCAGATCGCCTCGTGGCCAAGCCGTGTTGCGCACGGGCGGCGCGGCGGCCCGCACTGGCGGGATGAACGCCCAATGGCCCTGCCATGGCGCTCCCTGCGCGATCCACTCGCGGAGCGTCGAAACCTCTTTGTCTGAAAGCTGGTGGCCAGTAACAGCCGGAGGCATGCGGCGCGACGGCTGCAAAGCCGTCACTCGCTTGATCAACTCACTCGCGGCGGGATTGCCCGGCACAATCGCGCGCCGTCCGCCGCCACGGTCCGCCTTCGCGTCCGCTTCCAGGTCAAGCCGCATGGGGATGCCCTTAGCTTTGGCGTCCGCACCATGACAGGAAAAGCATTTATCCGAAAGGATGGGACGAACGTCTTTGTTGAAGCCGATCGGCGGCGCGGCGGTGGCTAGCCAGGCGAAAACAAATGGCAGGACAAAAGGCATGGCACTCACGGGTCGCTCCCATTCTATCGATTCGCCCACCGCGTTGCTCAGTTCCGTACAATTTCGAATTGGAAGAGGAGACTACTTAATGGGCCAACTGGGAACACTCACTGGGATGAAGCTGAAGGACGTTGAAAGGGCGAATGAGGCCGTAGGCAAACGGTGGGAGCAGCCGGGGAACCGTCGCACGCCCTATCTCTTCGTAAGCGCCGCCGCTTCGTCCGGCGTCCAGAACGGCGTGCTGCCGCGCCGGCTGGTGACGATAGCGCCGACGCGATTGGCGAAGTCAGCCGCTTCCACCGGCGGCATTCCCTGGGACAAGCCGTGCGCCAGCGCGGCAGAAAATGAATCGCCTGCGCCCACTGCGTCGGCCACCTGCACCGGGTAGCCAGGCACGGGCGCGCCGTCGATGATGCAGCCCCTCTCGGCGCAGGTCACGCACAGGGTGGCGCGCGTAGAGGCCATCACCGGGCCGAGCGCTTCCATCTCGCTTTCATTAAGCTTCACCACGTGGGCTAGCGGCAGCAACTCTCGTACCAACGCCTCGCTCCAACTCCCGACGCGAAGATTCACATCATAGAGGCGCCGGGCGCGCGGGCAGGCCTCGATCAAGCGGCGTAGCGTGGCCAGATTCACCGCCGTGACGAAGGACAGCGTGCCGAAGCAGATCCAGTCCGGGTCCAAGCCGGCGAGGGTCTCAAGCTGCCGGTCGGTGAGCGTGACGCGATCATAGGCCGCAGGACGCTCAAGGACGAATGAAGGCTGCCGCGCGGCGTCCAGCGATACGGTCACTACGCCGGTGGGGGCTTCGGGATTGGTTTGGATGAAGGCGGTGTCGAGGCCGAGCTTGGTTGCTTTCTGGAGAGCTCGCGCGCCGCGTGGATCGTCACCCACCGCCGAGATGAAGCTCACGTCGTTGCCGAGGCGCGAGGCATGGAAGGCCAGGTTGAAGCCTGCGCCGCCCAGAGCCTCATGATCCGGAAAAACGTCCCAGAGGATTTCGCCGAGGCTGACGAGTTTCATTTACTTCATTGTGACGTGCTGGCGCGTGACCTGGTGACGATGCTTGAACATGGCCGTAAGCTGGCGGCGAACCAACCATCCCACCAGCCTCTCGGCCACCGCGCCTCCAAAGAGCGCGTACTCCACTGAATCCTGCAATCGCGTGCCGCCGCGCTCAGGCGTGAAGTAGTGCGAATGCACCCAACGGGCGAACGGCCCCGAACGCTGCTCGTCGACAAACAGATGATTGGCTTCGTAGGCGCGATGCAGAGCCACCCAATGTACCGCCACCGGCCATATGCCGATTCGCAATTCGACGATGGTGCCCACCGCGAGGCTGGTTGGCCGCCGCAGCACTTTCACCGGCGGCCATGACGGCGTCAGCAACTCAAGCGCATCGGGGCGTTCATGGAAGCCGAACACGGCGTCCACCGGAGCGTCGATCCAGGAGGAATACTCAAAGCGGGACATGCTGCCTTATGGGATGCCGGCTAGTGGCCGCTGGGCGCACTGGCGGCCATCACCGTCAGATCCGGACGCGCCTGTCGGAGCGCGGCCAGCCCGGCGGGCGTGATCGCGGTTTCGTCAAGGTCCACCCACTTGAGCGACGGCATCGCGGTGAGTACCGGCACGACATTGTCGGCCACGCGTTTGGCGCCGTGCAGATCGAGCCGCGCCAGATGCTTCAGCGCCTGCAACTTCTCCACTCCTTTGGCCGAGGTTTGCGTACCCGACAAGTTGAGCGCCTCCAAACGAGCCAGTGACGCCACCGGGTCAAGCCCGATGTCGGTAACACCTGCAAACCAGAGTCCGGAATCGGTACGCTGCTTGCCGCTCACGTCCAAGTGTGTGAGATTGGGCAGCGAGCGCAACACCTCCAGGCCCACCTCGGTGAGCTTGTTGCCGCCAAAGGCAAGCTCGCGCAGCCCTTTGAACTTGGGTAAATGCTGCAAGCCGCTATCGGTGACTTCGGCGAAACCGATGTCGAGCGCGACAATCGAATCCTTGCCGGCGAGCAGCGCCAGCGTGTTGTCGGTCACCTTGGTGCCACGGAAATTCAGGCGCTCAATGCGGGGCCAGGTTTTCACGGCGGCCAGGCCTTCGTCGGTGACTAACTCGGCGTAAAAGAGATTCAACTCGCGCATGTTGCGCAGGTTTTTCAGACGCTGCAAGCCGAGATCTGTGACGCGGGTATGTGAGAGATCCAGCTTTTCAAGCTGCGTCAGTGCAGCGATGCGATCGAGATCGGAATCCGACACGAAGGACGCCCGCAACACTACCGTGGTGATCTCACCCTTGGCGTTGGTCTCGGCGCGGCCGCCGAGAGCAGTGATCCAATCGGCCGCGTTGACTGCCAGGAGAACGGAGGGGAGCAAGGCGAGCATTTCGGGGAGAGTCAACTTCCTCTGCGCGTGGGCAGTGCCGATTCACGGTCAAAGACGATCTTGCATCCGGCCAACCCCTGCTGCAGCTTGGCCTGGGCCGCTTCGGTAACCAGCGTGTGGTAGAGATTCAAATGCTTGAGCCGCTTCATGCCGGCCAGAGTCTCGACGCCTTTGTCGGTGATCTCGGCCGTATCCAAGTACAACTCAGCCAGCGCGGGCATCGCGGCCAGTTGCGGCAGCAGGGCATCGGTTGCGCCCGTGTAGTTGAGGTTCAACACGCTCAGTTTCGGCAGCGTAGTGAGCGAGGCGATGCCTTTGTCGGTGACCTTGGTTCTCGCCAGTTGCAGCCGCTCCAGCGAGGTCAGCTTGGCCAGTTCCGGCAACCCTTTGTCGGAGAAACGGCCGTAACTGATGTTGAGGTCTGTGAGCGAGGTGATGCGGGCCAATTCGGCGAGGCCTTTGTCGTTGATATCCGTGCTCGAGATATCGAGAATGCGAAGGCGGGTAAGTGCGGCTAACTGCGCCACGCCGGCGCCGGACACATCGGTGTAGCCGAGGCGCAGACGCTCAAGCGAGCCGAGGCGGACCACTTGCGCCAGACTTTCGTCGTTGATCGGGCTGCCGGACAACTCCAGTTCGACGAGGCTTGCCAAGGCGGCCAGCGATCCACCGCGGACGCCGGTGTGATTCAGCCGGAGCCGGCGCAAGAGCTTGCATCCCGCGAGCGCCTGCAAGCCGATGTCGGTCACCGTGGTGTGGCTCAGATCGAGTTCTTCAAGCGCGGTGAGCCGCGACAGATGGCGCAGCCCTACGTCGCCAATCTCGGTGGCTTCCAGATCGAGATGGCGCAGTGAAGCCAAGCCGCCAAGCGCGGACACTTGGGCGTCGTTGACCGAGGATGACCGCAGCGAGGCCGATATGACGCGCCCGCCCTCCAACTTCGTATTCCCGCCCAGCCTGCCGATCCAAGCGGCAATCTCGGCGTCGGCCGCACCTTGACGAGGAGGCGCCACGCTAAGACTCGAACCCGGCGCCGCGTCAAGGAAAGTGACCCTGCAACCGGGCCGCGCCGCGCGGAACGCTTCCACACCCGAGCGCGTCACGCGCGAGTACCGCAGATCGAGCGAGGCCAGATTGGCCAGGCCCTTCAGCTTCTCCAGACCGGCGTTGGTGATGGCGCTGCGATATAGATTCAGCTCATAGAGATCCGGCATGCCGAGCAGATTATCCAACCCTTCGTCAGTTACTTTGGCGCCGAGTAAGTTGAGCTGCCGCAGCTTGCTCAGGTGTTTGACGGAGGCGAGCCCGGCGTCCGAAAGGCGGCAACCGTAGAGGTTGAGTTCCGTGAGATTGTGCAGTGACTCAAGCGCCTTCATGCCGTTGTCGCTCACCAGCGTATCTTTGGCGACGAGGTGTTCAAGCTGCGTCATGCCGGCCAGCGCCTGCATTCCCGAATCATCAAACGTCGTATAACTCACGTCGAGCGACCGGAGATTGACGAAGGGCGCCAGAGTTTTACCTTTGATCTTAGACTGCGCCAGACGCAGGTGGCGAAGACCGGTGAGCGGGGCAATGAGCGCCAAGCCATTGTCCTTGATGTTCATGTTCGTCAGGAAATGGACGCTGAGCTGAAGCTTTTCCAGCTTCTTTAGGCCAACCAGGTACTCGAAGCGCTCGTTGGAATCGCGAGTCGAACCGGCCCCTTCGTTCCACATGTAAGCGGGCAGAAACAGTTCGCTGAGCTCGGTCAGATGACGGATGCGCTTGAGCTCTTCCGGCGTGACCGGGGTGCCGGTGAAGTCCGCCCCGACGATGCGAAAATCGCCGGCTGGCAGACGGTCGAGCAGGCGAACGGGCTCCAGCGCACCGGCGGGCGTAACGCTGCCGCCCATGCGTATGATCCACTCGGCGATGGCGCGCTCGGGTTCAGGAGCCGGGTCCTGCGCAAACAGCGTAACGCCGGCATAGAGGAAGGCCGCGCAAAGTATTTTCATCGTTCGGCTACGTTTCATTCTCGCCGATCTCAACGGCCCGCGGTGATTTCACCGAGGAGACGCCGGGCGATGGGGTGATCCGGCTCCCACTCAAGAGCGCTCTTCAACTCTGCCTCGGCAGCCTCGCGATGGCCGGTGCGGAAGTGCGCGACCGCTAGATTGAGGCGCACTTCAACGAGCCCGGGATTGCGCCGCAGAGCTGACTCCCACAATGCCATAGCCTCGGCCGTGCGGCCTCGCTTCATGAGATAGCCGCCGAGGTTCACCGCGGCGGCGGTTTCCGACGGGTCGAGCCGAAGCACGCGTTCATAGAGCACTTGCGCGCGTTCTTCCTGGCCGGCGCGGTCATTGAAGTGAGCCAGTTGCACCAACACGGCGACATCGCCGGGGGCTAGCGCGGCGGCCTTCTCAAGAAGTGGTACGGCTCGCTGGCCTGCTTCCGCCGCGGCGTAGCCGAGCGCCAGGTCCCGGGCGGCGTATATGGCGCTGCCGAAAGGAAGCAAAGTGTCACCTAACGATTCAGCTATCGGCGCTCCGGGGCGGCGGGCGATCCGGTGATCGGTGTAGGCAACATGGTCTCCCATTCGGGTTGTCGTGCGCGGCATATGGCAGCCCGTGCAATTGCCGTCATTGGCCGGCTTGTGCTGGGCGGCTGCGTGGCAGTTGCGGCAAATTGTGTTCAGCGCCGGCGCTGCTTCGCTATGCGCGGGGTGGCAGGTATGGCACCATAATTTTGTGCCCGCTGCGCGCTGGCAGGCGCTCAAGGCGAGTTGCTCGAAGTGATTGGTCGCCGATGTCGCCGTCGCGCCGTCGCCCCGGACGAAGACCGCGACGGTGTCGCTCAAACGGTCTCCGGCCTGGAAAGCTCGCGTCTGCGGATGGAGCCGGGCCACGCGCGCCGCGCCGGTCAAATGGCATTGGGCGCAAATACTGTCGCGGCGATCACCCGCCAGTTTCGCCGGGTTGACGATGTTGCTGCGCTTTGGGCTGCTCACGTGATGCTGCCCGGGCCCGTGGCATCGCTCGCAGGAGACGCCGCCTTCCAGGAAGGGTTGCGAACCGAACCGGTTCTCCGTGCCGGCAATCGGTTGCAATCGGCTTGCGTGGCACTGTAGGCAGGCGGTGCCGATGGGCCGCGTCAATTCCAGGTGGGCCTTCTGGCGATACCCAGGCGCCGCGTCGAAAAGGCCCGCACTCCGGTAGAACGAGACTGGCGCCTGGAACAGAAATCCATCGCGCCCGTAGAGATAGTTCCGGCCGACATGCCCGGAGCCGACGAACCACTGGAGGGCGAGGCTGCCGCCCACAGCCGTGTCAGCCCGCCCGAAATCAAAACGCAAACCGGCATCTGTGGGCCGCATCGAGCACCGAACGCCGGACACATCAAACGCCGCCGTGGCTTCAGGAGGCTCAATGATGTTCTGAAGGCTCAGGGGCCCGCTGCTCCGCGCCATGCCCGTTTTCGAATAGGTCGAAAAAATCTTAGGGTGGCATCTTGCGCAGACCGGGCTGCCTACTTCGCGATTCGGAGTAGGATCCGTGGCCTGCGCGAACAGCGCGAGAAAGAGGTAGGCGGCCAGCAACCTGGGCCTATGATAAAGTATTCGAGTATATGAGGTCTAGACTCAATACTCTTCACTTAAGAACATTTCTGTGCTAATCTGTTCTAGAGCGCAGCCTCTCCGGGAGGTCACTCATGAACGTCAAGTCGGTGGAATCGACGACACTGGT
>JAYTKJ010000044.1:0-9753 GCA_043730365.1 Acidobacteriota bacterium | reverse complement strand
CCGTCGTCGTTCAAATCGCGGCAAGGCATAAATCGTCGCAAACGACTGATAGTTAGGGTGTTATGAGATCGGACAAAGTACTTTACCGGACACTAGTGTGTCGATCTTTAAGACGTTTTCGGTGTTTGAAGGTGTGAAGGCGCAGTTCCGCGCCGACGCTCTCAATGCATTCAACACCCCGCTGTTCCGCTCGCCAACTACCGCCTTCGGCAACGCCAACTTCGGACGTGTAACCAGTCAGGCCAACTTCCCCCGTCTTATCCAACTCGGGGTTCGATTCTTCCTCTAAGTAAGGAGTCAGAAGGACCATGCAGCTACTCAACACAGAACAACAACGGGAGATTCTGAGCCGCGGATTCACGCGGCGCTCGCTGGCTCGCTTTAGCGCTCTCCTGGGTGCCGGAGCCGCCCTGCCCTTTTACAATGAGCCGGCCTTGGCGCAACTATCGCGCATGGCCGGTCCCATGCCGGCGGATGCCGTCAAGAGCAACGCGAACGAGAATCCCGCCGGGCCTTGCCCCGAGGCCCTTGACGCCATGAGCAAAGTATTTAGCCTGGGCGGACGCTATCAGTACGAGGAGACCTTTACCTTCTCGCGCACGCTTGCCGAACAGGAAGGCCTCAAGCCCGGATACGTGATGCCGTTCGCCGGCTCGAGCGACCCGCTGCATCGCGTGGTGCTCGCCTTCACCTCGCCGTCGAAGTCCCTGGTGATGGCCGATCCTGGCTACGAAGCAGGTGAGCGCGCGGCCCACTTCATCGGCGCCAAGGTGGCGAAGGTCCCGCTGACCAAGACCTACGCGCACGACGTTAAGGCAATGCTCGCGGCCGACGCGAACCCGGGCCTCTTCTACATCTGCAACCCGAATAATCCTTCAGGCACCGTGACGCCTCGCGCCGATATCGAGTTCCTGCTGGCCAACAAACCCGCCGGGTCAATCCTGGTGCTCGACGAAGCCTACATTCACTTCAGCGATGAGGCGTTCGGCACGGATTTGATCGCCAAGGATAAAGACGTCGTCGTGCTGCGCACTTTCTCCAAACTCTATGGCATGGCAGGCTTGCGCGCCGGCGCCGCGATCGGGCGGCCGGATTTGTTGAGCAAACTTGTCAGCTTCGGGGCGGGGGCGCTGCCGGTGACCGGCATGGTGGGCGCTAACGCCAGTCTGTTGTCCAAGACGCAAAAAGAAGATGAAGCACTTGCGCGATGAGCAGTTCGCCTTCCTCGACAAACACAAGTTCAACTTCGTACCCTCGGTCAGTAACAAGTTCATGGTCGACGTGAAGCGGCCCGCACAGGAATTCATCCAGGCCATGCAGGCCGAGAAAGTCTACGTGGGACGCGCCTGGAAGGCTTGGCCTACTCACGTGCGCGTATCGGTGGGTACCGAGGACGAGATGAAGAAGTTTCAGGCAGCCATGCTCAAGGTGATGGCGTAGACGGGGTGCACGAGTGAAGCTGCCTGATTACTCCTGGCGGCATCTCTGGGGCGACGGCTTCGGAGGGCTGATTGCCGCGCTCATTGCTCTCCCCTATGGGTTGGCGATGGCCGCGCTGATGGGGTTGCCGCCGGAGTTGGGGCTGTTCAGCTCGATCATTACCGCGCCTTTCACCGCACTGCTTGGTCGCAATCCGGTCTTGATTGGGGGGCCGTCCACCGTGACGGTCCCCTTTCTCGCTGCGGCGGTGGCGCAATTTGGCATTGCCGGCGCAGCGAAGGTTACCATTATCGCCGGCGTTTTCCTGATGGCTTTCTCGGTGTTGCGGCTGGGGCGGCTCATCACTAAGATTCCGCCGGTCGTGGTCTCTGGCTTCTCTTGCGGCACCGGGGGGATGATGATCATCTCCCAACTCAAAACGATGCTGGGACTCGGCGCACCGGCGGGCGGGTGGGCTGAATCCATGGCGGGCCAACTTCTACAGGTGGTCGATAATCTAGGCTCGGCGCGGTGGGAGCCGCTGGTGCTTGCTGTCCTGGTTATCGTTGCCTCCACATTCTCTTCTCGAATTTCTCCCAAACTCCCGGCGCCACTCATTGGTGTTCTGCTCGCTTGCGCGATCTCCGTTGCAACTGGTCTACATACCCGTCAGGTAGGCAGCATTTCGTTGGAGATTCCAGCGCTGGTTTCCTTTTCCTGGACTCCGCGCGATGTTCTTTCCGTTTTGCCTTCTGCCGCAGGACTGGCGCTGGTCAGTGCCGCCAATCTTCTCGTCACCAGCCGCCTCGTCTATCATTTTCTCGGCGATCACAAACGCCAGAAGCGGGCCGATCATGACCTGGAGTTGGGTGCCTATGGTATCGCCAACGTAGTTGCGGGAGTGTTCGGCGCTCCCTTGAGCATCGGCATCCCGGCGCGCAGCTTGGCCAATGTCCGTTGCGGTGGGCGTACGATGGTCTCGAATCTCTTTCATGCCGCATTTCTCGCCCTCGCACTATACGGCGGCGCACGCTGGATCTCTCAGGTGCCGATAGCCGCCCTCGCGGGCGTCACGGCCTGGATCGGCGCCTATCTGCTTGACTGGAGTACTCGGCGGCGCCTACCGCTGATGCGGCGCTCGGAGGCCGGGGCGTTTCTCGCTACCGCCGCCGGTGTTCAGCTTTGGAACCCGGTTGTAGCAGTCGGCCTGGGCACCTTGATTCACTTCACGCCGAATGCGATGGCTTGGTTGCGCACGCCCTCGCGCCCAATCATGGCCGAGTCGGCGGCCAACCGGTTGTAGCAAACGGACTGTCAATGGGAGCGCGACAATATTCTCATGATCGCCGCGCGCCGCTACGTCGTCCGTGGCCGAGTGCAAGGCGTTGGCTTCCGCTATTTCGTTCAGCGGGAAGCGGTACGCCTCGAACTCACTGGTTGGGTGCGCAATCTTGACGACGGCCGCGTGGAGGTGCACGCTCAGGGGCCGGCCGCCGTGCTTGACGAGTTGGCGGCGGCGCTGCATCGGGGGCCGCGTTTTTCCGACGTGCGCGGGGTCGAAGAGTTGGAGGCGTCGATGCTACAATACGATGGTTTCCGCATCAACCCCTGACAGATGAATCACCTCAAAGCTCTCATTCGCGAGGTGCCCGATTTTCCGAAGCCGGGCATAAACTTCTTCGACATCACGACGCTGCTGAAAGACCAAGCCGGATATCGCGACACCATTAATGGACTCCGCGACGCTGTGCAGGCCGTACCCTGCGATGTGATTTTGGGCATCGAAGCCCGCGGCTTCATGTTTGCTCCTACGGTGGCCTATGCGCTCGGCAAGGGCTTCGTGCCGGTTCGCAAGCCCGGCAAGCTTCCCCATCAAACCACGCGGGTCGAATACGCGCTCGAGTATGGACACGATACGCTCGAGATGCATACGGACGGCATTACGCCGGGCCAGCGCGTAATGATCGTCGACGACGTGCTCGCGACGGGCGGCACCGCCGGCGCGGTGGCGAGACTGGTAGAGACTCTTGGTGGCACTGTAGCCGGCTTCGCATTCGTGATCGAACTCGATTTTCTGCACGGCCGCGGCAAACTAGGCAACTACAATATTTCGTCGCTGATCCATTATTGAGCCCCGTCGGCGATCCGCCTGCGATACACTTTGAGGTTACACAAAATGGCACTCACAACCACTCAGTGGCTCATCTGTATCGTCGCTGCGATTGGGTTCGCCTTCGATATTTACGTCATTCTGATTTTGCCTCTCATCCTGCGCCCGGCGCTGATGGATCTGGCCAAACTGGTTCCCGGTACGCCGGCCTTCAACGATTGGGTCAGCCTGATGTTCTATGTACCAGCCGTGGCCGGTGGCTTTTTCGGGCTGATCGGCGGCTATCTCACTGACCTGCTCGGCCGCCGTCGCGTGTTGGTGTACAGCATACTGATCTACGCGATATCGGCATTGTGCGCGGGCTTTTCGACCTCGCTAGAGATGCTGCTGTTTTTCCGGACCACCACCTTTGTCGGTGTGTGTGTCGAGTTTGTCGCCGCCGTGGCGTGGCTGGCCGAACTGTTCCCCAACGCGCGCCAGCGGGAAAACGTGCTTGGATGGACGCAGGCGTTTTCTTCAGCCGGCGGACTGCTGATTACCGGGATTTACTACGTCGTGCAGAGCTGGGCAACCTCGTTGCCGGCGATCTATGGCGGGCACGCCACGTGGCGTTACACTCTCATCTCCGGCTTGATTCCCGCGATCCCGCTCATGATCATCCGGCCGTTCCTGCCTGAATCGCCGGCTTGGCAGGAGAAGAAAGACAAGGGACTGCTGCGCCGGCCCAGCTTCGCCGAATTGTTCTCGCCCGAGTATCGCCGCGTGACCATCGTCACCACCATCATGTTCGCCTGCAGCTACGGCGCGGCGTTCGGCGCCATCCAGCATATTCCGCGCATCGTGCCCGGTTTGCCGGAAGTATCGAGTTTGGCGCGTCCGCTGCAGGAGCAGACCGTTTCAGCCGTGCAATTCTCGCAGGAGATCGGCGGGCTGATAGGTCGTGTGATTCTCGCTTTTCTGGCCGTGCGGATCGTGTCGCGCCGCGGATTGCTCCGCATTTTCCAAGTGCCCGGATTGCTGCTGGTGCCGCTGGTTTTCCTTTACCCGGCCACCAACGATCTGAGCCTGCTCAAGGTTGGTATGTTCTTCGCCGGCCTCGTGACGGTAGCGCAATTCAGTTTCTGGGGTAACTACTTGCCCATGATGTATCCCACTCATCTGCGCGGTACCGGCGAAAGCTTTGCCGCCAACGTGGGTGGCCGGATGATCGGCACCTCGTTTGCCGCGGTTACCGCGCAGTTGAGTAACTCGATGTCCGGCGCAACACCGTCGATCAAGCTGGCCTATGCCGCCGCAGGCGTCGCCTTGTTTGTCTACGCAGTGGGATTTCTGTGCAGTTTCCTGCTGCCTGAGCCGGATCCACACAAAATTACGGAATGAAGCCGCGCTTTTCCATTGCGGTTGGTCTTCTGGGTCTGGCCCTCGCCGCGGGATCCTGCCGGGAAGGCGGGAATCTGCAACTGGAGCCTCCGCCGAATGCGGCCGACAAAGCAGTCAAAGTGGAAGTGCCCATTGGCCTGCCCCCGATTTCCTATCCGGCTGGCGGCTCGCCCATGGAAGCGTCGATCGAATTGGGCAGGCGCCTTTTCTACGACAAAAACCTCTCTCTCGATGGTTCGGTTTCCTGCGCCTCCTGTCACAATCCGCGTTTCGGCTTTTCCGACAACCGCCCGGTAGGCTTAGGCGTAGGGGGGCGCCGCGGGACCCGCAACTCGCCATCGCTGTTCAACGTGGCGTATGGCAAGACTCTTTTCCGGGACGGGCGCGCAGACACACTTGAGCAACAGGCGACCGGTCCCCTTACCGATCCACAAGAGATGGCACAGACGCCGGAGGCTCTTGAAAAGAGACTGAACGACAACTCAATTTACCGCTCGATGTTCGCGCGTGCCTACGGGCCGGGCCCCATTACATTAGCGAAGACTTCGCGAGCGCTAGCGGTTTTTGAGCGACTATTATTATCGGGTAATTCGCTCTTCGACAAGTATGCCTACCTCGGCAATCGGAAGGCGCTCACAGCGGAAGCCGTCCGTGGTCTGGAGATCTTTGGTGGCCGCGGGAACTGTTCGATTTGTCATCAATTTGGCAAAGAGTTTGCTCTCTTCACCGACGGCCAATTCCACAATCTTGGTGTGGGCGCCAACGAACGTGGCGAACTGGCAGACCTTGGGCGATACCGCGTCACCAAGAGCGAAGAGGACAAGGGCGCGTTCAAGACCCCGACCCTGCGGAGCATTGCGCTGACCAGGCCGTACATGCATGACGGGAGCCTTAGCAGCCTCACCGCCGTGGTGGAGTTCTACAGTCAGGGCGGCCGCCCCAATCCGCATTTGAGCAAGTTGATCCGGCCACTCAATTTCACCGCGCAGGATAAGATAGACCTGCTTGCTTTTCTCGAGTCCCTTACCGGCGAACCAGTGGCGCAAATCGGTCCGCCCGAGGGCGAACAGTAGATTCCAAGGAGAACCAACCACGTGATGTCATCCCGCTTTGCCGCACTCTTCGTGATCGCCGGCTTGCCCCTGGTGGCCGACGTCAAACTGCCCGCCGTCATCTCGGACCATATGCTGCTCCAACGCGGCACGCCTGTTCGCATTTTCGGCTGGGCCGAGGCGGGCGAAGCGGTCACCGTCCAGTTCGGCGGACAGACTCTGAATACCACGACCCCCGCTGGCGGCCGTTGGCAGGTATGGCTGAGTCCGCTCAAGGCCGGCGATGCGGGCGACATGAAAATCTCGGGCCGGAATACGATCACTGTCAGTGACGTGTTGGTGGGCGAAGTGTGGGTTGGCTCGGGGCAGTCCAATATGCAGTGGGCGCTGCGTCAGTCCAACAACGCCGAGACCGAAGCCCGCAACGCGACGTATCCCCAGATCCGGCTGTTTCGCGTTCCCCTCAAGAGCGCCGCCGAGCCCCAGAACGATGTCGAAGCCAAATGGGAAGTCTGTTCGCCGGAGACGGCGCCCCAGTTCTCGGCGGTTCTCTATCTATTCGGTCGTGATCTCCATCGCCATATGAAGGTGCCGTTCGGATTGATCCAAACGGCTTACGGCGGCACGCCCGCACAGGCCTGGACCAGTAAGGAAGCGCTCGGCCGCGATGCTTCGCTGTCGCCGATTCTGGGTGAATGGGCCAAGGTGCTGGACGGTTACCCGGAAGCGTTTGCGCGGTATCAAAAGCAGATGGTGGAGTGGGACAAAGGCGCGAAGCTGGGTGGGGAAGCGCCGCGTAAGCCGGTGATGCCGGTGGGCCCAGGGCACTCCCACACCCCGTCCGGGCTCTACAACGCGATGATTGCTCCGATCGTCAAGTACACGATCAAGGGAGCGATCTGGTACCAAGGCGAATCGAATGCGACGCGCGTGCAGGCCCCGCTGTACCAACGCCTGTTTGAGACGATGATTCAAGATTGGCGCCGCAACTGGGAGCAAGGCGACTTTCCGTTCTTCTGGGTGCAACTGGCCAACTTCGCCAAGGCCGGTTCGGGCGCCGATTGGGTGATCGTGCAGGAGGCGCAGGCCAAGTCCACTGAGCTCAAGGCCACCGGCATGGCTGTAATCAATGACATTGGCGATCCCGGCGATATTCATCCGAAGAATAAGCAGGACGTAGGCGCGCGTCTGGCGCTGATCGCCCGTCACGTGGCGTATCGGGAAGACATTGTGTACGTCGGGCCGCGCTACCGGATGGCTACCACTGAAACCGCCACGACGGGCGATCGCGGCGCCAAAATCCGCGTCTGGTTTGACTCCGTGGGCGGCGGCCTCAAGTCGCGCGACGGCGGAGCGCTGAAGGGCTTTGAGGTTGCTGGCGAAGACAAGCGCTTCTACCGGGCCGACGCGCAGGTGGAAGGCGCCACCGTCGTCGTGTCCAGTCCGGATGTGCAGCAGCCGGTGGCGGTTCGTTACGCGTGGGCGGCTCATCCTGGTGCGAATCTGATCAACGCCGAGGGCCTTCCGGCCGGCATCTTTCGTTCGGTGGAGTGGTAGAAGCAGAGGCGACGGCCGCAATGCCAGTCGATTCCAGCCGCGCGGAAATCATCACCAGCCCGCAAAATCCTTTCCTCAAGGACGTGCGGCGGGCGGTGCTGCGCGGCGAACTCACCGAAGCCGGCTATGCGGCGGCCGAGAGCTTCCACATGCTGGAGGAGGCGCTGCGCAGCGATGCCGACGTGGGCGCGGTGCTGGTGGCGAAGTCCGTAAGGGCGGCGGTGGACGGGCACATCCGCGGTTTGAAGCGATTGCGCCTCGTCGTGCTGTCCGACGCCGCTTTCGCCGCCGTCTCGGCTACCGAAGCCAGCCAAGGGGTCATCACGCTGGTGAAGCCGCGCGTGTGGTCCGTGGAAGACACTCTGCGTGGACGAGCCGCCGTGATCGTACTCGATGGAATTCAGGATCCAGGCAACGCCGGCACGATCCTTCGTTCAGCCGAAGCGTTTGGCGCCACCGGCGTGATTGCCGTGCGCGGTACCGTGAGTCTGTTTAATTCCAAAACCCTGCGCGCTTCGGCTGGTTCGGTGTTCCGCCTTCCCTTCGTGCAGCAAATGGATGTGGAGATCGTGCGCGCCGTGCTGGAGCAGAACCGCCTGGATGTCTACGCGGCGCACCCGCGGGGCAAGAAGATGCTGCCGGAATCGGACCTGACACGGAAGTTCGCCTTGATTGTCGGAGCCGAGGGGCGTGGCGTGAGTGACAGGCTGAAGACCGCCGCCGTTGATTTGCGCATTCCCACTACCGCGGTCGAATCGCTGAATGCGGCCACCGCCGCCGGCGTGATTATGTACGAGGCGAGCCGTCAGAGGATGTTCCGCAAGTGAGTCTGTTCGAGGCCGCGCCAGGATTCGCTGCCGACACTCCGCTCGCCGAGCGGCTTCGCCCGCGCACGCTGGATGAGTACGTGGGCCAGGAACATATCCTTGGGCCCGGCAAGCCGCTGCGCCGGCAGATTGAGAAAGATCAACTCACATCGCTGATCCTTTGGGGCCCGCCCGGCGTCGGCAAGACCACGCTGGCCCGCCTGCTAGCCCAGCACAGCCAAGCGGATTTCATCCCTTTCAGCGCCGTCATGAGCGGCATCAAGGAAGTGAAGGAAGTGATGGCGGGTGCGGAGAAGAATCGACGCATGGGCCGGCGCACGGTGATCTTCATCGACGAGATTCATCGCTTCAACCGGGCCCAGCAAGACGCGTTTCTTCCCTACGTGGAGAAGGGCGACGTGACGCTGATTGGGGCGACGACGGAGAATCCATCGTTTGAGGTGAACTCGGCCCTGCTGTCGCGGACCCGGGTCTACTCACTGCGCGCGTTGACCACCGACGAAGTGGTGGCGCTGCTGCGCAAAGCGATCGACGTGCTGGCGGTGCGCGCCCCCGATGAACTGCTCGAGCAGATTGCGATTGTGACGAACGGCGATGCGCGCTCGGCCTACAACCTTATCGAACTTGCCGCCGCGTCCGCCGTAGACGGCGAGATTCCGATGTCCGCTGCCGAAGATATCCTGCAGCGCAAGGTGCTGCTCTACGACAAATCAGGGGAGGAGCACTACAACCTGGTCTCCGCTCTCCACAAGTCAGTGCGCTCGTCCGATGCCGATGCCGCTTTGTATTGGCTGGGGCGGATGCTGGAATCGGGTGAGGATCGCATGTACATCGCCCGGCGATTAGTTCGCATGGCGGTCGAGGATATTGGCTTAGCCGATCCGCGCGCTCTGGAACAGGCGATGGCGGCGCAGCAATGCGCGCATTTCCTCGGAGTGCCCGAGGGCGATCAGGCGCTGGCGCAAATCACTCTCTATCTGGCAGTGGCGCCGAAGTCCGATGCCGCCTATCGCGCGCTGAAGCAGGTGCAGGATACCGTGCGGTCTCGTGTGGCTGAGCCCGTGCCGCTGCACTTGCGTAACGCACCCACTCGCGCGATGAAGCAGTGGGGTTACGGCAAGGACTATCAGCATGCGCATCAATTTGAGGACGCCATCACGGACATGGCGTGCCTGCCGGAGTCGCTAATCGGGACGGAGTTCTATCAACCGCAGGCGCGAGGCGTGGAAACCAAGATCGCCGAGCGACTGGCGGAGATTCGAAGGCGGCGGGCCGCTGCTGAACCGCAGCCGAAGAAGGCTATCTAGCCCCAATACTCTTCACTTAAGAACATTTCTGTGCTAATCTGTTCTAGAGCGCAGCCTCTCCGGGAGGTCACTCATGAACGTCAAGTCGGTGGAATCGACGA
>JAYTKJ010000043.1:0-5233 GCA_043730365.1 Acidobacteriota bacterium | reverse complement strand
CCTAGAGGGTAGGTCTCCACTACAAGTACTTCTGGAAATGGTTTATTGACAGCGCGGGGCTTAGCTGGCCGATTTGCTCAATCTTTCCCCGAAATGGGGGTTAGCTGCGAAGGTTGGGTTAGTTCAGAAGCTGCCAGATAGCCTCGGTGGGCGTTGAGCAGAGCCCCAAGGTGCGCCTGGATCAACCCGTATTTCCATGTCGGCATCGGTTTCTGGCGCAGCGTGCCATCAATGAAGTCGCAAGCAGGCTTGTAGCCCGTCCGCAGATACTCCTCCACCGTCACGAGTCCGGCAATGCTGCTCGCCATATTCCCATGCTACCAACTCACAATTAATCGAGTACGGAGAACAGCTCGCTCAGCGAAACCGAGATCTCGCCGGCCTCGAGGCTTCCTGAGGCGGGAATTTCCTGCGGCACGCGCCGCGAGTACTGCCACGCGCGACGGAGCTCAGGATCGACGAGCCACGTCATCGGCACGCCCCACGCCAGATACTCGTCGCACTTGGCGAGGACCTCGGCAAACCGGTCCTCCGGCGACAGGACCTCGATGCAGAGATAAATTGGCTTGGTGGGGTAGGGATCCTGAATCGCCGATCTGGCTTGAACCGCCACGTCCGGCACCAGGTATTTCCCTTCGCGGATTCTGACAGTCAACTCAGCGGCCGCCAGGTAGCCTTTGTGGGCGTTGACGAGGGTGATCAGGTTTCCCTGGATAACTCCATGTTTCCATGTCGGCATTGGTTTCTGGCGCAGCGTGCCATCAAGGAAGTCGCAAGCAGGCTTGTAGCCAGTCCGCAGATACTCTTCCACCGTCACGAGTCCGGCAATGCTGCTCGCCATCTCCCCATTCTACCAACTCAACTCTAATCGAGTACGGAGAACAGCTCGCTCAACGAGACCGAGATCTCGCCGGCCACGAGGCTCCCTGACGCGGGTATCTCCTGGGGCACGCGTCCCGAGTATTGCCACGCGCGCCGCAGCTCAGGATCCACGATCCACGTCATCGGCACGCCCCACGCCAGATACTCGTCGCACTTGGCGAGAACCTCGGCAAACCGGTCCTCCGGCGAGAGGATTTCGATGCAGAGGAAAATAGGTTCAGTCGGGTACGGCCGTTGAAGCTTACCGCGAAGTTGCACGCTGACATCCGGCACCAGGTACTTCCCCTCACGGATTCGAACGGTCAACTCAGCCGCAGCCAAATAGTAGGGAGGTGGAATCAGACGCCCAAACTGCATCTGAATCGAACCGTGGTCATAGGTGGGCATCGGCTTCTTGCGCAAGACTCCATCGATATACTCGCAGGCCGGCTTGTAGGTGGTGCGCAGATATTCTTCAGCCGATACCAGTCCAGCTACACTCGCCATATCCTCATCCTACCAATTCGTCCGCTACCGCGCCGCCGCCGTCGTTACCCCAGGTTTGCGCCGATACAACGCCGCTTGCTTGTCTTTGTCCACCATCTCCCAGCCCGGCTCTGCCGCCAGTAACCCGTGCACCGCCGCGTCGGCCGGGGCCAGCACCATGTCCACTCCAAACCGGTCCAGCGCCTCGCGCCAACCGCGCTGCCCGTCGTGGATCCGTAAATATTCGTCGCCGATCTGCTGCTGGAAGAAATCGCTCCGTCCGTCGATGAACACCTTCTGCCGGGGATAGTTCACCCACAGCAGATAATCGCCCCACTGATCGCTGGTAAACACGCGCGACGCCGCAATCGCATCGGCATGCTTATGCACCAGTTTGTTGGGGAAGAATTTGGCCGACAGATCCGTTGGCCACGTCCCGGCCAGCAGCGCCGCGACGCCGAGCAATCCAAATGACCACGCACCCACGGGTTCCAGGCGGGACGTCGCTTTGTCGGCAATCTCGCGCAGCACCTCGGCCGTCGATTTGGGCCCCGCCGCCTCGGCCCAGCTATTCAACAGTCGCGTCAACTCCAGCGCAATCGGCGGCAGCGCGATGATGATGAAAATTGGCACATGGCGCGCCGAAACCAGGGAGCCCGCCCCGAAGAACAGCAGCCAAAACACGCTATGCCATTCGGCGCGGGCGATCAGCGTGCGCACCGCGATCAAGCCGCCAAAAAGAATTGCCATGAAGTAGTACATGGCCTCGGATCGAAACACCGGCGACTGATACTCGTGGACATGCTGCAGCGTCCATTCGTTGTTGAGGAAGCGCGAAATGTGGCGATGCAATTCCATCCCGTTCGGGTTGGCCAGCGTCAGCGCCGCGCAAACCGCCAGCAGCGCGCCATAGCGCGTGATGCCAGACCAGTTCTTGAAGCCCATCACCGCCTCAATCCCGCAGCCTGCCATGAGTAACCCCAACGTGGCCAGCAGCACCGGGAAGCCCGAATGCATGTTCACCCAGACCAGCATCAGTGGCGCCAGCAGCCATATACGCCAACTCCGGCTCTCCAGGTCCCTTGCAATCAAGTAATGTGCCGCCGCCAGAAACAGCAGCGTAAACAGATGGGGCCGCGCGTGAAAATGAATCGACATTGCGTTAGACGCCGCCAGCGCCAGTAGCATCGCCACCAGCCCGTTGGCCCCGCGCCGCACCATGTCGCGCACCAGCACCGTCGACGTGAGCGCGATCACCGCCCCGGCCAGCAGCACGATCCCCTTGAGCCCGAACCAACGGTTCAGCAGCGCATACACGACGCCTGTCAACCACTGGAAAGCAAACCACCGCTCGCCCGGCTTGGTGAACGAGAACGGATCAACCGTTGGCACCATCCCGTGATCGAGGATGTAGTCCCCCGTGCGAGTGTGCAGCGCGGTGTCGCCATCGGTCACCAGCCGCTCCCATCCGGAAGGGTCTGCCATGAATAGCCAGAAGATGACCGCCAGGAAAAAGAAATCGGTAAGCGACGGGATCCAAAGCCGCTTGGGCATAAAGTACCATCGGCTTTTCGACGATTCTTCTACAGATCCTATGAAGTTCTCTCCGAAGACAGAAAAAATTGGCAAGGCCGTCCTGGGCGCCTACATCGTCGTGCAAATCCTCTTCACGGCTGGCTTTGCAGCCCATCCCCCCATCGGCGCCGTGGCGTTGACGCTGATCGGCCGCGGGCCGGCTTGCGGGATCCAACAATCGATTCAGTCGTTTTATCGCGGCTGGTCGATGGGTGAGCGCCAACAGACCGCTTTCAAGGCTTCCAAGCTCATCCGCAAGGAAGGTGGGCACCAACTGATCAGCTCGCCTTGGGGCGAAATCTGGGAGCCGGAAACCGCGGGTACGGCGGCAGTGGCCCAGATCGCCGAAATCGAAGCCAAGTATGCCGGCTTTCCTGGCCAGCCCATTCTCAAGGGAGACATCGTGCTCGATTGCGGCGCCAACGTGGGCGTCGAAACCCTGTACGCGCTTCGCCTCGGCGCGGCCAAAGTGGTGGCGATTGAGCCTTCGCCGATCAATCTGGCCGTGCTCCGCAAGAACTTCGCCAAGGAGATCGAGCAAGGCCGCGTCATCGTCTACCCCAAGGGCGTGTGGGATAAGGACGATGTCCTTGAGCTACACCTGAACGACGACACCACGGCCATGGACAGCTTCCTGCTCAAGCGCGCCCACTCGTCGCGCGTGGTCAAGGCTGAGCTCACGACGATTGACAAGCTGGTGGAAGAGCTCAAGCTCGAGCGCGTGGACTTCATCAAGATGGACACCGAAGGCGCCGAAAAGAAGGCGCTCCAAGGCGGACGCCAAACCATCGCCAAATTCAAGCCACGCATGGAAATCTCGGTCGATCATCTGCCTGAAGATCCCGAGCAAGTGCCGCAGGTGGTCCGCTCCATCAACGCCGCCTACAATGTCTCCTGCCTGGTCTGCGTCGCAGACTGGCACAAGTGGAAGGTCAATTCGACGATTCTCTTCTTCGAATAACCCGGAGCCGGCGTCGCCACGTAATCACGTTGGTGACGCCGTAGTTCCACATGGAGCTGATTGCCAGCCCGCCCAGCCCCGCCCAGATCCAGGGCAGCCCTTTGTCCACCAGCCCCTCTGACACGGAGAGGTTGGTGAAGAAGCCGATCGAGCAAGCCACATAGAAGGTGGCGAGGCCCGGCAACAGCCGCCAACCCCGCAACCGTAGATCCCGGTATGTCACCAGGTTGTTCAGTAGGAAATTGCCGGTCATGGCCAGGCCCGTGGCCAACGTCTGCGCTTGCGCAAACGGCATCCCGGCGTTCAGCGCCCCGCGCAGCACGCCCAGGTGCAGCAGCACGCCCACCGCGCCCACCGCGCCATAGAGCACGAACCGCACCGGAATCCGCTCGCCCGCCAGTTTGTCGGCCAGCAGGTAGAGATAGTCGAGCCCCACGTTGAGATCGAGTTTGCTATCGCCCTGCTCGCGCTGCCGGAACGAATACGGCACCTCGCCTACGCGCACGGGCCGCTGCGCCGAAGCCAGCATATCTACCAGAATCTTGAAGCCCACGCCGGAGGTCCGGTAGACCACCTCGTCCAGGAAGCGCCGGTCCAGGATGAAGAATCCCGACATCGGATCGCTCAGCTCAGACCGTGTGACGAGGCGCGACACCCGCAATCCCCAGTTACTCAGCTTCACGCGCCAGGCGGCGAACTCGCCCATGCTGCCCCCGCCGGCGTTCCGCGTCCCCACCACCACCTCATAGCCGCCCGAGCCCAGCAGGTCAAACATCTTCCGCAGAATCGTTTCGTCGTGCTGCAGATCGGCGTCCATCACCGCCAGCACCGGCGCCGCCGTCGAGAGCATGCCTTCAAGGCACGCCGAGCCCAGCCCGCGCCGTCCCACCCGCCGGATCACCCGGATCCAGGGCCGTGTCAGCGCCAGCCGCCGCACTTCTTCGGCGGTGCCATCGGGCGAATCGTCGTCCACAAAGATGATTTCAAACCGGAGCCCGGAGAGCACGCGTTCGAGGCGCGAGGCCAATTCGGCCACGTTGGCGCGTTCGTTATAGGTGGGTACCACGACGGCGAGCGCAAGTTCCGCCGCTGGAGTCGGTGCACCCGCACCCGCCAAAGCCGCCAGTTGACCAGCAACGTCGGGTTCAACCGGACGAGTTTGGACGCGATCCATCTCTCCATCTGAATCGGCTGAACCCAGGCGAGGCTATATGCCTCTTGCCAATCGGCCTTCGCGCTCTTTGCGTCTTTGGTACACCAGGCTAAGCCTGGCTGATCTTGTGAACTGAAAGGAGTTCATCGTGTAAGTTGCTCGTTCATACACGTAGCTGAACCGGAGCGAGGCGAAGC
>JAYTKJ010000042.1:0-3286 GCA_043730365.1 Acidobacteriota bacterium | reverse complement strand
CGCACGATCTCCTCACGATTGGCGGCGTCGTAGTCCTCGCGCAGTTCCAGGGAAAAGAGGATATTCTCGCCGACCGTCATCGAGTCAAACAAAGCGCCGGACTGGAAGACCATGGTGACCTTCCGCCGGATCCGGCGCAACTCATTCTCCGGCGCCGAGGTAATGTCGGTGTGGGCGACAATCACCTGGCCTTGGTCAGGCTGCAGGAATCCCATGATGTGGCCCAGCGAAACAGACTTGCCGACGCCGCTGCGCCCGATAATAGCGACCGTCTCGCCGGCATTGACGTGAAAATTCACGTCGGCCAAAACGGGCCGGTCAAACGTCTTATACACGTGCCGAAACTCGATGTAATGGGGAAACGAATCCGCCATCAGACGCCTCCCGCCAAGGCGCGCCAGTCGTCCGGAGTATTGACGTTGGTGACGGCGCCCTCGTTATCTATCCATAGATGAGTGACTTGAAGACCGACAAATGCATCCTGAACCTTGCGCTGACCCGTGTCGAGCGCCTGCCGGGCCACAGGGAGAAAACTGCGCCGGTAGACCGCGCACAACGGCTCAATGCCGCGCGCCGTGCGGGCGGTGACGCAATCCGGATTGTGCATGCGCGCTTCGGCGAGCAGCCGCGCCAACAAAGCCGGGTCCAGATTCGGCATATCGCAAGCCACGATCAGGTTCCATTCGGCGGCATACGGGCTATCGAGCGCCGCCTCAATTCCCGCCAACGGTCCCTCGCCCGGCCGAAGATCGGCCACCACGGGCATCCCGAATTGCCTGTAGCGTTGGGGGTCGCCCACCACCGTCACCGTGCCCGCCGCCTCAGCCACGCACCGTGCCGCGCGCGCAAGCAGGGCTGCGCCGTCCCATTCGAGCAGAGCTTTGTCGCGCCCCATGCGCGAACTGCGTCCGCCCGCCAGCACAAACCCGGCGACGGTATCCATATAGAGCCAATCTACCATCGCGGCCAACCGGTGTCCGGGGTGGCCGACACATCGGGGAGGATTTAGGGTGATAATAGTAGCTGTAGAAATTTGGCCGTTAACGCCTTTCAATAGAAAGAGACTTGTGCGCGATTTCGTTACAGTACTAGCTCTGGCTGCATTCCCCCTCTTTGCAGGCAGCACCGAGGCGATCACCTCCACGGTGACGGTGGACAAGCAGTCCGGTCGGCTTGTGCGGCGCATGGTGATCCCTGAGCGGGTGATCGCGGCCCGGATCGTTCCGCCCCTGGCGGTGGGCGAGCCGATAGGATCGGCCATGAGATTGCCCGCCGGAACCGAGCCGGTCAACGGCATCGTTGACGAAGTCTCCGCCCAATACGGGGTCGATCCGCTGCTGGTGCACGCCGTGATTCACTGCGAGAGCGCCTACAACCGGTTTGCGATTTCACCCAAGGGCGCCGAAGGGCTGATGCAGTTGATTCCGGAAACGGCGCGCCGCATGGGCGTCAGCAACAGCTTCGATTCCCGCCAGAATATACAAGGCGGCGTCCGGTATCTGAGCCAACTGCAAGGCCGCTATGATGATTTGCGGCTCGTGCTGGCCGCCTATAACGCCGGCGAAGGCGCCGTGGACCGCTACGGCGGGATCCCGCCGTACGCCGAAACCCAGGAATACGTGTACCGCGTCGGCAAGCGCTTTGGCGACTTGCGGCGAATCGCTCAACGGCAGGCTTCAGTCAAACCGGTAGCCAAATTGACCCAGGCAGTTGAGCCGGAATACCGGCCGCTGGAGGCGTTCGTTGACGCCGACGGCAAACTCAGTTTGAAGACGAGGTGATTGGGATCGCTATGGCGAACGGCCTCTCCTCCCCGAGGTTGGTAACCCGATTGGCAATCGCGCTGCTCGGCAGCGTGCTGTGCGTCCGCGCGCAGTCTGTTACGGTTCTCAAGGAAGTCCGTTTCTGGTCCTCCGTTGATTTGACCCGGATTGCGATCGAGACTTCCAAGGATGTCGAGTTCAAGCACGGGCTCCTTCAGAACCCCAACCGAATCTTTGTGGACCTCGTGGATGTGCAGCCGTCCACATCGTTCAAAGGGATGGCTTATTCCATTCCCGTCGAAGACGGCTTGGTGAAAAAAATCCGGGTCGCGCCCAATCAGGCGAGCGTAACCCGGGTGGTGCTGGATCTGGACACGGCGGCCGAAGTGACGACCGGCAAGCTGGTTAACCCAAACCGTATCGTGCTGGATGTGCGCCGGGTTGCGGGTGCGGCCGTCCCGATGCCCAGCATTTCCCAAGCGCCTCCGGCGGTTGCCCCTCCCGTTGCCGCCGCCGTCGAACCAACTCCTCCGCCGAGGCCCGCGCTGCCGCCCACGAAATTGCCTGCCCGGCAGGCCCAGGCCGAGCCGCCTCCCACCATCGGCCCGGCCCCGGTGTTGGCTGCGCCCAGTGCGACAGCCAAACCGCCGCGCATCGAAATCGCCAAGGCCACGCCGCCTCCCAAGCCCGCTCCGGCTCCTCCGCTGGCGACGATTGTCAAGACCGTTGAGCCCGTGGTGACGCCGCCGGCGCCGTCGGCCCAACGCAGCGCCGAAGCCGCCAGGATGACAACGCCTTCCCTGACGCGCGCGCTCGGATTGAAGCTGCAGCGTGTGGTTCTGGACGCTGGTCATGGCGGCATCGACCCCGGCTCGGACGGCCTCACCGGCTTGGTGGAGAAAGAGCTGGCTCTCGACGTTACGCTGCGCCTGGGGCGATTGCTTGAGCAGCGCACGGACCTCGAGGTTCTCTACACCCGCAAGGACGATTCTTACGTTGCCCTGGATCAGCGCGCCCCCTTTGCCAATCAAGCCAAGGGCGATTTGTTCCTGTCCATACACGCCAACACGGCGTCGGTGCGAAACGTGCTGGGCACCGAGACGTATTATCTGAACCGGGGCGAGTCCAAGGAAGATTTGGCGGTGGCCACGCGAGAAAATGCGATGGCGACCAAGAGCATCTCCGAACTGGGTGACCTTGTAAAGAAAATCGTGGCCTATGACAAGCGGGATGAGTCGCGTGAATTTGCGGCGCGCATTCAGTCGGCCACCCATGATCTGTCCACGCAGACTTACGGTAAGCTATACAACCGCGGTGTGCGCCATTCCCCGCTCGTGGTGTTAATCGGAGCCACCATGCCGGCTGTCCTGGTGGAAGTAGGATTCATCAGCAACGCCCGCGAAGAGGCGCTGCTGAAGAGAGCTGACCACCGGCAGAAAGTGGCCGAAGCGCTGTATAAGGGCATCACCAGCTACGCGCAGTCGTTGAGCCACTACAGCATGGCGTCGCGGCAACCGTCGGCG
>JAYTKJ010000041.1:0-1543 GCA_043730365.1 Acidobacteriota bacterium | reverse complement strand
TTCGACAAACTCACCGTCGGAGGCAAACCGCAGCGCCACGATCTGCGACGGCGATAAACGCCCGTCCAGCAGGTGGCCGTTCAGCGCGAAATGCCGCAGATTCTCTTCGGCGCGAATCGCCCGGTCCTGCGCCTTCAGAGCAAACGTACGAGTGAACACGGCCATGATCAGAGCACAGATGGTGAGCACCAATAGCAGCGACGCCGAGTAGAGCCGCTGATGATCGCCGAGCGATTGGTAGAGATTGACGCAGGCGCCGATCATCGACAAAAAGAGCAGCAGGAGACCAAGGAGGTAGACCGGCACGCGCTGGGCGTGGTTTTCAAATGACTGTGGCTGAGACATGCGAATTATGGTCGCACAGTATCCTTAAACGATGAGCAGCGGCGTCGCCAAGGTGCGAGTCAGTCAGAAGGCGGTCAAGCGCGTGGAGGACGGCCACCCATGGATCTTTTCCAGCGATGTGCTGGAAACCGGCGGCGCCACTCCCGGGTCGGCCGTGCTGGTGACCGGGCCGCGCGGTCAGATTCTCGGCACCGCCCACTACAGTTCCACCTCGCAAATCGCCCTACGGCTGCTCAGCCCGCAGGCCGCAACCGTTGATAGCGCCTTCTTCCTCCGCCGGCTTCAGGCCGCGCAACAATTCCGAAGTCTGGTGGTCCAGGATACCGACGCTTTTAGACTGGTGCATGCCGAGGGCGACTTCCTCCCCGGCTTGATCGTCGACAACTACGCCGGCTATCTGGTTGCGCAGTTTCTCGATCAGGGCATGGATGCGGCGGCGCCATTCATCGTCGAAGCCCTCACCCAGCTCTGTATGCCGCATGCCATTGTCGCCCGCAACGATGGCGGCGTGCGCAAGCATGAGTCGCTACCGCTCGAGAAAAAACTGTTGGCGGGCGAACTGCCCGGACCGGTGCAGATCCGCATGAACGGCCTTAGTATGGAGGCGGACCTGATGGGCGGACAGAAAACCGGAGTCTACCTGGACCAGCGCGAAAACTACGCCGCCGCCGCGCGATACGTCCACCCTCAAATGCGGGTACTCGACTGCTTCACCAGTACTGGGGGCTTTGCACTCCACATGGCGCGCGCCGGGGCTCAAGTTGAAGCCGTGGACAGTTCCGCGCCGGCACTCGGGACCGCAAAGCGTAACGCCGCGGTCAATGGCTTGACCGAGCAGATTCGCTGGCGCGAGGCTGACGCACCCCGGCTCCTCAAGGCCCTCGCCAATTCGAGGCAAAAGTATGATATCGTCGTCCTGGATCCTCCCGCGTTCGCTAAATCGCGAGCAGCCGTTGCCGATGCGCTCCGGGCCTATCGCGATCTCAACTTCCGCGCGCTCCAGCTCGTCGTGCCGGGGGGGATGTTGGTTACGTGTTCGTGCTCGCATCATGTCTCGCGGGACATGCTCGTCGAGGCGGTCAAAGAAGCCGCCCGCGATGCGGGTAGGGGTATCAGAGTACTAGAACAAAGATTCCAAAGTCGGGACCATCCGGTCTTGATTACAGTACCCGAAACCCTGTACCTTAAGGTGCTACTA
>JAYTKJ010000040.1:0-3671 GCA_043730365.1 Acidobacteriota bacterium | reverse complement strand
CGAGGTCGATCAAATGACCAACGCCGGTCTGTTCGCCGGGCAGCGCTATGAGTTGATCGATGGAGACTTGATTGACAAGATGGGACAAAACCCGCCGCACGCAAATGGGATCCAATTGCTTTTGGAGTTGCTCGCCGAGGTGTTTGGCCTTCGTCGTGTCCGTGCCCAGTTTCCCTTGGAAGTGGGAGCCGCTGATCAGAAGTACAATTTTCCCGAACCGGATTTGGCGGTTCTAGCCGACGCGAAGCCAACCATGGGCAAGCGTCACCCGCGTGGTGATGAAACGCTGCTGGTGGTGGAGGTCTCAGACTCGACGCTCAAGGGCGACTCGATTCTCAAGCGAGACCTCTACGCACGCGCGGGCGTGCCGCAGTATTGGGTCCTCAACATCAAGGGCCGCAAACTCGTTGTGCACCGCAAGCCCAAGCAAGGCAAATACACTGAGGTAACAACCCTGACCGCGCGCGATTCGGTCTCCATCGGCGGCAGGTCCCTGCGTATCGCCGACATGCTGCCGTAGCGGATTCTGTTGCAGTCGCAGCCGGTGCGGGTCGGGCACCTCGTTGGGCCTGGCCGTAGGAGAATACTCCGGGCAACTCACGGTAATCGACGAAGTGGGGCGCAAGTTTGCCGCCAAGCGCACACCGCTCGTGGTCGTGGCAAACTAGGAGCATATGTCAGCCGCCGCTCTCCCTCGCAAGCGATTCACGCGCGACGAGGTCGATCAGATGACCGACGCCGGTCTGTTCGCCGGGCAGCGCTTTGAGTTGATCGATGGGGACTTGATTGACAAGATGGGACAAAACCCTCCGCATGCTGGCGGGATTCAATTGCTTTTGGATCTGCTATTCGAGACGTTCGGCCCTCGTCGTGTTCGCGTCCAGGCCCCGCTGGAAGTAGCTGTCTCCGATCGGAAGTACAATTTTCCCGAGCCTGATTTGTCAATTCTGGCCGACTCGAAGTTCGCCTTCGGCAAGCGTCACCCGCGTGGCGATGAGACGCTGCTGGTGGTGGAGGTCTCAGACTCGACCCTGAAGGGCGACTCGATTCTCAAGCGAGACCTCTACGCACGCGCGGGCGTGCCGCAGTATTGGGTCCTCAACATCAAGGGGCGTAAACTCGTTGTGCACCGCAAGCCCAAGCAAGGCAAATACACTGACGTAACAACCCTGACCGCGCGCGAGTCTGTCTCCATCGGCGGCCGGTCCCTGCGCATCGCCGACATGCTCCCGTAGAGCTCGCTTAGAAGCTATACTTCAACGCAAACTGAATTTGGCGCGAGTCGATACGCGTGCCGCTAATCACCCCATATGTCGGCGTGCGGAGCGTGGTGCCGGGTTGACCGAACAACGCCTTGTTCGGCAGGTTGAAGAACTCAGCCCGGAACTCGAGAGCATGACTCTCGCGGAAGCGGAAGAACTTGTTCACCGACATGTCGAGGCTCGCGATACCGGGCCCGATCACCGTGTTGCGGCCCGCCGTGCCATACCGGAACACGGGCTGCGCCGCGCCGGGAGCGACGCCCACGCGGTCCACATAAGCCTCGGTGTTGAAGAAGCGCGCGATACTCTGCTGGCTGTCGGAGAGATTCCCGGCCAAGCCGGCCACCGCGTCGGGCTTGCAATAGCCGCCGCCGTTTTGAATGTTCCCCGGGCCGCAGAAGACAGTGTTCGGGAAGCCGTCCTGGAAAGTCAGAATGCCGCCCAGCTGCCAGCCGCCGAAGATAAAATTCGCCACGGGGTTGGCAATGCTCATCTTGCGGCCGCGTCCAAAGGGCAACTCAACCAGGAACGAAGCCGTGAAGCGCTGGCGGAAGTCGAAAGCCGACAGGCCGCGCTCGGCGGCGAGATTGTAGTTGTCCGATGGCGTGAGAGGGTCGCCGTCCGTGGTTCGAACGCCCGAGCCGTTGTCGATCGACTTGCTGTAGGCATACGATCCCAGCAGCGTGAACCCGTGTGCGAACCGGTGCTGCAGCCGAGCCTGCAAAGCGTGGTAGGACGAGTGGCTCGGCGCGTTCATGTTCTGGAAGCTACCGTTGAACTTGGGGAACGGGCGATTGACGTTCGGATTGCCGGGCCGCGGCTCGGGGTTGTTGTAGGAAGTCAGGCGGCGCAGCTTAATGCCGGCCGAGCCCATGTAGGTGACTTCCAGCGACATGTCCTTGGTGAGCTGCCGTTGCACCGAGGACTGCCACTGCGTCACGTAGGAAGTGCGCTCGCCCATCTGGTTGATCAGCAGGAAGCTCGGCGCGCCTGCCGAGGTGAAGAGGCGGTTCCAAGTCAGATTCGGCGTCGTCGTGTCGGCGGTCTCCGCCTGCCGAATCGTAAAGGGAATGTTGCGCACTACGTCAAAAACGGCATTGCCGATATCGCGCACAAAGTAGATGCCGCCGCCGGCACGCAGCACCGTCTTCTGATTGAGTTGATACGCTAAGCCAGCACGAGGACCGAGGTCGTTACGATCCGGCGTGCCGGCGCCCCGGCCGAAACGGCCATCGCGCACCAACTGCCAAGTCGGCGGAGCGGGAAATTGCGGATTGCCTGCGTTCAAGTTGCCGGTGCCGAGACGCACAAAGACGGGTTCTCGCGAATTGTCCCAGGCGAAATCGACGTTGACAATTGCGTCGTGCTTGTCCATGTACGGTGACTCGTACTCCCACCGCAGGCCAAAATTGGCCGTCAGCTTGGAAGTGATCTTCCAGGTGTCCTGAAGATACAGCGCGAAGTAGTTTTGACGGAAGTTGGCGATGGGGGCGCCCACCTGACCCTCGGTGCCCGACATCACGCCGAGCAGCATGTCCGCCATCGCCTCGCCGGTGTATTGGCCGTTCCAGGTGAAGCGTCCACGCGGAACCACCGCGCCAATCTGGTTGTAACGAAGGCGGCGCGCCTCGCCACCCAGCTTGAGGCTGTGCTTGCCAATCGTCCATGAGAAATTGTTGGAAGCCTGAAACGTGGTGTTCCAGTTGACGAAGGGGCAATCGTTGCATTCGCCCACCGTGCCGAAGCCGGCGATCTGGAACACCGGGATGCCCCAAAAAAGCGGGTCCTGCGAAATGCCCTGCAGGCCCAACTCGCCTACGACATTGCGCTGGAACGCGCGCTGTTGGGAGTTCCGGGAGTTGAAGTAGTTCATCCCGAACTTGAACTCGTTCACCTTGTTGGCGCCGATCACAGCCGTATGGCCTAAGACGCCTTGCTGGCCGAGAATGCCGACCACATTGCCTTGATCCCGGATGGCAAAGGGAATATATTGCGGCTCGTTGGTGCGCGAAAAGCGGAAGAAGAAAGTGTGATTTTGGATCGAGGTGAGATCGGCGCGCGTCGTGAATTGATCGCCGTCGGTGCGGCGCGATTCGTCGTTAAGGTAGTTATTGGCTATCCCCAGCGCTCCGGCGCCGGCCTGATTTGGCAGCGGGTAGAATTCGTTCAAGACCCGCCGGGAAATAGGATGGATGCGGCTCTCAGGAATCAGGCCGCCAGCAAAGGGCTGGTTGCTGTTGAAGGGGTCACGGATGGGCCGGTTGAGGAAGCCGAAGTTGCCGCTCCGGAACCGGGCATCGGGCAAGGTATTGGTTTGTGTCAGTGCGCGACGCTCGCGCAGGCCCTCGTAGTTGAACATGAAGAAGAGCTTGTTGCGACCGTCAAAGACTTTGGGCAGAACCACCGGGC
>JAYTKJ010000039.1:0-15960 GCA_043730365.1 Acidobacteriota bacterium | reverse complement strand
CGTCGATTCCACCGACTTGACGTTCATGAGTGACCTCCCGGAGAGGCTGCGCTCTAGAACAGATTAGCACAGAAATGTTCTTAAGTGAAGAGTATTGCGTTTAGCCTCGGTTTCCTGTTGTGGCGGCAGTGGGCAGTGCTGGTCCCCGTCGCCAATCGCGACAACCTCTGGACGCAACTCTACATTCAACTCGGGCTCGGGTTGCTCGAAAGCGTTGCTTGGATGCTGCTCGCCTACCTGGCTGCTCTGCTGATCGTGCAGATGGAGAGTGACCGGCGGCGGCTGCAGGCCTCCAACGCCGAACTGGTCAGTTCGCGAGCGATGCTGGCCGAGTCCAGCCGCGTGGCCGAACGCGCCGACATGGCGCGCGAGCTTCACGATTCGCTGGGGCACCATTTGACCACGTTGAACCTTGAACTGGAGCTCGCCCAGCGCGTGCCCGAAGGCGAGAGGGATGGCCATGTGCGGCAAGGGCAGTTGCTCGCCCGCCTGCTGCTCGCCGATCTGCGCGATTCAGTCAGTTCATGGCGGCGAGCCACGGCGTCGGGCCTGCCCGAAGCGCTCTCATCACTGGCCACGGGCATCGGCGGCACACGCGTCACCTTCGATGTCGATCCGGCGTTCCCGCCGCTCGATCCCGCGCGTGCTCACGCGCTGCTGCGCTGCGCCCAGGAGGCCGTCACGAATGCGTTGCGGCACTCGGCGGCGGGCAGTATCTGGATTACGCTGCGCAACGAGGGGCCGGACATCGTCCTGGCCGTGCGGGACAACGGCCACGGCTGCGCGAGGCTGGTGCAAGGCAATGGCTTGGCTGGCATCCTCGAACGCGCCGGGCAACTGGGAGGACAGGCAAGCTTTGAAACGCAAGCAGGTCGAGGGTTTCGCGTGGAGATACGCCTGCCGCTGGACGCAGCCGAGGCGGCAGCCTAGTGCGTCTGGTGATCGTGGATGACGAGACGCTTTTCCGTCTGGGTCTGAGTCGCCTGCTGAGCCTCAGCGGAGAGTTTCAAGTAGTCGGGGAGGCCGGCGACGGCGAACAGGCGTTGCCCCTCATCGCCGCGCTGAAACCGGATGTCGTGATCATGGATATCCAGATGCCCCGGCTGGGCGGCGTCGCGACATTGCAGAAAATGCGCGAGGCCGGTGACCACACACCGGTTATCCTGATCACCACCTTCGACGATGAAGCCGCTTTCCTGCTCGGCATGCGCGCCGGGGCCAGCGCGTTCCTGCGCAAGGACATCGCACTTGACGACTTGACCGCCACCATCCACGCCGCCGCGCACGGGGAAAGAACGCTGCGCCCGACTGTGACCGAAAAAACGCTGCAACGTTTGGGGCAACTCAAGCCCGTCTTCGATTCCCTTGACAGGCCTGATCCGATCTCCAAGCGCGAACTCGAGGTCCTGCGCCTCATGGCGGCCGGGCTAAGCAACAAAGAGATCGCCGACGCCCTCGGTACCGGCGACGCAACCATCAAGTCTCATGTTTCGAGCATTCTCTCCAAACTCGGGGTCCGTGATCGCACCCGCGCCGTCCTCCGGAGCCTGGAACTCGGGTATATCTGAGTCCCGGCCAAATTTTGGTGAGATTTTTCCAGCCCTCAGCCCACTATAACTGTGAGGCTATTCCGTACAATAGTCCGCATTCGCGGAGGAGAAGTTTGAAAGTCAAATTCGTCGCCGTATTGTGCCTGGCGGGCGCGCTGTCAGCCGCTCCCATTACCGGTGTGTTCAACACCGGCCAGTCGATCACCGGTTCGGCTGACAACTACTGGACATTGATAGCGCCGCCGGGTGCCGGGCAAGTGATCAGCCCGGTCGCCGTTCACGTTACCTGGTTGCCAAACACCCCTGCCTCGAGCTGGGAGTGGAGCACTACGGCGGGGACGCCCGTTGGCACAGCCTTGAACCCACTTGTCTATACCTTTCGTCACACATTCATCCTGGACTCGCTCTTGAATCCGGCCACCGCGCTCATTACCGGTCGTTGGGCCACTGATAATGTGGGTACGCAAATCTCGGTCAACGGCCTTGCCTTCAACCAAACCAGCCCGGGCTTTGCCGCATGGTCGAGTTTCTCGCTAAACGCCGGCTTCGTCGCGGGACTGAACGTCCTCGATTTTGTGGTGGAGGATTATGGGCTGGTGGCCGGCATGCGCATCGAATTTCTCACCGCCGACGCCGACACACTGGCTTCGGTTCCTGAGCCGACATCCCTCGTGTTGGCGGGCGTCGGCTTGATGTTGATCGGCTTGAAGCGCCGCCGCGGGTAGAATTTCGTTTTCCTTGTGCACGACGGTGCGCGAGCCGGTCATCGGTTTGACCCCCGATGACCGGCCTTTTTTTCTTTGCGGCGACGACCGGCGCTGGGTGGGGGCGCGATCGATGAATTAACTGCGGTTCCTGCACACAGATGACACGCTGAATCGTGTAAAGTTTGAGCTATTTCGCCGGCTATCCAGCGAGGAGTTGAAGAGATCGCTATTGCCGACCGGGAAGGGTTCGCTCAAAGCTCGGCCGGACGGGACACTCCTCGACGGTCATCATCGCGTCAGGGTGTTGATCGAGCGCGGTGAAGACGTGAGCATCCTTCCGCGAGAGATAATGGAGAGGGAACCGCTGTGACTGCTCATCTCTTCTGGATTCCGGGTCCGTGGCGTGGCAGACTTGCCATTGCCGCGCGCCCCAGAGGCGGGGAATGGCTGGAGGACGAGACCAAGAGCTGGCGACAGGAGGGACTCGACGTGGTAATCTCCTTGCTCGAAATCGAAGAGGCGGACCAGTTAGGCTTGGCGCTGGAAGGTGGCCTGGTTGTCTCAGCCGGCCTTCGCTTCATTTCCTTTCCCATCCCTGACCGCGGCTTACCGGCGTCCCTTCCCGCAGCCAGCGCGCTTTGCCGGCAAGTGGCGGACGAGGCGGACGCCGGACGGAATGTCGCGGTTCACTGCCGTCAAGGGATCGGCCGTTCTGGACTGATTGCGATCGGTGCGCTGATGGCCTCAGGCGTCGACGCCGGCCAGGCAATCGAGCTCGTCAGCGCTGCTCGGGGCTTGCCTGTACCGGAAACCGAGGGCCAACTCCGATGGATTCAGAAACTGGCCGAGATGAAAATTCTCCGCCCCACCTCGGCTGTCACACTGCACGGTTGACGTGTTAAAGCTGCCGATAGGAGCGAAATCTCATGCCAAACCGAATCTCTATCCGCAAGATATTGGTAGGTCTCTTGGGCGCATTCCTGACTACCACGGTCATCTTCAACACTTCGCAGCTCCGTGCCAACCCTCATCGAGTTGTTCCACGCACGGTAGTCGTAATCGAGCGCGTAACGTCTCCCAGCGGCGAGTACGCACAGCGCCGGACCATGAAGGCAGTGCGCGGCGATGGATCCGAGATCCAGAGCGAGCAGATGCTGAGTGCGGACGGAGCGGTCATCGACGACCAGCGCACGCTGGTTTTTGCGTCGCGCCTCAAAGTTCTGGTGCATGAAGCGTCGAGGATGAAAAGTACCCTTCGGATTCCGGTGGATGAGTACCTTTGACGGGAATCGGGGAGATTGGATCCCGCCCGTCAGTGCATGGCTACGAACAACCGCTTGCTCGGCGTCGAAGAAATAGCCGGTATGAAGGTCTTCAAGATTGCTGTCAACGAAGGGAATATGAGCTCCAAACTGACCATGTGGCTTGCGCCCGAGTTGGATTGTGACTTAGTCAGGCAGACAGTGGAAATCCGGAATGGAAAAGGGGAATTCGAAGGCACGTCCACCAAGACCCTCGAAACAGCGCTCCTGAGTGAACCCGACCCCGCGCTCTTTTCATTGCCAGAGGGACAAGCTGAGGTAGCGCCGTCGGAATTGAATCGCCGGGTAATGGCAAAGGCGGGCGGCCACGCGGCCACGGGCAATCCTGCGATGGAAGACGCTATGGACAAGAGGTATTGGGCCAACCGGCCCTGACGCAATTTCGATCTGCCCTCGGCCGCGTGTTACGCTGCACACTTGGCACGCTATCGCGGACGCTTCGCCCCATCTCCCACCGGCCCGCTCCACCAGGGATCGCTGGTGACGGCACTGGCTAGTTTTCTCGACGCACGCGCCAGCGGTGGTGAGTGGCTGGTGCGTATCGAGGATGTGGACATTCCCCGCACGGTGGCCGGGGCGGCAGGCGATATTCTGCGGTGTCTGGAGGCCTGCGCGCTGGAATGGGATGGCGAGGTGGTCCACCAAACTACGCGCTTTGCCGCCTATCGAGCCGCGCTTGATGGTCTAGGGCGGCAAGGGTTCACCTACCCCTGCGCGTGCAGCCGTAAAGAAGCTAGCGATGGCGTTTATCCAGGCACATGCCGGTCCGGAATCCCCGCCGGGCGGACGGCGCGCCTGACGCGGTTTCGGGTTCCTATCGCGGCCTGGATCAATTTCGACGACCTCGTCATGGGCCGGCAAAGGGAGGACGTTCGCAAAAAGACGGGCGACTTTCCTCTGCTTCGCGCCGACGGCGTCTGGGCCTACCAGCTTGCCGTGGTTGTCGACGACGCCTGGCAGCAAATCACTCACGTCGTGCGCGGCGCCGATCTTCTCGATTCCACCGCGCGGCAAATTGTGCTGCAGCGCCTGATGGGGCTTCGGCCGTTCACGTATGCGCACATCCCGGTGGTGATCGATCCCAAGGGGCAGAAGCTAAGCAAGCAAAACAAAGCCGAGCCGGTCGACATCGCCAACCCTGGACCAGCCCTCGCCGAAGCCCTGCGGTTCCTCCACCAGCCGGTCACAGCGGACCTGGCGCGTTGGACGCCGCGCGACATCGTAGCCCACGCCCTCCGGCACTGGAACCTCGCCGCCGTACACTGAAAAGTATCTATGTTGTGCGCCGGCAATATCACTCCAGTTCGCCAAGGGTCGGCCACCGTCGAGTTCTGCTACGAGCATTTCGAGTTACCTGCAACCGCAAGCACGCCCCAACCTGCCTGGGCACTCCACGCCTTGGGCCTGGCCGACGAGATGACCGCGGCCTTCGCGCTGGTGCCGGCGGCTCATCGGCCCGAAACCGCGCAGTGGTTCACCGCGCGCTGGGGCCGCGCCGGCGTAGGCTCGGCCAGCTTCATGCCTGTCCCGGCGCAGATCGAAGATGACCGGCCAGGCATCGAAGTCCACGGCTTCAAGTCCTCCAATTTCAATTGGCATAACTGCCAGTGGGAGATTGTCGAGCGCATTGAGCCCCATGCGTTTGACCTCCCGGCGGCCGACGGCGATTCGCTCGAAATTCCGGCCAACGCCGCAGGTGCCTGGGCCTTCCGCGACGGCGCGCCCGTCATCTGCGTGGACGATCTGGCCTTTGGTGAGCATCCCCAATTCGGTCTCCACAAACAAACCGACGAGGCCAATCACGGCGCCTCCTACCAGGTTCGCTTGGGGGGGCGCATCTGGCGGCGATGGCTCTCCGAACGCCCCGGCGCGGCGCCCGCGCTTGAGCTGCTGGCGTTCGACACCGCCTCACCCGTCCTCCAGCAGGCGCTCGGTCACGTCTGGGCCGATATTGGGGGGCAGGACGACGCCAAGCGCGAACTGATCCGGGCCATCCAGTGGCCGGTGCTCTACCCTGAGCTGTTTCTGCTGTTCAAACGCAAGCGCAGCCGGGGCGTCTTGCTGTATGGTCCGCCGGGCTGTGGCAAGACGCTGCTGGGAAAAGCAGTGGTTCGTTTGCTGGCCGCCCTTTATCACCGCAAAGCCGATGACGGCGGCTTCAAGTATGTCAAAGGGCATCAGTTGCTTGACCAATATCTGGGCAACTCGGAGAAAGCCGTCAAGTCGCTCTTTGACGAGGCGCGCCGGTGGCGCGAGCAGCGCGGCTACCCCGCTGTGTTGTTCTTTGACGAAGCCGATGCGCTGTTTAAGCGCCGCGCGCCCGTGTCCGGTGGCTCCGAGCCGGGCTTCACGCTGGTCCCGGCCCTGCTGGCTGAAATGGACGGTATGGACGATAGCGGCGCCTTCGTCATCCTGGCCACCAATCGGCCGGACTCGCTAGACATCGCCATCACGCGGCCCGGCCGGATTGACCGCCGCATTCGCGTCACCCGGCCAGACCGGGAAGCCGCGGAGACCATCTTCCGGATTCACCTCGAGGGTGTATTTCTCGAGGACGAACTGCGCCCCGGCCAGTTGAGCGCCTTCGCGGCCGGCGAGTTGTTTGACCCGGTCCACCAACTGTACGAACTCCAATTTGAAGGCGACCCGCGTCCTTACAATTTTCTACTCAAGGATCTGGCCAGCGGCGCGCTGATTCAGAACATCGTTGACCGCGCCACCGCCAACAAGATGGAGCACTGCATCGAGCACGGGGTGAAGGCCGGGTTGGGGCCTGCCGATATCGGCCAGGCGGTGATGGAAACGCTGGCCGAACACCGGCAAAGCCGCTACCAGGAAGAGCTGGAGGACTTCGCCGAAGTGGCGGGCCGGCGGCTCGACAGCGTTCGCAAGATCCTGGCACAATAAAGTTTAATGACCAGACACCCACTGCTTAGCTGCTCCTGCTCTCTCCTACTCCTGGTTGCCTTCGCTCTCGGTCAGGAAACGTTGACCAATGAAGGCATCATCAACCTCGTCAAATCCGGCATGAGTGAAGACCTCATTATGAACGTGATCGGCAAACAACCGGCGGCCTTTGCGCTGGGCGCCAATGACCTGGTGAGCCTGAAGAATGCTGGCGTATCCGAACGTATTATGAATGCGATGGTCAACAAAGCCAGCGGCGCCGCGGTGGGCGCTCCTTCTACCGGTGCGGCGGCGGTTGGCGGACGCACCATCATCTCCGAGCCGGGGATTTACTACAAGAAGAACAACGAGTATCTGGAACTGCTCGCCGAAGAGGTGGACTGGAAGACCGGCGGCGCCATGAAATCGATCGCCAGCGCCGGTATCATCAAGAAGGATCTCAAGGGGAAGATCACAGGCCCGTCTAGCCGCAATTTCCTCCAGAATCCCCTGGAGATCATCATTTCACCCCCCACCGGCCTCACCATCAACGACTATATTTTGCTGCCGATGAGGCCTCTCAAAGGCGTGCGGGAATTCGAAGTGGGTCCGGTGAATCAGAAAAGCGGCCTGGCCAAGGGCGCGATCCCGTTTGGGGTGGAGAAGGTGGGTCCCAACGCCTTCCGGATGGTGTTTCAGACGGCGCCCGGCCCAGGCGAGTATGGCATCCTGACGGCGAAGTCTGTCGGTGGAGTGGGTGGCGCGGTGAGCCGCATGTTCACCTTCCGCCTGCTGATCTAACTGATCTAAGGCTCGAGCGCGTCCCCGGCCAGTTTCCCAAAAACCAGCAGATCGAACCATCGGCCGTTCACCAATTGGGCGCCCCGTAGCATTCCTTCCTGGCGAAACCCCAGCCGGAGCGGCACCGCGCGGCTCCGTTGATTGTCGACGGCACAGCGGATTTCGACGCGGTGGAGCCGGTAGTCTTGAAAGCAGATCCGCACCAGTTCGGCGGTGGCTCGCGTCACCAGGCCCCTGCCTTGAAATTCCTGATCGATCCAGTAGCCCAAAGCCACGTTCCTGTGGGCCAAATCAATCGGGTGCATCCCGGCGCAACCGGCCATGCGCCCGGATAAAGTTATCGCCGCATGGAAGCCGAGACCGGCGGCGTGTTGCGCACCGGCAGAGGCCAGGAATTCTGCCACATCGGCCACCACTTGCGTGGCATGCACCCACGGCAGGTACTCGCCGAGCCGCGCACGATTGCGTCCGGCCAGCTCAAATAATTCCTCGGCGTCGCCCGGCTCCAGAATCCGGAGTTCGGCGCCGTCACCCAATGGCCAGCGAGACATCTGACTATTGTCCCGCAGGCAACGGCGTCCGTCCTCAAACCTTGTATTTCGCCATCAAGTCGCGCAGGACCCCGGCAGCGCCCTGCAAATCGGACGCAGCTGTCCTGGTCTGCTGCGCGCAGACAGACACACCCTGCGCCGCCTGGGCCACGCCGCTGATGTTAGACGTAATGTCGGTGACGCCGCGGGAGGCCTCGCCCAGATTCCGCGCCATCTCGTTGGTGGTGTTCGTTTGTTCCTCCACCGCCGACGCAATGGTGGTGGTGAAATCGTTGATGCGCGTGATCACGCCGCTGATCTCAGTAATCGCCTCGACCGCTCCGCGCGTGTCGCCCTGAATCGCCTCGATCCGCTGGCTGATTTCCTCGGTGGCTTTGGCGGTCGCCTTCGCCAGCTCCTTCACTTCGTTGGCCACGACAGCAAAGCCTTTGCCGCTTTCCCCGGCCCGCGCCGCCTCAATCGTGGCGTTGAGCGCCAGCAGGTTGGTTTGCTCAGCAATCGAGGTGATGACCTTGATTACCTTGCCAATCTCTTCACTCGATTGGCCGAGTCTGGCCACGGTGGCCGACGTGCGTTCGGCCGTCGCCACGGCGTTGCGCGATACGATGGCGCTATCGTTGGCGTTCTTCGAAATCTCTCGAATCGAAGCCAACATCTGGTCTGCGCCGTTAACCACCTGGGCCACGGTGACCGAAATCTCTTCGCTGGCCGCCGAGACCACGTTGGCCTGCGACACGGTTTCCTCGGAACTGGCCGACATCTGGCTGCTGATGTCGTTCAAAGAATCGGCCGAGCCATTCAGCGACTGCGCCTTGCCGATGATCTCGCCCATCGAACCGCGTAGCGAGCCAAACAAAGTGGCCAGATTGCGCGACATCTCACCAATTTCATCGGTCGACCGCACGCTCACTTCCTGGGTGAGATCGCCCCGGCTGGCCGCTTGCACTGCGCCCGCGGCAGCCATGATCGGAGCCGTGATCGATCGATTCAACAGCAGGCCGAGCACGATGGCGCTAAACACGGAAGTCAGCACCAGCGTCCAAAGAATGATCCGGTCACGTTGGGCCGACGCCTGCACTCGAGCGTAGTCTTGCCGCGCGGCCCGCAACGAGTAGTCCACCAGTTGGCCCACCCGGTCCGAGACCGGATCGATCACCGGATACATCTCGTTAATGGTGAAGTTGCCAACGCCGGCGCGCCATTGACGGTCAACGAATCCTTGCAGCCGTTCGACAGCCTGGTCAGCCAGCGCAAGAAGAGGCTTCAACTCAGCGGCGCCCTTGGCTTCTTCTGGATCTAACGGCCGGCCGGTGTACGCCGCCCAAGCCGCCTTGATCTTCTCGCGCGCCGCTTTGATGTTCTCGCCGGCCTGGGCAAAAGTAATATTGCCATTGCGCGTCTTGTGTGCGGTATCTACAATGTTGACCGCATACATGTCGGCCATCACCTTGAGCCGCTCAATCGGCACCACCCGGCCTTCGTTGAGGCTTCGGGCTTCTTCCAGGCTCTTTTCAAGCGATCGAATTCCACACAAGCCGGCCAATGCGCATAGCAGGGCAATGGCAACGAAGGAAGCCATCAGCTTCATCTTGATTTTTAGATTGTTCAACATAAGGGTTTTTCGGTGACTCTTACTTTCACTGAGCCTCATCGGTTGAAAGTGGAGGTCTTTTCAAGATTCACAGCTGGCACGAGATATTTTGACGTTGGCCACATTTTCTCTCAAAACTCCCCCATCTCGCCGATAAGGGCCTTGGGAGTTCCAAAAGCTTCCAACCTAACTGACGGATACTGAAAGACATGAAGATCGACGGCAACATTCCAGGCGGCATCTCTCCGGAGCCCATCCAGAAACCTGCGACGGCGCCGCCCGGCGCCGGAGGCGAGACCACCGGCGCTGAATCCTCCCGGAAAGCAGCCAGAATTGGCTACCGCACCTCGGCTGAATCTTCCACGGAGACCGAGCCGGACGCCCATTCAGATCAAGTAACTTTGTCAGGGCTGGGGCGCCAACTGAGCCGCCTGACCAACGCCGCTGACAAGGAGCGTGAGGCGAAAATCGAGCAGCTGGCCGGGCAATATGAGCAGGGGACGCTCAAACAGGACACCGGTCAGTTGGCGCGCAAGCTGGTGGACGATGCCTTCGGCAACGAATGAAGTGGCGCGGTTGCTTGATGAAGCTGCCCAGTTGCTGACGTCGCCGACGCTTCAGCACCTGAGCGCTGTCGAACACCTGATGCGCCAGGCCGTGGTCAGGATGCCGGACGACGTGGGAGACCTGATCCGGCAGAAGGTAAGGCTTTGTGGAAGGCTGCTCGAAAACGCCGAGGCCAGCCGTCCAGGTAGCGAGAATAGCGGCGTTTATACGCCCACAGGGATCGCACCGGTTGCGGCCAGCCGTCACCGCCTTCAGGTGGAGGGCTAGCCAAAGTGGGAAATCTACTCAATTCGTTGGTCACGGTGGCCGATTCGATGCGGACCATGCAGTTGGCCATTGACGTGGGCGGCAACAATATCGCCAATGCCAAGACACCGGGTTACTCCAAACAGCGGCTGGACTTGTTGGCCAAGCGGTTTGAGGTGAATAACGGGTTTGCCGGAGGAGTGGAAGCGGGCAAACTCCTCTCCGGCCGCAAGGCCTACCTGGAGGATGGCGTTCAAGAGCAGGCGCATCGCTACGGGCGGTTTGCGCAGCAATCGTCGAGCCTGGAACAGATTGAGCCGGTATTTGATGTGACGGCCAACTCCGGAATCGCCGGCTCGATCAATCGGCTGTTTGAGGCGTTTTCGGCCTGGAGCGTGAGTCCAAACGATACGCCCGTGCGGCAGGCGGTGCTCGACCGGGCCGGGGATCTGGCTCAGAACTTCCGGTTCACGGTAGCCTCGCTGGCCACGGTCAATGCCGATTCCCAAAGCCAATTGCAGGCCACCGCGGATGCCATTAACCAAATTGGCCAGGATGTCCAAAAGTACAACATCGAAGTCCGCAGCGATGCCCGCAAACTGCAGGACCCTGGCCTCGAAGCCCAGGTATTCCACAAGCTCGAGGATCTGGCCGAACTGGTTGATTTCAAGGTCATCCGCGGACCAGACGGTTCGTTTTCGGTGAATCTGGGTGGGCAGACTCCTTTAACGGTTGGCGGCAGCCACTACCCAATTTCGGTGGATTTATCGGGCGCGACGGCGCAGGTGAAAAACGCGCAAGGCGGCGTCATTACCGGGCAGATCCAGCAGGGGCGGCTCGGTGCGCAACTCGAACTGCGGAACGGCTTCCTCCCCACGCTGTCAACTGACCTGAACCGCTTGGCCCGCACGATTGCAGACTCGGTCAATTCGACGTTGGGCGGCGGTCTGGACCGCAACGGCAATGCAGGCACGGATCTGTTTCACTATGACGCTACCGCCGGCGAGGCCGGTTCGCTCACCGCCGTCGGGATCTCGGCCGATCAATTGGCCGGGGCTTCGGCGACAGCGCCGGGCGGCAATGGCAATGCGCTATCGTTGGCCGATCTGGCCAGCGCGCGCTCCATCGACGATTACACCGCCAGTCAGTTTTATGGGAATTTGGCCGGGCGGGTGGGCCGAACGCTGGCCAACGCGCGCAACGATGAAAATACCCAATCCCTGCTGCTGACACAGGCCAAAAATATCCGGGCCCAAAGCAGCGAAGTTTCACTGGACGAAGAAGCGGTCAATCTGGTGGCCTTTCAGCGCCAGTATGAGGCCAACGCTGAATTGATCCGTATCCTCAACTCATTGACTGAGACCACCATCAACATTCTGCGGTAAACCACCTATGATTAAAGGTCCCGACGCACGCTCCGAGCGATTCCTGAGTGACTTGGCCACCATCAACGGCCGCATCGGCAAGGCACAACGGGAGATCACTTCCGGACGACGAATCAATGCCCCGTCTGACGCACCCGACGAAATCTCGCATTTGCTGTCGCTACGCACCTCGCTCAGCTCCACCGAACAAGTCAAAGCCAACCTAAGCCGCGTGCGCACCGAGGTCGACGCCGCCGAACAAGCGCTGGGGCACGCCACCGAGATCGTTGACCGCGTGCAAGTGCTGGGAGCCCAGGGCGCCTCCGATCTGCTCGATGCCTCGGGCCGGCGCACGCTGTCTGGCGAAGTGGACCAATTGCTGGGCCAACTGGTGAACCTGGCCAACTCCGAAATCGGGGGCCGTTTCATCTTCGCGGGCGATACTGACCAAGTTCCTCCCTACACCTTTGATCCCTCGCAGGACGACGCCGTCTCGACGTTTCAAGGCTCGTCAACGACGCGCCAAGTTGGACACCCAAGCGGCAGCCGGTTTGCGATCTCGAAGGCAGCCAACACCATCTTTGAGGCTCCGGCGGCCCAAGATGACCTGTTCGGTTCGGTCAACGCGCTGCGCAACGCTTTGCGGGATAACGATACGGCGGGGGCGAAACTGGCAATGGCCAACGTCCGCACGGCCGCCAAATATCTCAACAACCAACAAGCCTTCTTTGGCGGCGCCCAGAACCAGGTCACCGAAGCCACCGAGTTCGCCGAAAAACAAATTGTCCGCTTGAAGCAGCAGATCAGCGGTGTCGAGGACGCCGACGTCACCGCGTCCATTCTTGACCTGAACCAGGGTCTCCAATCGCAATCGGCTGCTCTGGCCGCCGAAGCCCGCCGGCCACGCACCAGTCTGTTTGACTACCTGCGCTAAAACCGAAAACCCCCGCACCGGCCCTCAGGCCAGAAACGGGGGTCTTCCGATCTCGAGGCTTCACACAAGCAAAGGCAGCCGGTCCACAGGAACAGCGGCCTCGACACTGAACGAGACCTGAACGTTAGGGGCGTCGACTCAACAGTCGGCCACCTCCTGTGTGAGCCTCATCTTAGATCTATTACTGCCTATTTCCATCTACTGGACCACCTCCTTTCTCAGTGATATCCCTATGCTGCTTCAACTCGCGATTCTTGTCAATAGTTTTTCACGGGCCCTGCCGAACTACAACGTCGTCAGCAGGAAGCGGCTCATGGCATAGCCATCCAGCCACACAAACGGAGGCTTGGCCGAAGTGTAGTGTCCGCAGGGAAGATAGAACCGGGAATGCGGGATGCCGAGTCCGGTAAAGCCGGCGAGAATCTGCCGGGAAAATTCCGGCCGGAACGTGGTGTCGTGACCGGCCCAGATCAGTAGGTTGGCGAGCGTAGCGCGATCGGTCAATCGTGGCAAATACGCCGACGGACTGATCAGGCGCCAGTAGTCCCGCAGCCGCTCCTGGGTGACGTGGCCTTCAAGCGAGGCACGAATGTGGCGGCAGGACATGCCCGTCCAGACCACGTCGGAAAAATTCATCGAGACGTGGTTGAACACGGCGGATTTGACGCGGCGGTCGTGAGCGACAGTCAGTAGCGCCACGCAGGAACCCAGACTGGTGCCCAGGATCGCCAATTCCGTGTAGCCCCGTCGTTCCAGCCAATCAAGACAAGCCCGGGCGTCCAAGACCGATTGGCGAGTGGCGTGGATGGTGCGGCCCAGATTGGCCGACACATGATAGTCGGCTCGTTTTATTTCGAGCGGCTTGCGTCGATGGTGGTAGGGCATGCTCATGCGCAGGGAAGAAAGCCCAAGGCGTTGGAGCAGCCGGCATAAGCCAAGATGGCTTTGTTCGTCCGAGTTCCACTGAGGCAAAACCAACACTGCCCGGCCCCTGGCCTTTGGTGAGGGGTAGTACTCAGCCCACACCGTGTTGTTTTCAGAGTACGGCGTCGTAAGTTGACTGGGAAAACTGAGGGTGGACCCTGCCAGCGTAGCCTGCGCCGCCTGCGGCGAATGCGCAAAGAACTCGTCGGAAGCCCCGATCTGCAGCCGGTTAAAGCGTTCCATCGCAGGCCCGGCCGAAGCCTCGCCGCCACCCTCGCCTGGCAAACCCAGCCAGTCCAGGCCCCATTCAAAAGGGTGGGGCGTGCGATGCGGATCGAGGTTGGCCAAGCGGGTTTCCCAGGCCCCCATGTAGCGCGCGTACAAACCCATCGTCGCCAAAACGCCAGTGTAGCAGCCAACGAGCCCGCGGCCGCCGACCCTCCCCAACCAAGGGAGCCAACCGCCGCGGGCATAGTGGGAGGCAAAGCCCACGATAGCGAGACAGATGAACATACGTATGGCACGAACGGGGCCAGCAGCTAAGTCTCTGAAAACACGTGGCGCCCGATCCGGGCTGTATGGATTTCCAGAGCCAGACTACTGAAAACAGCAGTACAATAAAGAACATAGTGGGCAGCGTGACGGTTCAACCTGCGACCCGTCCGGTCGTGCAGCCGGAAGACAACTGGCACGCCTCGTCGGCGCGCAACGGTCTCACTATTTTCTTCATCTCTGGAATGTTGATGTCATTCCTGGGAGCGGCGCTCCCTGCCTGGGGCTACCACTTGCGAAGTCTCCATGTCGAGGTAGGCCAGTATTTTCTCGCGTTGGGCCTGGGCCTAATGGTCTCTTATCCCCTCGGCCGGCGGCTTCTGTTGAAGAAGGATATCCGGTTTGTCGTGGCCACCGGTTGTATCATGGCGTCGGCGGGCTTCCTCTGGCTGGCTGCCAGCGCGCCACCGGTAATCTGGGGCTGGCGACTCCCAGGCGTGGCGATTCTGGGGCTCGGCGCCGGGTTGCTGAATGCCTCCGGTTTCCTGGCCATCTCACGAATCTATGAGCATGATCCGGCCTCGACCGTCAACATGGCCGGCGTGCTGTTTGGCCTCGGCTGCCTGACTACAACGCTGGCCGTCTGGGGCGCCTACTACATATACACTCCGGGCACTTTGGTATTGCTGTTTGCGGTCATACCGGCAGTCGCTGCCCGCCTGTATTGGCGTTCGAGCTTTGCCCCGGCGCCGAAGCACGCCGAGCGCCCGATACGCGAAGTGATCAATGAGTTAAAGAGCCCCGGTGCGGTCATTTTCACGTTGATTCTGTTCTTCCAGTTCGCCAACGAGTGGACGATGGCCGGGTGGCTACCGGTCTTCCTGGTCCAGACGGTCGGTTTGAGTCCGGATCGGGCTATTCTGTTGCTGGCGGTCTTCTGGCTCGCGCTGCTGCTGGGCAGAGTCGTTGCCCAGGGGGTGCTCCCGCGTGTCGGCCACGGCCGGCTGTTGGTGGGCAGTGGGGCCGCCTCGCTTCTGGGCTGCCTGATTCTCCAGGCCACCAAAGATTACTTTGGCTGCTGGGTTGGGACGCTCCTGGCCGGCGCTGGCTTCTCGACGGTCTATCCACTGGTCGTGGAAAAAATCGGCCACCGTTTTCCCGACTACCATCCGGGCTTCTACAACGGCTTACTCTCCTTTGGAATCGGCGGAGGGTTGCTGGCGCCCTGGCTGGTGGGCTTCGCCTCCGATTGGTGGGGAGTCGGCGTGGTCATGGCTGCTCCGTCGGTGGGAATCCTCATGGTGTTCGCCCTGCTCTCCTTGCTTTGGCTGGAAGCCCGGCTTGCCGGGGCCAGGTAAGGTAGGCCACCCTGCTCGATCAGGCGCTCCAAGTGTTCGGCCTGCTGCTTACCGCCGCACTACTGGTGCGGTTGTGGCGCGAGGGATTGCACGCCCGTTATCGGGCCTTTTATGCCTCGATTGCCTTCGATTGGTGCGCCGCCGTAGCCATGTACCTGGTGCGACCCAACTCCAACATCTATTCGGAGATCTTCTTCGCCTCCACGGCAATCGCCTGGGTCCTCCGCTATCTGGTACTGCGGGAATTGTGCGTACTCGTCTTCCATGATCACCCCGGGATCGAATCAGCCGTACGCCTGGGCGTTCGTGTTTCCCTGGTGCTAGCCGTTCTCACCCCGCTGGCAATTCTGACGCTCGCCAGACTACGCACCGGCTCGGCCTTCCCGCTGCTCGATCAATTCTTCCTCTTCCACCAGTCGGTTGCCTTCTTTCTGACCATCCTATTTGCGGGAACAGTAGGCTTTGTGGCGTGGTTTCCCGTGGCCCTTAGGAGAAATATCGTCTTGTATTGCCTCGGTTTCAGCGTGAGGTTCATCGGCGGAAGCGCTTTGTTGTTCTTGCGAAACGTGGTTAATTCGGCATCTTGGCGGATCGCGGCCAGCGAGGTGGATATGGCATTGGACGTTGGAACCGCGCTGCTCTGGTTGATCTGGTTGAACCGGGCTGG